>JBPCIQ010000126.1:0-11088 GCA_051006135.1 Pyrinomonadaceae bacterium | reverse complement strand
CTAAGAGACAGACGGGTCCGCGTGGGGTAAGGGTACACATTATTAGGCATAAATATTCCTCTCAAATCAATTTTTAAACGTCCGCACGTTTTTGAGAGGAATAGCGAGCTGGGAAAGGAACTGTCGGTAGGAATGTGTGGAGCTTTTTACCAGTTTTGCAGGTAGAGGTCAAGGCAAAGGGCTTTAACAGGCACACCCCTGCCTTAATTCTTGCACCGACTGCCGACAGTACCGGCTGACAAATCGGCTTGCGCACAGGCATAATCCCCGCGCGGAGGCCTTCTCCCCAATTCTTATGCATATCAGAGAGATCGAGCTGCGCGAGATTCGCCTGCCGCTAGTCCACTTTTTTGAGACGAGCTTTGGCCGCACCACAGAACGACGTATTCTCCTGGTGCGCGTTGTGGACCAGGATGGCGCCGAGGGCTGGGGCGAGTGCACGGCGGGGGAAGGGCCGTTCTACAGTGACGAATGGACCGACAGCTCATGGGCTACGCTAAATGAGTTTCTCGCGCCGATGGTTGTGGGCAAAGAGTTCGCGGATGCGGCTCAGTCTTTCTCTCTGATGAAGCCTGTTCGCGGCCACCGGATGGCAAAGGCGGCGATCGAGACAGCGTGCTGGGACTTGGAGGCTAACCTAGCCGGAATGCCTTTGTGGAAACATCTCGGTGGTGTTCAAACCGAGATTCCCTGCGGCGTTTCTATCGGTATTCAAAACACACCTGAAGCACTGCTGGAAAAGATTGGGCACGAACTAAACTCCGGTTACCAGCGGATCAAGATCAAGATTAAGCCAGGGTGGGATTTGAGTATTATCGAGCAGGTCCGTAGACAATTTCCCGATATACACCTGATGGGTGATGCGAATTCAGCATACACGCTTGCCGATGCTCCGCTTTTCCGCGGGCTGGATCAATTCAATCTGATGATGCTTGAGCAGCCGCTTGCTCACAATGACATTTTTGATCATGCGGAGCTTCAGAAGCAGATTAAGACGCCAGTTTGTCTTGATGAATCGATCCACTCCAGCGCCGACGCTGAACACGCAATCCGGCTAAGCTCATGCAAAATCATCAACGTGAAACTCGGACGCGTTGGAGGTCATGGGGAAGCCAAACGTGTCGAGGAGATCTGCCGGTCCAATAATATTCCTGTCTGGTGTGGAGGTATGCTCGAAGCAGGAATCGGTCGCGCCCACAATATCGCAATGGCGACCCAGGCAGGCTTCACGCTGCCGGGAGACGTTTCCGCGAGCGCGCGCTACTGGAAGGAAGACATTATCGAGCCTGTGGTTACCGTTACCTCACGCGGAACTATCATCGCGCCGGAAAAACCGGGATTGGGATTTGCAGTCAATACTGCGCGGATTGATTCTTTGACCGTCCGCAAGCAGTCAATAATTGGCAATCCGGCTGCTCCATCTTCGCTTAGAGACTAAATAATCCGAGTCACAATATGGCGTCACCAATCTCGAGCTCTCTTGCACGACAACTCCAGGAGCGCTTTCGCGAACGGCAACAACAGATTATTGCCCTGGTCCGCGGTTTGGTGGAAGCGGAGTCGCCTTCGGGGGATGAGACGGGAAGCCGCAAGGTGGTTGAGTTACTGGCCGCCGCCGCCGAAGAAAGCAGCTGCGTCAATTCAATTGAACGCGTCAACGTCCCAGAATTTGGCCAGCATCTCGTTATCCGCGCATTTCAAGCTAAAGCCGACCTGGGAAATATTCTTGTTGTCGGACATACAGACACCGTTCATTCGCGGGGCTCACTTGCCGAACGTCCGTGGCGAGTGGAAGCAAATCGAATTTACGGCCCCGGCATTTTCGACATGAAGGCCAATTGTGCGTTGGCAATTGGGGTTCTGCATGCACTCGACGACCTGAGTATCGTTCCAGATTTTGGTGTGACATTGGTATTAACCTGTGATGAGGAGGTAGGGAGTTTTTCAGGTTGGCCCTTACTGGAAAGGTTGGTGCAAAGCAGTAGGACGCGTTGTGGGTTGGTGCTTGAGCCTCCGGCCGTTGGAGGTAAAGTAAAAACCGGACGAAAAGGAACCGGTATTTTCGAGATGAAAGTTGAGGGTCGTGCCGCCCATGCGGGTCTGGAACCACAGAAGGGCGCCAGCGCGATTCTGGAGATGGCAAAACAGATCGAGCGTCTCCACGCTATGAACAGTGCTGGAGGGGGGATAAATGTGAATGTGGGCGTAGTCCAAGGGGGCACGCGTTCGAATGTCGTCGCTGCCGAGGCGACTGCCGAAATCGACGTGCGCTTCTCCACGGCCGAGGAAGCTGCGGAAGTAGAAGAAGCTTTGCGAAACAGCAGGCCGTTTGACGGGCGGGCACGCATCACCGTGACCGGCGGCATAAACCGGCCGCCTATGGAAAGAACTAAGAAGGTTCTGGGTCTTTACGATCTGGCGCGCAATCTTGCGCAGTCTCTCGAGTTTGAACTGGGCGAAGCGCAGGTCGGCGGAGCCTCCGACGGAAATTTCCTGGCAGCTGCGGGCGTCTCTGTTCTCGATGGGCTCGGGATCGATGGAGATGGCGCCCACGCGCCGCACGAACATATCTTGATTGACGACATCCCACGACGGGGCGCTTTGCTTGCAGGCCTAATCGCTTCGGTCTAGTTTCGAGTTCCGAGTTCAGAGTTAATTGATGAAAATCGCCACCTGGAACGTTAATTCAATTCTCGCTCGTATGCCAAACGTTACGAGATGGCTCGCAGCCGTCCAACCTGATGTGCTTTGCCTTCAGGAGACGAAATGTACCGATGACAAGTTTCCCGTAGATGTGTTTGGCGAGTACGGATACCGGTGCATTAGTTTCGGCCAGCAATCCTACAACGGCGTAGCAGTGGTCTCGCGGACCGAGTGTGACGCTTCGCAGCGGGGCTATCCGGGCGTCGAAGAACTGGGCCACGCGCGTTTGCTGGCGGTGACCGTGGCGGGTGTGCAGATTGTGAATGTTTACATTCCGAATGGCCAGACGGTGGGATCTGACAAATACTATTTCAAACTCGAATGGATGAAGCGCCTGCGCCTGTTCTTCGAGACGCACTACCAGAAGAGTCAGCCAGTTCTACTCTGTGGTGATTTCAATGTGGCACCGGAAGACCGCGATGTTCATAACCCACAACTCTGGCAGGAGCGAATCATGTGCAGCGAAGCTGAGCGTTCGGCCCTGCAAGAGATAAAGGAGTGGGGATTCGAGGATTGTTTCAGACTGCAGCACGCCGAGGGCGGAAAGTTTTCCTGGTGGGATTATCGTGCCGGCGCTTTTCGGCGCAATCACGGTCTGCGCATCGATCATTTCTGGAGCAGTGAATCACTCACAGCCCGCAACAAGAATACCTGGATTGACATTGAACCGCGCACTTGGGAGCGCCCGTCGGATCACGCGCCGGTTGTAGCCGAATTTGATTGATTCTTGCGGAGGGCTCAGTTTAGTCGTGTCCTGTGCCCCCCATGATTGGGTTGTTTCAGGTTAAGGAGTAGTAGTAGGCATGCCCGTGCTGTAGCTGAAGCCGCCCGTCATCACATTGATCACGATGCTTAGGATCAGCAAGACGGTCCAGATCAGCATGATATTTTTGATATTGAGTTTGGTTGCATTCATCCAACCCCAGATGAAAGTATAGAGCCCGCAGATCAACCCAAGGATCCCCTTCAGTGCGCCCTCATTCTGAAACAGCTTGATCAGGACGATAATAAAACAAACCAAAGAGCCTAACCCGACTACCATTCCTAGAGCAGCCATTGCGATTTTCCTCCATTCAATTTTCTAGCGAAGAGCAAACGTCCTACCCTCGGATAAGCTGGATGAACGCTGGAAAATCCAGCAATCGCGCCAGCCAGTAGAGAATTAGACCGGAAAGAACTATGACGGAAAGGCCCTTTTGCCGCTCAAGCAATTCTGTCCTGGAGATTACGGGTTGAATTGATGATTTAGGCAGTAGCGCGGCCAGAACCACAATGACGATGCAAATCAGAAAGATTGGAGCGAAGGCATGAAACCTGATTGAAGCGTATATCTCGCCTTGCAGCAGCAGCATGATGGCCCTCGTCAAGCCACAACCCGGGCACGGAACCCCCGTCACGCGAAGAAATGGACACTCCCAGGCCGGGAGGTTGAGTGAGACGAGTACAATCTGAAATCCCGCGACCCCAGCCAACACCCGAGTAAGTTTTCGATCGCTCAACACTGACGAGATTGGCAGGAATGCGGTCTGCGGCAACATGGCGGGACATTCTATAGCATGATTGGGGTGGAATGACTAAACTAGTTAGAGGTAAGTTCCGCGGTTTTCTCCGTGATATCCTTCTGACCCCATTCATTGTCGCGACTAGCTTCGCCTGCCTTGGTGCGTTTGGCCAATTTCATTTTTTGCACCAGGTCCATGTGAGTTGAAAAGTAAGAAAGGCTCTTGCCGACTATCTCCCTGGCGGAATTGAACTGCTTGTCAACCATAAACTTCTCCAAACCTTCCTTCAGCTCATCGATCATCTTCACGCCATGAAGCATCACTCCAGTGCACAATTGCACGGTAGAAGATCCGAGCAGGAAAAACTCCAGCGCATCATGCGCGGATTCAATACCGCCGATACCGCTAATTGAGACTTCTTTGGGCAAACTTAGCGCAAGCTGGCTCACCATTCGCAACGCTATTGGACGTACCGCCTGTGAAGAATATCCGCCTGGAACGGTGTGACCTTCGACAGTGGGCATAGGCCTGAGCGTATTAAGGTCGACCCCGATCACTGAAAGGATCGTGTTAATCGCAGAGATGCCGACAGCGCCGCCGCGCACGGCGGCATGAGACGGCTCCTTAATGTTCGTAATGTTGGGCGTCATCTTGGCCCACACGGGGATCCTGGAAACTTCTGTGACCCAGCTTGTGACCTCCTCGGTTAGATCGGGATGCTCACCCATTTCCGAACCCATCTTGCGCTCTGTCATTCCGTGTGGGCAGGAGAAGTTGAGTTCAAAAGCGTCCACGCCGGTATCCTGGACCATTTTCGTCAGTTCTTGCCAGCGGCTTTTCTCATACTCTTCCATGATCGAAGCGATCAGGATGTGATTGGGATACTGCTTCTTGAGTTGGCGGAATTCATCAAGCCAGACATCGATAGGCCGGTCGGAGATCAATTCAATGTTTTCAAAGCCGATAACTTCTCCCGAAATCTTGGAGCGCAGTTTGCCATAGCGAGGGACAACGTTAACGACCTTCGCAGACTCCAGGCTGACGGTTTTCGCGACGGCCCCGCCCCAGCCGGCATCATACGATTTGGCAATGACACGCGCGTTGGTTCCCGGGGGACCCGAACCCAGCACAAAGGGATTGGGGAACTTCATTCCATTTACCGTGATTGATAAATCCATTGGCCTACTCCTCATTCAATTGCCGATTTACAGAATTGCCAGCTGCGAATGACTAAGTCCGATCACGCGTTGGGTCGTCCGCGAACAAATCGGCAATTGGCAATCGGAAATCGGCAATGACTTTAATCGGCGACCAGCGCCCCGTATGAATCCGGCCGGCGGTCGCGAAAAAACTGCCAGGTGTTGCGAACCTCGCGAATCAGGTCGAGATTCAAATCAGCGACGACCAACGCATCTTTGTCGCGCGGGGCTTCGGCGACAAACTGCCCACGCGGATCGCAAAAATAACTCTGCCCGTAGAATTCGCCGATGTCCCAGGGCTGTTCGTGACCGACGCGGTTTATGGCGCCGATGAAATATCCATTCGCGACTGCATGAGCCGGTTGCTCCAAACGCCACAGGTACTCCGAAAGACCAGCCACTGTCGCCGAGGGATTGAAAACAATCTCGGCCCCATTCAGACCAAGCGCACGAGCGCCTTCGGGAAAGTGGCGATCGTAACAGATGTAGACTCCAATGCGCGCAAAGGCAGTATCAAATGCTGGATAGCCCAGGTTGCCGGGCCGGAAATAGAATTTCTCCCAGAAACCGGGATTGACATGCGGTATGTGGTTTTTCCGGTACTTGCCCAGATACTTTCCGTCAGCATCGATAACGGCGGCAGTGTTGTAATAGATGCCTGTAATTTCTTCCTCATAGATGGGCACGATGATTACCATGCCGTGCTCTTTGGCCACTTCCTGCATCAGCCGAACGGTTGGGCCGTCCGGGATCTTCTCAACCGCGTCATACCAGCGTGTCTGCTGTTCAGCGCAAAAATATGGGGTCGTGAAAACTTCCTGCATGCAGAGAATCTGCACGCCTTGCTTTCCCGCTTGCTCGATGAAGCCCAGGTGCTTCTCTAAGTTGAGCCGTTTGAGATCTTCGATCGGCAGATCCGTTGGCGCGGCATTCGAGCACTGAATTAATCCGCATTTGACTGTGCGTGGCATATTGACTCCCAGTCCAAGGTCCAAAGTCCAAAGTCCAAAGTCATTCAGGTCGCTAACCTTGAAGTTGGACCTTAGGCCTTGGACTTCATTAGCACGTAGTATATGACGAACCCAAGGGCAAACGTAACGAACCATGCGTAGGTGTAGATCGTATCAAACAAGCTTGGGTCGGTAACTTGCCCTCCTGGAGTTGTCGCAGCGCGAACGAAGCCAGGCACTACCGGCGAAATGGCGAGGATCAGCGCAACAATCGCACGTAGATTAAACCCGTTCGAGTATGAGTATGGTCCATCAGGTTCAAACAGACCGGCAAGATCGAGTTTCTGTTTTCTCAGCACCCAGTAATCACAGATCAGAATGCCCGCTATCGCTCCCATCAGGCCTGAATAGCCAATTAGCCATGTAAAGATGTAGGCGCCCATCGTGGCCATGAGCTTCCACGGCATCATGACGATTCCGATCAGGGCAGTGATCAGCCCGCCAGTCACGTATGAGATGCGCTTTGGATTCAGGTTAGAGAAGTCGTTTGAAGGTGAGACGACATTCGCAGCCATGTTGGTCGTCAATTGCGCCGCAAAGATCACTGCCGTTGCGAATAGAATAATGATCACGCTGTCGAAGCGAGCCATTAGGTCGACGGGATTTGGAATCGCCTGGCCGTAGATCAGTTGTGTTGCGCTCGTGACCGCGACGCCGATAAATGCAAATGCGGTCATGGTCAGAGGTAGACCAATGGCCTGCCCGAGCATCTGGGACTTTTGTGAGCGTGCATAGCGAGTGAAGTCAGGAATATTAAGACTGAGAGTAGCCCAGTAGCCGACCGACGCCGTGAGAGCTCCCGGAAAGATATGCCAGAAGTTATTGTGCTCCTTTTGCATGGATGCGGATTCCGTTAATACTCGCCCCAGCCCTCCCGCGCGCCACGAGGCCCAGACCAGAAGGATCAGTCCCCCGCCGAGGAGCAGCGGTGCCGACCACGTTTCGAGGTGTTTGACGCCCTCGACACCTTTTAGAATGATTAAGACCTGAATGGCCCAGAATAAAAAGAATGCGATCCAGGTATGAAGGGCGACACCGATCAGTGTTGCGCCTCCGAGCATGTTAGCCCAGCCGCCGGACATGACACTGAACAAAGCATCGATTGCCGTGCCTCCTATCCAGGTCTGAATTCCAAACCAACCACAAGCGACTATGGCGCGCAGAATTGCAGGTATGTTCGCGCCCTTGGTGCCGAATGCAGCCCGACATAAGACGGGAAATGAAACTCCATACTTCGTGCCGGCATGGGCGTTCAGAATCATCGGGATGAGGACAATGGTATTGCCGAGTAAGATCGTGATCATCGCCTGCCACCAGTTCATGCCAGCCTCAATGAATCCGCCGGCGAGCGTATAGGTGGTGATGACAACGCTCATGCCGATCCAGAGCGCGGCGATATTCCAGGTTGACCACGTGCGTTCTTTGATTGTTGTTGGTGCGAGGTCCTTGTTCCAAAGAGGGCTGGAAGAGATGTCAGCGCGCAACTCTTCAAAGTCTTGTTGTCTGGCGGCACGATTACCGGCGCCGGAGATTTCCGCGGCCATAGGATTTGTTGCCTCTGAGGTCAGACCAGTCGTCGTGTCTTCAGCTTGACTGAGAGCAAAGACTCGCCTCGCCTAAACTGCAAGCGATAGGTGCGGTTTTCAACGCGCAACAGCTCCCTCAGTCGGGCGAGGGGATAGTCTACAATAGGGCGACCATCAAAAAGCACAAGCTTGTCGCCTGGTTTGAGCCCAGCCTCGGTGGCCGGGGAATCTTGCAAAGTGCGATCTATCATGATGGTCTTGAACGCCGGACTGTCGCCCACGAGTTGCAGCCCGCTCATGTCGTACTCGTAAGACTCGGCGAAGTGCTTATTTGACTCAAGGATCATGCGCTGGCGCGAGTAGTCAAAGATAACCTTGAAGCGACGCAGGATCCCGCCGCCGATATTTCCGGCGGTACCCTCACGCGCGAAGATGCCGCGCGATGGAAAGGCTGCTATAAGGTTGGACAACGTAAACCGACCCAATTGCAACTGTGGAACACGCCCCACGGGCAGCGGTATTTCACCGCCGACGCCACGTCCGACCACCGGTAGAGTGGACGGCAGAGACTTCGTGAGCTGTTGGGACTCGACGAAGGACTTGAGCAGGATAACTGGAAAGTTCGAGCCCGCGTCGATGACGAACTCACCCGCAATCGCCTCGCGCCCTGGCAGCGTGATCTTTGCCTGCACGTACGGGTGATTGTCGCTGAAAGTTAGCGGCAGATTCTCGCCTGGACCTCTGTATTCATAAGAAGCCGGCTCATAAAGCGAGATTACTTTATCAGCGTAATCAATCTCCACAACGTAACGACGGAACAACTCCGCGCCAACGATGCCGTCCATCACGCGGCCGGTGCTGTCCTCGATCGAGTTTAGCGGCACGGCTTGAAGTGCGACGTCTTCAAGGCGCGCGCCGTTGATATTGAGAGTTACACTTGACAGCGTTACGGCTTCTACAGTCCCGCCTGGACCGGTCGCTTGAGAGCCCCTTAATACGCTTAATCCTAGTGTCCGCACGATCCTGAGATTCAACAAACCACTGGAAGCGCCAGTGTCGAGCGAAAGCCAGAGCGGCGCCGAATTATTGATTCGACCCTGAAAAAAAATGTTATTGCCGTTCAACTCAAAAGGAATTCGAGCCACACTCGCGACGGATTCGATTGGTGAAATAGCTGAAGTGATTGGAGGATTGGGCCGCTGGTTTAGAAAAGGCAACGACACCAGACTGACCAGAGTCAAACCAATCGGCCACCACGCATAGAACTTGGCTCTCATCCGATCTGCTTCCTTAGGTTGATTACGCCCCGGCTAAAAGGCCACGCATGTTCCACGCTTCAGGAATTGTCCGTCGCCGGGCTTGCCTTTGTATTCGCCATTTTCAATCACTACTCTGCCCCGCGAGAGCACCGTCTCTACGACGCCTTTGATTTTCTTGCCTTCATAAGTGTTGTAGTCAACATTCATGTGACTGGTCTTCACGCTGAGCGTCTGTTCCTTCTCGGGATCGAAGATGACAATGTCGCCATCCGATCCAACGGCGATCGTGCCCTTCTTTGGAAAGAGGCCAAACATCTTGGCTGCTGCCGTGGAGGTAAGTTCGACAAAGCGATTCAGGCTGATGCGGTTTTCGACTACGCCGCCGTTGTAGATCAGAGGAACGCGGCTCTCGACGCCCGGTGCGCCGTTAGGAATCTTTGAGAAATCATTGCGACCCAGTTCCTTCTCCTTCATGCAGAAGGGACAATGATCCGTGGAGATGACTTGCAAGTCATCCATCTTTAATCCCTTCCAAAGCTCTGCTTGATTGGATTTGTCGCGCAAGGGCGGCGTCATCACATACTTTGCGCCATCGAACCCGGGCTCATCATAGTTGTCGAGTGAAAGGAAAAGATACTGCGGGCAGGTTTCGGCAAATGCCGGGATACCTCGATCGCGCGCCTGCCGTACCTGATTGAGGGCGTCTGCGCATGAGAGATGGACGATGTAAACTGGCGATTCGGCCATTTCGGCGATCGCGATTGCTCGATGGACACCCTCGGCTTCGGCGATCGTTGGACGTGTGAGCGCATGATACTTAGGCGCCGTGCGTCCCTGCTCGAGTGCGCGCTTAATGATCTCATTAATCACGATGCCATTTTCGGCATGCATGCAGATCAAGCCGCCACGTTCACCCGCCGCTGACATTGCGCGAAAGATCGTGGCATCGTCCACCAGGAACACTCCCGGATAGGCCATAAACATCTTGAAGCTCGTCACCCCTTCATCCATGGCAGTGTGCAACTCTTCTATCTGGCTGTCTTCCAGTTCCGTTGTGATTAGATGGAAGCCATAATCGATGGCCGTCTTGCCTGCAGCTTTGGCGTGCCAATTGTCAATACCCTCAATCAGCGATTGGCCTTTATATTGGACCGCAAAATCGATAATGCTTGTGGTGCCACCGTAGGCGGCGGCCACTGTTCCGGTGCGAAAATCGTCCGACGCTTGTGTGCCGCCGAATGGGAGCTCCATGTGCGTATGCGGATCGATTCCGCCGGGAATGACCAACTTACCCCCGGCATCAATCACGCTATCGGCTTCCATATCGAGCTTGGCGCCAATGACGGAAACAGTTTCGTCTTCGATCAAGATATCGGCTTTGTAATCGTCAACTGCCGTTACAATGCGGCCATTACGAATTAGAGTTTTCATTGTTTCGTTCTATCCAGCTCCCGTTATGTGTGCTTGTCCTAATGGCCGTTGCATTCCTGAACCTGCCGGGCAAAACTTCTTAATCTTGAAGACTATTTCACAGTTCGCCTCGAATCGAGATGTTTTTGCCCAGCGTGACCGATGCGCGCGTGGTGTGCTGAGGTCATTGCTCCTTCACTCCTTTAGGAGTGAGATGTTTATAGCACGCGATCCGCCCAAAAGTTGCCAACTCCGTAGGAGCGGAATGTGAACTGCGATGCCAGAAGGAACACATTTGCTCCTAAAGGAGCTGACCGGAATCAATGGACATCGAATTCTATAAATATTACGCCCGAGCGCCAAGAGAAGCTGGGTGTTTCTGACTGGGTGAAAGTCCCAGTAGAGAAGGTCTAACCAACCACTCTTACCGAGTGTTGCAGCCGTGAGGAGGTGGAGTCAACACCGAACGTAACGGTTGA
>JBPCIQ010000125.1:0-29618 GCA_051006135.1 Pyrinomonadaceae bacterium | reverse complement strand
GCGTTCCGCTGTGCGATTGATACGATTGTAAAGTTCGTCTTCGGTTCGCAGTTTGCCTGCGGTACCGCGTCCGGCACGGAGATCCTCAGCAATGTTTCTCAGTTGCTGCGTTATCTGATTGGCGTTGTTATAGAGTGCGGGATCGTTGAGAAACCTACCCGCCGAGCCCCCGCCTGATCTGACCTGTCGCATCACGTCTTCGCTCTCGCGAATCGTTGCATTCAGATTGTTGTAAAGTGCCTCATCGGAAAATAGTCGTCCTACTGTCCCCTTGCCCTCCTTAACATCGCGAACGATGCCGTTGATTTCATCGGACAACTTGCTTAGCCGCTGCGCAAGATCGGTGCCTGAAGTGGCGAAGTCGTTTACGGTATTCGACGTTGACGAGGGCAGGATTGCAAAGTCGTTAATGGGTTGCCCAATAGCCGTTCCCGGCGTGATGTTAATCAGCATCTCGTTGCCCAGAAGACTTGGCGACCCCTGCTGAGCCGTCGAATCCGTGCGAATTCTCTCGTTGGCCGGCCTGCCGTCGATGCTGGAATCTATACTCATTAATGCCTCAACCCGCGGCGCGTTAGGTACGTCGGAAGGCGGCAGGAGAGTAATCTTTTCGATCTTTCCGACGCGCACGCCGGCAAGACGAACTTCAGATCCGTCGCGCAAGCCATTCGCATCGGCAAAGCGCGCCTTCAGGTGCAGTTTTTTGCTGAACGGATTGATGTCGCCTGAAGCGTTTAGAATCAGGAAAATGAGGATCGCAATAGATCCCAGAACGAGTATTCCAACGCGCAACTCTCTCATCGAGAGACTCTTGTTTGATCTTGGCATGGCGTTAGTCTAAGGATGAAGGCGGAAGATGAAGGATGAAGGATGAACGTTAATTCATGCCTAACTCTTCATCCCTTCAACCCTTCATCCCTCATCCTTTCTTCCTAGTGTCCGCGGAGAAACTTTTTAATGTAGGGATCCTCAGCATGGCGAAGACTTTCATCCGTGCCGCTGAAGATAATGTTTCCTTCTCGCATCATCATGACTTTACTGTTTATCAGGCAAAGTCGCTCGCCTTCGCGCTCAAACACCACTGCGCCTTCCTGGTTAACTACCGCATATTCAGTACAGAGATAATCGAGGTTGTTCATCTCATGAGTTACGAATATGGACGAAACGTCCTCAAGGTCGCGCAGTTTCATCGCCAGTTCGCAGATGGTTCGCGCCGTGGGTGGATCCAAACCTGCTGTTGGCTCGTCAAACAGTACTATCTTGGGATCACCGATCAAAGCACGCGCAATTCCGACTCGGCGGCGCATGCCGCCCGACAGTTCCGCCGGCATCTTATCAATGGCGTCCTCGAGATTTACGAAGCGTAGCATCCGGCGTACTTCGGGTTCGACTTCTTCCTCAGGCACGCCCTGCTCGTGTAGCCGATAGGCGACGTTGTCGTAGACCGACAGCGAGTCAAAAAGAGCTCCCTCCTGGAAAACCATGCCAATCTTTTTGCGCACGGTCATCATCTGGACTTCATTGAAGTCAGTGATGTCTACCCCATCAACCAATACCTGTCCTGAGTCAGGTTTGAGTAACCCAAGTACGAGCTTGATAATCGTAGACTTTCCACCGCCCGAGCCGCCAAGAATGATCTTAGTTTCGCCTCTATTCACTTTAAAGCTGAGACCATTCAGCACCGTGCGTTCGTCGAACGAGAGAACCACATCGCGAAACTCGATCGCAGGAATGGCCCTAGCGTGATCGTCCACCTCGGAGAACGTCGAATCGGCGGCGTTATTGCTGACCTCTCCGGCCGGGGCGCTGGTTTGGGATGCACTTTCGATTGAAGCCATAAACTTTCGGCGACGCTAGGCGGTTGGCATTCCGAGCAGGTACATCAGGGCCCTTGCTATGAAGAAATCCGCGATGATGACCACGATCGATGCGGTGACAACAGCGGTTGTTGTTGCTCGACCAACTCCTACCGTGCCGCCACCGGTATTCAAGCCTTTGTAACATGCGATCGAGCCGATAATTAGGGCGAAGCAAATCGGTTTAATTACACCACCGATAATATCATCGGTTGAAATTCCTTCGCGAACGGAAACCAAAAACTGGCTCATCGAGAGGCCGAAAAGACTGGTTGCCACCATTCCGCCGCCGCCTATTCCCACTACGTCTGCAATTACGGTAAGCAGCGGCAAGGTTATTACTAGTGCGATCATACGAGGTGCGACCAGCTTTCGGATCGGATCAGTGCCAAGCGCCCGCATCGCATCGATCTGCTGCGAAACCGTCATTGAGCCGAGCTCGGCCGCAATAGCTGAGCCGACACGACCCGTTACCATTAGAGCGGTAAGTACGGGCCCAAGCTCGCGGACCAGAGAGATGGCAACAAGTCGCCCCGTTTGCGATTGCGCACCATAGAATTGCAGTGTGGGAAACGTCTGCAGGGTCAGCACGCCGCCAGTGAAGAATCCCGTGAGGAGTATTATCGTCAAAGAGCCCACGCCGATGACGTCCATTTGCGCGATCATCTCGGAAATGTATCGCGGACGTTTGAATAAGCCGCGAGCGGCGCGGGCCGCCAGCAACGTCGTCTCCTGCAGCTCTAGCAGAGCGCGCGTGGCGAAGTTCATTCTATAGTGATATTAGAGCCGGACCTTTCAACTGCGCGTAGGGCTCTGGCCGTTTCCTCCCGCTCGGAAAGGCTGGGTCGCGCGTGAACATGATCCACCAGGGACGAATCCTTTAACTCTTATTAACGACGGACGCCTATTGAAAGAGCGGCCTATCATGCGCAAAAGTTAAGCAATAGGTCAAGTTAGAATGATAAATGCTATAGCGTGGCTTGCCAGGGGGGAACCCGAAACAACGAGCCGGCCAAGCAAGTCTTGACCGGCCCGTCGTTTGGAATTGAAGACTTCTCTCTACTGGCGTGGCTTAACGGAAGAGTCGCCGCGTCTGGGGAAGAAAGGCCTGAGAGCATTGCGTTGGTTACGGAGTCCTCGTTGTCTCTCAATGCCTTCGCGCCGCTCGACGTCGCGATTCTCCCAGTCGCGTCCTCTCCTTGCGTCCCTGGCGTTCTGCCTTAACGTTCGCAGAGTATTCAGTTGTTCGGGCGTTAACACGCGTCGAATTCTAAATTCCGTCAGGACCCTCATGCGCATTGACGCAGCTTGTGCTTCCGCCACCTCACGTAACCGCTGCTCGAGTGCGGCTTCGATCGGGTTTTCGGAATCCAGCATTTCTTCGAGAGCGCGATTGGTAGCGCGTAGCCGTTGATTGATGGCAGCTCTCTCATCTCTCGTTTGTTCACGGATTGCGCGAATTCTCTCACGCTGTTCCGGACTCAGGTTTAATTCTCGCACCGGATCCTCAACGGGCCCACCCTGCTGTTGTTCGCTGCACAGCGCATAAACAGGAGTTGCGGCCAAGAGAACTATAAGGATCGCGAAGGTTGAGACAGCTTCTTTAATATTCATCATGAGAACCTCATGCCAAACTGCTACACGTTTTGTGTGATCACGAATCCGTCAAATATGCGCATTAATTGCTGAGCCTGTCATCGAGTAAATCCAAGCCCTCTTCGACACCAGGAGAGGTCAACCTCAGGTCAGCCGCCAATTGCTCCCGCTCCGACTTTGTGAGCGGATGTCGTCGAGCCCGCGGGCTATCAAAAGCTCGCTCGCTAAATGGACGGACAAGCCTTCTATTGGCTCCTTGCCGCCTATTGATTGTGACCACATTCGGAGCGGGAGAGCCTTCATCCTTTCGACCGTTAAGCTGCACCAGCGATTGAATGCGTTCTTCGATCTTGGCCTTCAACTCTTTTTCGGTGTAATGCCTTTCATTCGCGACCAGCGCCGGTGGAGGTTTTTCCAGGAGATGATAAACAGCCAAAAGGGCGAGAACGCAGAACAGCAAAGATGCGAAAGCCACGGCACCCTTCATCCATAAAGGTGAGAGAGCAAAGAACTGTTGGACCGCGGCCACTGCCGATCGGTTCTTTTGCGGAACCGGTATGAACTCAGCCGAAACTGACGGAGTGTTACGGCCAACTAATGAAGAGGGAATGACACTCAGGAACTCATCCCGCCACGCCACAACGGATTGATGAATCTGTCTGAATCCCAGGAATTCCGACTTACACTCGGAGCAGTTTTGCAGGTGCAGGTCAAAATCCCGCGCTTCATCTTCGTTAGCTTCGTCATAAAGAAATGCGACGAGATCGTTGGCGCGGGCACAGCCCGGGGCATTAGCTCTCTTTTCCATTCTGATCTCCCATCGTCCACGCGGGTTGATTGCCGAATTTCTGCAGCCGCATCTGCAGTTGTCGCAGAGCCGTGTAGAGACGGCTCTTGACCGTGCTCAAGGGCACATCCAGTGCATCCGCTATCTCTCGAAAAGTGAGTTCTTCGAACTCCTTCATCATTACGACCTGCCGTAATTCCAGCGGCAGACTGTTGACGGCCCGTCTGACCGCTTCAATGCCTTGCCTGCCTTCGGTTACTCGGGCTGGTGAAAGTTCCAGCGGTGCTGAAAAACTTGACGCGTGCCGCTCCTCCTCATCTTCAATAGCGGCCTCTTTTCTCACCTTCGCCCAGCGTTGACGGGTGATGCACTGATTTACCGCAATACGATGAAGCCAGGATGAGACCTTTGACTCTCCGCGAAAGCCTCGCAGATTTCGGAACGCGGCGAGGAACGTTTCCTGCGTCGCGTCGCGTGCGTCTTCTTCGCGGCCAAGCATGCCGTAAGCGAGCGCGAAGATTCTGCGTTCCCAGCGATGCACAATCTCGCCGAAAGCCTCGGCGTCGCCTGTGAGAGCACGCTGTACCATCTGCTCATCGCTCGTGGCGGTTTCCATCCTGTGTCTTTCCGCGTGTCCCAAATCACCGGCGTCTGTTTTCTAAGTCGAGCGCTGACTGGACTTTGCGCTTATCGTTTAGACGCGACCGGCAGCCCCAAAGCCGACAAAACCTTTAGATGTTGACCCTAACCGGTCAATTTCGCCAAAGATTTGAGTCCTCATGAAGTCCCACAAACCTTAGCGGCACCTAGAAATGCTGTGATACCAAGAGTTAAAGAGTGCAAAACGTTGACATACCACATTCGTCTGCGCGATAATGTGGCATCTCCGGGAACTTGCATGTTCCGGTTTCAAAGAGTAGACCCTTCCGGCAACCGCTACCCCAGTTCTAAATCGATTCAATGGTAACCGCCTTTTATGTTTGAGAATGTCGGGCGAATTCGCCTTTTATACATCGTACTCGGTGTGCTGTTGTTGGTCGGCTTACTGCCTCTCGCTCTAGCGGGAACTTTGCTCTCCAGCCGCAGCGCCCAGGAACTGCGCTCAGTGGAGGGACGTTATCAAGCCCAACTAGTGCAAGACAAGGCCAGACAGATTGACTTGTACGGACAGCGATACCGCGACGTTGTTTCTGGTCTGGCAAGGGCCTTTGAGATTGCCGGCGGAATCAGTTCACTGAATGATCGCGGCTACGACGCACGGCTGCAGAAAACCTTGCAAGAGGATCCGAATTTGATAGCGCTGACCTTATGGCCGGTGAATGGCACACTCCACCGAGCGTTTCAGGCTGATGTCATCAGGCGCGAGGAAGTCGATGATCGGGTTAGTGAGGTAATTGCCAGAATGAGTGGCCGGGGCCTGGTTGTTAGCCGTCCGCAGATCATCCGCTCGGGGCAGGAGATGGCACTAACTGTCGCCGCACCTGTCATGGGGGGCGAAGATAGTCAGGACGTCGTTGCGGCAGTCGTGGCGATAGTTTCTTTCCAGGAAGTTTTCAAGGCAGTCCAGCAGGTAACATCTAAAACCGAGCGCGAACTCCTCGATGCGGGTCTTCCCGTTGTTTTTGTTGTGGACCCAGCCGGACGCGCGGTGGCGCATCCCGAAGCAAGTGTTGCTTTTTCAGCAAAACCGATGACGGATCTCAAGGTAGTGCAGGATTGGCTGGAATCGGGTGATCAAGTCCAGTCGGCGCTGGCACCGTTCACGGTGTTACGCGATGGCCGAAAAGTCGAGATGCTTGGCTCATATGCTACTGCTGAACTGGACGAGAATTCACGCCTCGGCGTGATTGCGATCCAGGATGAGGCGGCTGCACTCGTGTCAGTCACAGACATGCGTCGCCAGACAATCTGGATAAGCTTGGTTGCGGCGCTATTGACCATTGGCATTGGGTTCTTCTTTGCCAAGAAGTTAACCCTTCCGGTCCAGGAATTGGCCGCTGGCGCACACCGGATCGCGTCGGGTGACTTTTCAAGACGAATCGAGATCCGGAGTAAAACAGAACTCGGCGATCTTGGCAGCTCCTTTAATCTCATGACGGACAGGATCGAAAGTTTCATACAAGATCTGCAGCGTTCGGCCGACGAGAACAGGCAACTCTTCCTGGGAACGGTGAAAGCGCTAGCGGCAGCCATCGACGGGAAAGATCCCTACACGCGCGGCCATTCAGAGCGAGTGTCGAGAGTGTCGATGGCGATCGCTCAGCGCTTGGGACTACCAGATGATGAGTGCGAAAAGATCCGAGTCAGTGCCTTACTCCATGACGTGGGCAAGATCGGCATCGATGACAAGATATTAAAGAAGCCATCCGCACTCACGGATGAAGAATACGAGATAATGAAGCAGCATCCGCAAAAGGGTTACAAGATCATGTCGCAAATCCCCGCGATAAAGGATTTCTTGCCGGGTATGTACATGCATCACGAAATGATCAACGGCCAGGGCTATCCCCAGGGATTGAAAGGAGACGAGATCCCGATGATGGGCCGCATCGTGGCGGTGGCTGACACGTTTGACGCGATGACGACAGATCGGCCGTATCAAAAAGCTATGGTATTCGAGGACGCAGTGAAGCGGATCCAGAGCTTTGTCGGCACGCGCTACGACGCTGGTGTGGTAGCCGCGTTTACTGAAGCTTGCGAGGATGGCCAGATTCGTCCTGGATCCGTGCGACTCAAGAAGCGAGCGACTGCAGAACCGAGTTTCCCCCAGATTTCTCCTGTCACTCCTGAAGTCACAATTAGACCGGAGCCGCTTCCGGTGGCCTGAGTAATAACGTTTAAGTAGAATCAGTTCCCAATTGCAGCCCAACAGCACAGCCGCGTCCTTTTTGTGAGGATGCGGCTGTTGTGCTTATAATCAAAGACTTCAATTATTCTAATTTTCATGAAGAGATCAGAACGTGTCCCCACGCAGGCAGCCCGGGTGGGGTGGGAGAATCGGAATAACCTATGGGGCTCTTTTGGAGACGGAAAAGTAAAGATCAGTTTGTAACTCTGGGACTAAACGAACCGCGAGTCGAGCAGTTGCCTCGTGAAGAGGCCGTAGGGCCACAAACCAATTCTCAGCCCAGCAATCAGATTCAGGAAGAGCCAGCTCCACCTCCGACCCTGGAGCTACCAGCACTGGAACCCGTTTCAAGCGGGGCTGGGCCAACGCCGCTTTCAGAAGAAACCAGACCCGCGGCGAAACCATCAGTAAGCAACATACGGCCGCCAGCTCGTTCCGCGCTTCCGGAAGACCGCGATCCTGCGGCTCAGCCAAAACCCGTGCCCACGCGCTCGCCGTTTGCGACCTCCGTTCTAGGACTCAACCTTTCAATAGAAGAGCTACAGGCGCAGGAGGCCGCTCTTGAACAAGAATTTTCCGCGCGTTTCCGTCGAGCAGTCGCCGCAACGCGGGAAACGCTCTCAGAAAGACTCGATAGAGTTTTTCAGGGTCTGAAGCAGATCGATGACGATCTACTTGATGAGTTGGAAGAGGCGTTGATAGCTGCTGATATCGGTGTCGCCACCACGCACCATATTCTGGAAACCGTTAGACGAGGGATTGCGCGAAAGCAGATTAATGATCTCGACGCGCTCAAACAGGCGATCAAGAACGAACTACTAAGGATTTTACGGGCCTCTGAAAAGCAGGGTGTTGCCTCGGAGACGAGCGTCCCTGAGAATGTGTTGCCATACGTGATGATGATCGTCGGCGTTAACGGAGTCGGCAAAACCACTACTATTGGAAAACTCGCGCAGCGCATTAAGGCTGAAGGTAATGATGTTTTAATTTGCGCCGCTGATACGTTTCGCGCAGCCGCCTCGGATCAACTCGCGATTTGGGCCGAACGCACGGGCGTTCCCTTGATTCAGCAGAAACAGGGGACGGACCCGGCAGCAGTACTCTTTGATTCATTGAAAGCTGCGAAGGCCCGCGGTTCTGATGTGTTGATCGTGGATACGGCCGGTCGCCTGCACAATAAGTCGAACCTGATGGCCGAACTCGAGAAGATGAAGCGCGTGGCTGGCAAGGAAGTTGAGGGTGCGCCGCATGAGACCTTGCTGGTGGTCGACGCGGTAACAGGACAGAATGGCCTCGAACAGGCGCGGCAGTTTCTTAAGGTTGCCGGCGTAACCGGGATCGTCTTAACCAAGCTTGACGGCACGGCAAAGGGGGGAATCGCGGTTGCCATCGCAAACGAATTGAATCTGCCTATCCGTTATGTTGGCATCGGTGAAAAGGTTGACGATCTGATGGTCTTCGATCCCGAGTTGTACGTGAACGGTTTATTCGAATAGGCATCTGTGCAACAAACGACGGCAACAACGAGTGGAGCGGTTGATGAATGGAGTGATACGGATCATCGCATGATGGCCCGTGCTCTTGCCCTCGCCGCGAAAGGAACGGGCCAGGTAAGCCCTGGGCCTCTTGTCGGCTGCGTGATCATGACCTCGGAAGGTGAGGTCATTGGGGAAGGTTTCTACATCTACGAAGATGTAAAGCACGCCGAGACCCTGGCCCTTGAGCAGGCGGGAGGCAGAGCCAGGGGCGCAACCGCATATGTATCGCTGGAACCTCACGCCCACTTCGGAAAGACGCCGCCGTGCACCGATGCTTTGATTGCCTCCGGGATAAAACGCGTGGTTGCGCCTATCGAGGATCCAAACCCGAAAGTGTCCGGCAGAGGCTTTGCTCATCTGTGCTCAGCGGGGATTGAGGTAAGCAGTGGACTGCTGGCGCGCGAAGCGAAGCAGGTGAACGAGAAATATTTCTGCTTCATGAAGACCGGGCGACCCTTTGTTCATCTGAAGCTGGCCACGTCTCTCGATGGCAAGATTGCCACTCGCACCGGCGATTCGCGTTGGATCACCGGTGAGGAATCGCGTGCGAGGGCACACGAGTTACGGCATGAGTACGACGTAATTTTAATCGGGGCAGGCACAGCGCTCGCCGACAATCCGTTGTTAACCGATCGGTCTGGCAAGCTCAGAAGGAGGCCGCTCATGCGCGTCGTGCTTGATGAAAGACTGCAAACTGATCTCAAGTCTAAGCTGGTGCAGACCGCAAAGGATGCGCCGGTTTTGATATTTACCGGCGAGTTGCTTGAAACAAAGAAAGCCGAAGCCTTGCAGAGGCGAGGTGCTGAGATTGTGGGGAACAGTTTCAAAGGACGGGATCTGCTGACGGTCATGGAGGAACTGGGACAACGAGCGTTTCAGAGCGTCCTGGTAGAAGGTGGAGCGACTGTGGCTGGCAAGCTAATCGATCATGGGCTAGTAGACAAAGTCACCTTCTTTCTTGCGCCGGTAATCATTGGGGGTTGCGACGCTCCCAACGCGATCGGAGGTCGTGGGCCAGAAAAGCTAATTGACGCGCAAAATCTAATTGATGTTGAAGTGATCCAGCGAGGCCGAGATATTGAGGTGACTGGGTATCCCAGAGCAAGCATGAAGGAGGAAGGAAGAACGACGAAGCCGGAAGGATGGATGGGGGTGAATGATGAAGGATGAAGGCAGAAGGGCGAGAAAGAACCAAGGTGCTTCTACGCTTCATCCTTCATCCTTCCGCCTTCATCCTTCCAAACCTTCTACAATTCATTCTTCATCCTTCATCCATCATCCTTCCAAACGCTTAGGTCAGAACTTCCTCAACGACAGTCGAATCATCGATCGCATAATTCAGGCATTACATCCAAAGCCCGATGAAACGATTGTTGAAATCGGTCCCGGGCGCGGAGCCCTGACGGCTCAACTCGTCGAAAGCGCCGGCGCGGTCGTGGCAATCGAGTTTGATCGGAACCTGATAGCAGGGCTGTCGGAAAGATTCAGTTCAAGCCCGAACTTCAAACTGGTTCAAGGCGACGCACTCAGTATCGATTTCTGCTCCGAGATAACCCCAGCCAAACAGGCCCGCCTGGTCGCCAACCTTCCATACAACATTTCTACTGCAATTCTGCAACGCTTGATTGAGCAGCGAAGTTGTTTGACGGAGATGGTGCTAATGCTTCAGCGAGAAGTTGTTGATCGGATCACAGCGCCTGCAAGCTCGAGCGATCGCGGTTATCTCTCGGTTGTCGTGGAAGCTTACTGCGAATCGGAACGGCTTTTTGATGTCGCCCCGGGCGCATTCCGTCCAATACCGAAGGTGTGGAGCAGCGTGATTAGGTTGAACGTGCGGCCACGTATCGCTGTCGCGGTGACAGATGAGGCTTTGCTATGGCAGGTGGTCAGCGCCGGGTTTGCCCAGAGACGAAAGACGATTCTCAACAACCTCCGTTCGGCGCCGCCAAGGTTGCAAGAGTTAATCAAACTGCACGGAGGCGCGAGTATTGTGCTTTGTCAGGCAGAGGTTGATCTTCGCAGGCGTGCGGAAACGCTGACCCTTGAAGAGTGGGCACGTATAGTTCACTCGATTGAGTAGGAACGTGTCTGTCTGACTCCCCGTGGCGAACAGAGGTCTAGCAGGCTGCTGAAAAACAAACACGATCCACAAAACCTCACGAAATGGGTGCCTTAGTTCGAGTTGCTTCGTTTGATTTCGTGGATCGCTTTATTCCTTCAATTGTACTCACCACTTTTCAACAACCGGCTAGCTAAGTTAGTGTTCCTCTCTCTAAAGTGCGCTGACAAATCCGTCCAGGCCAGTAAGAAGGCTTTCGCGAAAAGCCTCTTCCCTCATAACTAGCCTGTGATACCGAATCTGGTTGTTCAGCGAACGATGTTACATGCCAATGTAACTATGCCGCCGCCGGAGCTATCTCGCGCTCAATGCGCCTGGCGTTTCAAATCTCGGCAACACGCAGGTCATACGCAGCTTGCAAGTTCAGCCAGGAGCGGGCGTCTCCGCCAAAGTAGCGAGCCAGCCTCATAGCCGTATCCGCCGTGACAGCACGCTTCTGGCGCACAATGTCATTAATGCGTGGAGTGGGGACATTCAGCGCTTTAGCCAACGCGTTCGCAGTCATGCCAAGCGGAATCAGATAGTCCTGCCGAAGTACTTCGCCAGGGTGTACCGGCCGCATACCATTTTTGAACATCGCCGTTCTCCTCAGTGATAATCCACCCAGAAAAAGAGGCGGAACAGGAGCGATGCTCTCACAGATAAAATGGTAGTTCAAGAACTGCCACCGATCGTACCTGGTCTGGAGTCAACTGGAATGCGATCTATCAGGTTAGAATGTCTCGCAGGAAGGCGGACCCTCTCCCCGCTCAAGCTGCAGAACCACTAAGCAGCAAGTCACCCTCAAACTTGGTAAATACCTGCAAATTTAGCCAACATGAGAAATTTATTTCCACGTCATTCGAGCTTACATCTGTCCAGCGGAACTAGACCCTAGATTGATCATCGACGCTCGACCACAACTTGAATGCCGTCTCGCGGCCGCAATGACATGGCGGGAAGGATTGACACGGGATGATCGGGCGCGAGGGACAGCCTGAATCGTTGGCCGATTGTCACAAGAACGAGCAAGATCTCCATCGTCGCGAATGTATTGCCGATGCAGAAGCGCGGGCCGCCGCCGAAAGGAAAGTAAGCGTACTTCGGCAGACCGTTAGCAAACTCTTCGGTCCAACGCTCTGGTTGAAAGGCATCAGGCTCAGGGAAAAAGCGTGGGTCGCGCTGAGTTACCCACTGAAACATGAAAACTTGCGTTTTGCGAGGCACTCTGAATCCACCAATCTCACAATCCTCAATTGCTTCGCGGCCTAATCCGTAAGCCGGCGGATAGAGCCTCATTGCTTCCCTGACAATCATGTCTGTGTATTTAAGGCGCTGAAGATCCTCCATCGCCGGCAGTCGCCCGCCGAGCACTTCATCGAGTTCTGCATGAAACTTCTCTTCCACCGCTGGATTCTGAGCCAACAAATACCAGGTCCAGGAAAGTGTCAGAGCCGTAGTTTCGTGGCCCGCGAGAAAGATCGTCATAACTTCGTCACGCAGTTGTTTGTCGGTCATCTGACTGCCATCTTCGTCCTGAGCCTCCAACAGCATAGAGAGGAGATCACCCTGATCCAAGCCACTGGCGTGCCGCTCAGCGATGATTCGATAAACTATGTCATCTATCTGTTGCGCCTCTCGGTGAAAGCGCCGATGAGCGGTTGTCGGCAGGCGGTTATCCAGAATCCATTTGACCGTAGCTTGTGAAGCAAACGGTTTGACGATTTGCGACAGCACTCGGCCCACCTTATCAGCGTCTTGAGACACATCCGCATTGAAGAGTGTCCTCACGACAATCTCCAGCGTCAGACGCATCATGTCGCGATGAATGTCGCGGATCTCGCCTTCGCGCCATGTGGAAATCATTCGTTGGGTAAAGTCGACCATCACATCACCGTACACGCTGATGCGCTGCCGGTGAAATGCCGGTTGGGCCAGTCGTCGCTGACGTTTCCAAACCTCGCCCTCGCTAGTCAAGAGTCCATTGCCAACCAGACGCTGAAAAAAGTTTGAGCGCAATGACATCGCCTTGACGAAATTTTTGGCATTGGTTGAGACGACATACTCGATATCGTTGGGGTGATAGAGGAAATAAGCCGTGACGTAGAGGAACCGGGCGCGCACTACATCGCCATAGTCACGGCAACGCGTGATGAAGCGCAGTGTGTCGCGATTAAATTCGGGCATTACTCCGAGAATCGGGTGACCCTTTGGTCCCGGAGGCAGCGGTGCTCGCGCTTTTGCGGGTCTGACGGGTAACTCTCGAGCGTTGTTCATGAGAAGACCAAAACTGAGTGGCCGAAGGTGGCGATCATTGCCAGATTACTTCAGGAGGTCGGCATAAATCCCTGGATCGCTGTCAGGTATTACAATGGCGTTTACGGTTTTTTGGTAGAACTCAATTGGCCCTGCTCGCCCAATGATGCCGTAAACATAACCGGCCTCTCGCAATCCCCAAAGGCAAGCCAGCAAAAGCGCTTTGCCAATCCCTTGGCGCTCGGCACCTTCAGCTACCCCCATTGGCCCAAAGAAGGCACGGCGCGTACATTCGTAAGCAGCAAAACCTACAATCGCTCCATCGCTAACTCCGATGTAGACGGACACGGGCTTGTGCGAGAAGCCGACGGAGATTTCATCCGCCCAAGCCTGGGAGAAGTTCATTTCAACAAACGAACGAAGCCTCGTGATCTCAAACGGCTGCGCGCGCCGAATAACTACGCTCACCTGCTCCATTTCGACCATTAAAGGGTCGAGCGGCGGCAGCTTCAGAAGGTTGACAAGCATATCAGGCATGTTGAAAGTACTGAGTGCTGAGTGCTGAGTACTGAGTGGAAGCAAATCACCTTGCTCATGTTCGTAACTCAGTACTCAGTACTCATCACTCAGTACTCAGTTACGGTTGTTCGTTGCGTCGGTTAAATGCCGTAACTCCTTACCAGCGGACATATCTTCCTGTGCTGCCGCGGTAATCCTGGTAGGGTTGTCCATAGAGATGAAACAAAAACTCCTCTTCCTGAAGTATCTGCCAATGTACGACAGCCGCGGTCAGTGCGGCAAAAATTAGAAACACGAGCGTGCCGTTGATTAGGAAGATGCCGAAGGACCATAAATCGAGAAAGAGATAGATCGGATTTCGTGATACGGCAAAAACTCCGGTGGTGACCAGCGCCCCTGGAGTTTTCACATCGAAGCCGACGCGCCATGAATCACCAAAGGAAATATACGCCAGAAGGAAGATAAAAAGACCCACAGTTACCAGCGCAACGCCGATGACCTTCGCCGCAACCGAGTCGATCAACTGCACATTGAATGACGTCGGGACGAGGTGGAAATGTGAATGAAGAGCGTACAACAGAATCTCGACCATCCAAACACCCAGCCCGGCAAAGGCTATTAACTCGACGGCTAAAACAAGCCCCCTCTTCCCGCCTCCGATCGCGATCGGGTTGATATTTCTGTTGAAGCGCAAATACAGAGTTTTTCCGAGAATGATAAGCAGAAAAATGACCACACTTGCAAACTGGAAATAGTCGAAAAAGCTAAGCACTGTTTCGGCCCCTGGAACGCATCAATGACTTGGGAAGAACAGTGCGCTTCATCCTTTCCACGATTCGGCGCCAGGAGACCTTCGGGCGCGCCGCCTCTTGCCAGGTATGTTCCCAGTAGTGAATGCAGTATGTATTCTCGGTAATACAATCTGTTGAGAACTTACTGAACCAGGGATAAGGATAAAAAAACTCTGCCGGATAAACTGTCACTCCTTTTATCTCTTGCAAGCCGTACTCCTTTAATCCCATGGCCTTCAATATCATTGTGACTACCGTAGGAGAGCGGGGGAACGTCCCTGTTTCTGCTAACTGCTTTCGCGTCAACTCCATGCATTCGCTTAGGAACTGATGCCGCCATGGGCGCCCAGGACTGCACTGTTCAACCAGTCAACTTGCTCCTCTTCCTGTTGAAAACCTAAAAAACATTCATGCTGCAGGAGCGGGGTAAAACTCTTAATCACTTCAACATCAGTGTCCAAATAGATTCCGCCTTCCATATAGAGCGCGTGTAACCTTACGTGGTTTGATAATCTGGACCAAGATTTTCTGGCGTACGCGGCCTGGCAATACCGATTGTCAAGCGGACTGTTTGTTTCATTCCACTCCTTTATCTGATAGTCAGGCATCATGGTGCGCCAACTATCGATGCACCTCTTATTGAGGTCGCTCATAGGACCCTTGCCAAACCAGCAGTAGTGAATTTTCTTGGGAATCATGCTTATGTGCTTCTACGAAATCAATTTTTAAAATATCGCATCCTCTGGAAAGCGGCGGCTTCAATGAGGCGGTCCCCGACGTTGCCGGGCAGCCGGACGTAGCCAATACGACGGCCGCGGAGTGGTTCAAAAGTCTCCCCGAAGGCTGAAAAAGGTAATAACTGCATACCAAACCTGATTGAAATCCTACCTGTTGGTTTGTCGGACGCTGAAGAATCGAGATTAAGACGGCTTTATCTAAACGAGGATGCCGGACAACTAACGTTGCGCGAGGGAGGAGGTAGGCTCACCGTCCTTTTTGTTACCGTAAATGATGTTATTTCTGAAGGACACGATTGTTCCGCCGGCAGCAGTTACTAATCCGTTGCCGTTAAAAACGACAGCAACATCAGATAACGCAACTTGATTTCCGGCGGCGGCGACACTTATCCCGGCGCCAGAGTTATTCCTGATAACAGTGCTTTTCATGAACACCTGAGCGGCGCTCGCTGCGGCGACACCGATGCCGTCTGTAAAGCCGTCTATCACAGTGTTCTCGATCACGACTTTGCTGGCGGCAGTTACCTTAACACCCTGTAAACCGGAACCTGCCCCGTTTATTGTCAGTCCGCGGATGCGCACCGCCTTTGCCAGGTCTGCCGCGTCAGTGATGTTGATAGTAATCCCATTGACGCTGGATCCAAGAATGGAGGCCATTGTTCCGGTGCCGTCGATGGTGATTGACTTTGTGATCGTGACTGCCCCGAAGCCCCCAGGATCAAGAACGCTGATCTCACCGTTTCTGGTGACTAACGTCCTCGGGGATTACCCTGCTTTCTTGACCTTTTCCGTCTCCACTTTTCCGCCTCCGCATTCCTTCGCAGTGTCCATTCCCAGAATAATGTTCACGAAGCGCTCCACCTTTTCCTCTTTCGACTCGGTTACCTCAAGACCGAACTCGAAGTCAGCAGGAATCATGTGCACTGTTTTAATGATATAGGTTCCTGGTTCAAGTCCTTAATCACGTAACTGCCATCGTCTGTACTTGACGCGCCATTGGCCGTTTTCCTGTCCCTTGCGTGCAAAACATCAACGACCACTCCGGGAAGAGGTTGTCGCTCGCTACCACGATCCAGGAAAACCGTGCCGGCCAGGATTCCCTTCACCTTCACGGTCTTGAGCTTGCATGGACCCTGAGCAAACATGCTCGAATGCAGTAGAACTATGAGCACGGAAGACATCAGCGTGCAAGGAAAGAGGCGACGAGCGGATAGCAGCAAGTTAACGGTCATGTAAATCCTCCCTAACGTAGAAGTCTCCGCTAAACAACCTTACGAGGAACAAATAGCCGACGAGTCAAGATGCAGGACGATGTAGGGGTTTGTCTAAACTGCCCACTAACATTGGAGAGAGACCAGCTGATTCTAGCGCGCATAGTGTGAATTGGGCCAGGCCATACGACGGTAAACACTCATCACCCAAACCACTTGATCGCTTTCCCTATGACAATGAGCAGTCCGGCCACAACGAACATTACGACCATCAGTTTTTTGTTCGGCTTGCCATACCAGATCTGCCACACTCCGCCAACCATGCTTGCCAATCCAAACGAGATCACGAGTCCGAAGACGGCAACGATGAGCCTGACTTCCTCCGGTCCTCCCGTGAACCTCGTTGTCGCTCCAGGATCCCCACTTCCGGCGATAATCCGGCCTAGGATGATTGCGAGAGTTCCCATAAAGAGAACCAGGCCAGTTCCTATGGCCAGTAGCAGCCATCCAAGGATGCGGACCTTTTTGGCCGACTGAAGCCGACTTCCACATTGTGGACACTTCGCGAGCCGCTCGGTAGTCTCAAAATCGCACTTGTGGCAACTGAGGATCGCATTCATTGTAAAAGGCCTCGTAGTCGAGAATTGGAGTTCAGACCCTACCAAGATTACCGTGGGCCTATGTGAAGCAAGAGCTTAGGATCTTGTGAAAATTGTTTTGTTTGCGGCATGGCTGCGCTGTGATGGTCCCATGAACCTCATTGCGTCGCGGAGACAGCTCGAGAATGTGGCCCTTATGAAGTTCGACGAGCAGGTGCGCCAAATCGGAGGCTGTGCCGGCATTAATTTTTTGTCGGTCCGTTACATACTCGCGAACTGAAGAATGGATATCGAAATTCCGAAACCCAAGCGAGCGCATCCGCTTAGTAACTGCCATTGGGCCGCCGACAAGTTGAAGGAGCTTATCGGTTGAGGTGTTGTCGCTTCGCATGATCGACAACTCGAGCAGTTCTGCCACGGTTCGCTCGACTGGCTCACGCCAAAGATCGGTGTTCCCCTGCCAACCCGGCACAACCTCGGCAGGTGTGGTGAGCACTTTTTTGTCGAGCCGCAGTCGGTTTTCTTCGACGTCCTTCAGCACAGCGACCGCGAGGGGCAGTTTGAAAACGCTGTAGAGAGGGAGCTGCTTGGCGCCATGAATGGCCACGGTGCGACCGGTCTCTATGTGACTGACCGTGATACCGACAGCACCACCGGCGGCGGCGCTAACTGTTCGTAAGCGCTCGGTAAGTTCCTCGTCAGCACGCGCGATACTTTGTCGTTGACCTGCGTTCTCCGTCGACAAGGCCATTGGATTTCCCGGTTCCGCACGACCCCCCTCGACCCTAGCGACTGCGCGCGGAAAAACCGGCCCAGGCTAAGGCGCCAGCGATGGCAACGACAACTATTGCAACAAGAGCGGTTCTCATTCGCATAGTGGTCCCCTTCGTTTGTTGTATAAGCCTATTCGAGAAGCCTCCTTTTGCGAAACTTCTCCTCTGACCAGAAGTTGCGCAGCAGTTCAATCTGAGGATCATTCATACTTTGCTCGGGAATCACGATACTCAGAACATCGTAACGGTAGGGGTTGCTCGTAAGGCCGAAGATACGGCGGTAGGCGCGGGCCGCCCGCATGATCTGGCGCTGTTTTCTCAGACCTACATTTGCTGCGGGAGCTGCAAACCAGTCGGAAGCCCGCGTCTTCACCTCAATGAAACTAAGCACCGGACCGTCGTAGGCAACCAGATCGATTTCGACACTAATTAAAGCATCATTTCTGTTTCGCCCGACTGGCACTGTGAAATTAGAAGCGACTATCTGATAACCGGCCTGTTGTAGATACGCGGCGGCGAGTTCTTCGCCTCGCCTGCCAAGTTCGAAATGCCCAGGCGAGATTGTTTCGGGTGAGGAATTGTCCATGAGCACAACCAGGTAGTTCTTTAGTACTACTATTATTCAAGAGACTCGCGCAGTCGGTCCAGCGCCTTGCCCCAGTGGGTTTTCATTTTTGCCGCGGCTTTGGCGCCTGCCAACTTACTATGTTGCACGACAACCTGGCCGGCTGATGTGGACTTAGAATAGAAATTAATTTCAACGCTCGTCTTTCCGTCTTTCCACGTCCCCCGCATGGATTTGTTCGGCGTTGACTTGCGTACGCTCAGACCTTCTTCGTCGAGCCAACGACCCCGCCTCTTCTCGTTTGCAAATGCTTTGAAGAGAGTACCAATTGGCACGCTTACCGTTCGGCTGACGCTTATCTGATAGCCTTCCGGCTTTTCGTGCTTATCGCGCAGACCGCGTTCCTGTTCATAGGTGACGGTCACCATTTGCTTCCACCATGGACCAACGTCATAGTCGGAATTCAGGACCTGGACAATCTCTTTATGTGTCATCTTCCTGCCACCGGCTTTGTCGAGAATCGCGAACCATTCTTTCCAGATCTTTCCTGTCTTGGCTTTGACCGCCTCGTCGCCCATGCGCGGACCTTGAGTTGTCTTTTTAATGGTGGGCATCAACGCTCCTTCGCGAAGGAATGGGAAATAGTATTCGAAATGGCAAATGAGAAAAAGGAAAATCGTGGTCGCAGTATGGAGCCAAGGTCGTCGATCAATACTTACGGCCTTCGTATTACCATTTTCTATTCACCATTTACCATTTAACCGAAGCTGCTAGGCATCCCGATTCTAAGCGACCTTCAACCAGTGACGTAACCTTCGGCTGCTGCCAGGTACTTTTCCGGATCGTCAGTCTCCGTACCTTTGCCTTCGGCATGTTCAGCGATCCACCAGGCGGAGTTCGTACCCAGACCGTGCTCCTGCTTGAGCCATTCCCGCCGCTCCGGCTCCGTCTTTGGTCCCGACTTCTTAACGAACCGAAGCCATTCAACAAGCGAGCGCCCCGTCTTTTGCTTAAGCTTTTCAACCCACTTTTGGGTCATCAGAACCCCGGGGTGGACGCTGTAGATTGATTTCCTCTGTTGTCCAGTAGTGCTAGCCATCTGAACCTCCTGAATCTGCGAGACGAGTCGCTGGCAGAGTATGATAAGCAAAGGTGAGATTTGCTTCTCCAAAATTGCTGTTGTGTGGGACCTGAAGGTTATCTTTCGATCTGTTTTATAAGTTCCGGGACGTGACGGGCCTCATAATTCTCAACCAGCACGCCGAGCACCTCCATCAGAGAGGCAAGCGGATGAGACTCGTCCTCGCCGACTTCATCTATCAAACTATCAAGCATGCTAACAACTCGCCTGTATTCCTCCTCGCTATGAGGTACGAAAACAGAGGGTGCCAGATTCCGCCAGGCATTTAAGGTTCTTTCAATATCGAGATTCTGCATCACTGCTTCCATCTCTCCTCGTCGTATTCGCTGTGCGTGAGTATCGCACGGATATAAACCTTTTGCCGATTATAGTGGATAGCAGCAATGAGTCTAAACTTATTGCCACCAATGTTGAAAACAGTAAGGTTCTCCACTGCGTCAACTGACGCAAAGGCCTTCCTCAATTCCGACATTGAAGTAAATCGGCCATTTTTCATAATGTGATACCACCTCGCTAGAGGCCCCCGGGCCTCCGGATGCTTCTCAGCAAAATCATTCAATCTCTTGCGAGTAATTACATGCAAGGACGGTGAGGTTCCTTTTTAGGAATAAACTCCGAGAAACGTCTGACTAGCTAATCATTTAAGAACCGCCGTCGATAAGAACTTCGGCGACTGGCGGGTTCGGGTTGCCTGCTCGAACGCATAGGCATATTTAATCAGCTTGGGCTCGCTGAAGGCGGCTCCAAAAAAGGAGATGCCGAAGGGTAAACCAAAGACGTAGCCGGCGGGCACGGTGATGTGCGGATAGCCCGCGACGGCGGAGGCTGATGAATAGCCGCCCGTGAAGTGATCGCCGTTGATCCAATCAGTGGGCCACGCAGGACCGCCCGTGGGAGCGATCAGCGCATCAAGGCGATTCCTGCGCATTACAAGATCAATCCCTTGTCTTCTAGATAGCAGATGATTCTTGCTGAGGGCCCGAAGATACTTCTTGTCGGTTAGCGGACCCTTAGCCTCGGCCTTGATAAATAGGTCCTGTCCAAAGTAAGGCATTTCTTTGTCGCGATTCTTTTCATTGAAGGCAATTACCTCTTTCAGCGAACGAACCGGCGCTTTTGGTCCGAGATTGGCCAGGTAGGCATTGAGGTCTGCCTTCAACTCGTAAAGTAAGATTTCCAATTCCGTATCGTCAAACTTCCCCGCGGTTGGAATCTCAGCCGGATCGATCACCACCGCGCCGAGCTTTTTGATCTCACTGATGAGAGTCTCCATCTGCTTATCGACGTGATCGTTAAAGCCAAAATACTTGCGCGTCACTCCGAGCCGTGCGCCACGCAAACCATCCTTATCGAGAAACCGTGTGTAATCGCTCTGCGACTTTCCCTGGCTTGCGGCAGTGACATTGTCACCAGGATCAACTCCAGCTAGCGCCGCGAGGAGAATTGCAGCGTCGGTGACAGTGCGAGCCATCGGTCCGGCCGTGTCCTGGCTGTGAGCGATGGGTATGATGCCGGAGCGACTGACAAGTCCTACCGTAGGTTTAATTCCTACCAGGGAGTTAGCGGATGAAGGACAAACCACAGATCCGTCGGTTTCAGTCCCAATCGCTGCGGCACAGAGATTGGCTGCAGCGGCAGCGCCGGAGCCGGAACTTGAGCCACAGGGATTGCGGTCGAGCACATACGGATTCTTCGTTTGGCCACCGCGAGCACTCCAGCCGCTGGTAGAATGGCTCGATCTGATATTGGCCCACTCGCTGAGGTTTGTTTTTCCGAGTATGACGGCGCCCGCGTCGCGCAACTTCTTCGCCACAAAAGCATCTTGGGAGGGAATCGAGCCCAGCAACGCGAGGGAGCCTGCTGTGGTCATCATGCGATCAGCCGTGTCGATGTTGTCTTTAATAAGGATCGGAATTCCGTGCAATGGGCCGCGGGATGCTCCTTGTTTGCGCTCTCGGTCGAGCCTATCAGCAATGGCCAGAGCGTCCGGATTAATCTCGATTACGGAATTGATTGCCGGGCCGTTCTTGTCTACTTCCTCGATGCGCTCAAGGTACTTCTTTGCCGACGAGCGCGCGCTGAATTTCCCAATGCGCATACCCTCCTGAAGTTCGCTGATCGTAACTTCGTCAAGTTCGAATGCGCTGGGAGCTGCTTCGGACTCTGGTTTGCTCTGCCCATTCTCAATAGCAAGGACCTTGACAGGGTTGCTGATTGCGACAGCACACCCAAACACGCTTGCTTCCAAAAAGTCTCTACGTTTCATTTAACTCCTGGAGTTGGGTGGTTCAGTGCCAAGGGCGGCGCGCACTTTCTTGATCACGCCTCCAGGTGTGGGATACCAGAGACGATTGCCATCGAAGATCTTAGTCTCGTCAATGCTGACGCTGAGCTCACCGAGTCCGCCTTTTACCCTCTCTACTCTTATCCCATGTTCGTTTTCGAGATCTGCTGCCACCCGGGCGGCTATTAGACTCTTTACGGGTCACACAGGGCAGTAGCGGATTGTGACATTCTTCATATTGATCCTTTTTCATGGCCGCAGAGCGCGGCAGGCATCGCAGTAATTTCAATGCGCAACTTCACTCATCATCGCCAGCAGATTGTTTTCAGAATCGCGGAAGGAAGCCATCCAGAGATCGTACGAACCCATATTCGCAACCAGGATAGGTTGTTCCTCAATCTGAACACCGCGCTCGGCAAGAATTTCTGAAGCTTGCTGAATGTCAGGTACCTTAAAGTAGATAATCGAGCTCGGGTGATCAAACTCGGGCTTTTCAGGAAGCGAAAGCATCAACCTGACTTCACCGCAAGCGAAGAACGCCATCTGAGGAGGTACGGTGAAAAGGTGCTTCATACCAAGCTTATTCTGATAGAACGCGACTGCTCGGTCGAGATCGTGAGCGTTCACGGCAATCTGGCCGATCGTGGATAGACCAAAGTCATTTACGTTAGCCATCGAATGTTCTCCTTAGGTCTCCGGCAGTCAGGCTTATACAGGACGATTCTGTAACGAGTCAACGACCTCGGCCCACTTCCCTCATTCGCGCCCCCTTTGCAAGAGTCGACGTCTTAGCCTAGTGTTGTATTTTTCTCAACTGGCAAGAATCTTTGACCTGAATCGCTGAGATCAACCTCTTAATGACCGTGGAAACGACGCAAGACGTTCAAGGGACCGCCAGCGCACCGCGTATTCTGCCGCTGGTAGCTATCGTAGGACGGCCTAACGTCGGCAAGTCGACGATCTTCAATCGCCTCACCGGTGAGCGCAAGGCGATTGTTGGAGATGAGCCGGGAATTACCCGTGACCGGATCTATGGCGAGGTTGATTGGTCTGGCAAGCAATTCGCTATCGTAGATACAGGTGGAATGGTGCCGGACGATGATGCCGAAATCCCGTCAAACATTCTGAAGCAGGCCGGGCTGGCTATTGAAGAATCATGCGCGCTGATCTGGGTGGTCGATGCTAGAAGCGGCATCACCCCTTTAGATGAAGAACTCGCGAAAGTTCTTCGACAAACCGGCAAACCCGTTCTTGTGGTAGCGAATAAGGTTGATGCCTCGAAGCTCCAAACTGAAGCGACGGAGTTCTACCGGTTCGGCTTTGCAGAGGTTTTCCCCGTTTCCGCTGAGCAGGGACTTGGCATTGGGGAATTGCTTGATGGTGTGCTCATGCACTTGAACGCCGGTCATGAAGAAGAAGAAGCGGGCGAGACAATTATGCCATCGCCAGAGCGCCGCGAGCTGCGGCTCGCGATCGTGGGTCGGCCTAACGTGGGTAAGTCTTCTTTGCTCAACGGACTGTTAGGAAAGGAGCGCGTAATTGTTTCTCCCATTGCCGGTACCCCACGCGACGCGATCGATACTGTTTTGGAAACACCTGAGCAAACATTTCGGATTATTGATACAGCGGGCATTCGCCGCACGGGCACGACTGGCCTGCTGGCGGAAAAACTTTCGGTGATCATGGCCAGAAAAAGTCTCGAACGGGCGGACGTCGCTGTTGTTCTGATCGATGCCGAAGAAGGTCCCACCGCTCTTGATGCGCACATCGCGGGTTACGCGCATGATGCTGGTTGTTCCATCATAATCGCCGTCAACAAATGGGACGCCATCATGGACAAGGTGACAAATACCGCGAATGAGTTTGAGCGAAAACTGCGCGATAAGATGAAGTTCCTTGAATGGGCGCCGGTGGTTACGATTTCGGCATTGACCGGGCAGCGCGTTGAGAAGCTGCTTCCGCTCGCCATCCATGCTAATGAAGCCCGTAATCGGCGCATTCCTACTTCCCAACTGAATGCCTTCTTCGAGCGAGCCATTGCCCAACCACGCGGCGGCGTTTCGCCGGCGCCTGTCCGCGGCGGGGTCTCGCGGCTTCACGTTCAGTACTTAACGCAAATTGGAGTGCGCCCACCAACGTTTGTTATTTTTACGGCTGGCGGTAAGCCGGGCATCCACTTTTCCTACGAACGGCATGTGCAGAATCGTCTGCGCGAAGAATTTGATTTCTTTGCCACACCCCTGAGAATTGTAGAAAGGCACAAGAAGCGGGGCAGGCGTTAGACAATGGCGATTTACGGTTAAGGTTCAGTGGTCCTTAGCGATCACCGTCAAAGGCCGTGAAAGAGCCACCCATTCAATTGATAGAGATGAATCCGTTGTATGGTTGAGATAAAGCCGCCGATAACTTTTGAAATAGAAGCAACCTCCGGGAAGGCTCGCGCGGGACTGTTGAAGACTCGCCGCGGCGTAATCGAGACGCCGGTTTTCATGCCCGTGGGGACAGCGGGAACAGTCAAGGGTATTCGATTTGAAGAGCTCGAGAGCAAAGATTTGGACGCTCGAATTATCCTGGGAAATACGTATCACCTCTGGCTTCGTCCCGGAGTAGAAACAATCAAGCTCTCTGGGGGATTGCATCGTTTCATCGGTTGGGATCGCGCGTTGTTAACCGATTCCGGTGGATTTCAGGTTTGGAGTCTAGGGGCGCTGCGCAAGATTAGCGAAGAGGGAACTGCGTTTCGTTCGCACGTGGACGGAAGCCTGCAATTCTTATCGCCCGAGATTTCAATGGAGGTCCAGGCGGCGTTGGGTTCGGAGATTGTCATGATCTTCGACGAATGCGCGCCGGGTGATGCTTCCGCCGCCGATGCCCGAAGAAGCATGGAGTTAACAGCGCGATGGGCCAATCGTTCGCGGGCGAAATTTGCTGACCTACAGTTGCAAGGCGCGGACTCAGGACGGAAAGAAAACCAAGCTGATCTGAACGGGGGGCAGGCTCTCTTTGGTATTGTCCAGGGAGCTGCGTATCGCGACCTTCGCCGTGAGAGCCTTGAGCGCATGGTAGAAATCGGTTTCGATGGGTACGCGATTGGCGGCCTCAGCGTGGGCGAAGAAAAGTCCGTCATGTGGGAAGTGATTGATGAGGTTGCGCCGCTGATGCCGACAAGACAGCCCCGATATTTAATGGGGGTTGGCACTCCGGAGGACTTAGTCGAATCAGTTGCCCGTGGGATTGACATGTTTGACTGCGTATTGCCGACCAGGAACGGTCGCAATGGTCAAGCGTTTACCGCGCGAGGTAGGGTGAATGTGAAGAATGCTCAATGGGCCCACGATATGCGGCCGTTGGACGAATCATGTGAGTGTTCTGTCTGCCGTCGCCATTCGCGCGCTTTCCTTCGCCACCTTCACCAAACGGGAGAGATGCTAGCTGGTATCTTGCTGACCCATCACAATCTAGCCTTCTTCCTTGACACTATGCGACGTGTGAGGCAATCTATTTGGTCTGGCGATTTCCCAAAATTTCGACGAGAGTTCATAGAGCGCATGCGCGCGTCTGGTGAATGAAGACGCCTGAGCGGCGCCGCCGAACAGTGTCGCAGTGCGAATAAAAGGACTAAAGCAGTTCGACCTGACCCAAGTTTGACGACAGTTAAATGACAAACATTATCATGCTCTTTCAAGGCGGTCTGGGAGCGCTGGGCGGCTTGCTGCCGATGGTGCTGATCATAGCCGTCTTTTACATGTTGCTCATCAGACCTCAGCAAAAACGACAGCGCCAACTACAGGAGACAATTTCGCAGTTAAAAGCTGGTGATCGGGTCGTGACCACTGGCGGCGTGATTGGCACGATCACCACTGTGCGCGATACAAGTTTCCTGATTAGGAGCGCTGACAAGTCCATTCTGGAAATTGCCAGGTCTGCAGTAGCGGGTATCGACGAGGAAGAGAAGAAGTAGCCCCCTATCCTTTACCTTTCCAACTTTGTAATGAAGAAAAAGAACCTCCTTCAACGTATCATCATTATCGCCGTTGTGACTCTGGTGGGTCTTTATATTGTTATTGGCCCTCGCCGGCGCCCTACATTGAAAGACTTCACGTGGTCGGGAATCAAAGCCAACCTGGCATCAAATATCCGGCTCGGTCTTGATCTTAAGGGTGGGTCGCATTTGGTGATGAGAGTAAGGACGGATAAGTTTTTCAAGACGCTAACGGAGGGCACCGCGCTTGCAATTCAGAGCGCCAGCAAAGAGGCTGGATTCCCGCCCAAGGATGTGAAAGCAGAAGCATCTGCCGGCAATTACAATATGACCCTTGAAGCCAGCGATCCTTCGCAGTTGAGCCAGATTGAAGAGGCGGTAAAGAAGAAGGTTGATCTCACGGAGTGGTCCTCGTCAGTTAGTGGTAACACAATTTCCTGGTCTTTAACGCCCACTGCCCAGCGGGCATTGGCTGAGCAGGCAACAGAACAAGCTAAGCGAATTATTGAGAGCCGTTTGGACGCCGTTGGTGTTGCGGAGCCGCTGGTACAGCGACATGGGGCCCAAAGCTCACACCAGATTTTGGTGCAGATGCCTGGAATTCAGGATCCTGAGCGCGTGAAGCAGTTATTGAAAGCCGAGTCGAAACTGGATCTGGTCCACGTGGTGAGCCCGCCAAGTCCTTCGCCCTCGCGGACCTTCAATACGGAAGAAGAGGCCAAAGCTTCTCTGGGAGGCACAGTGCCTTCGAACCGGCGGGTGCTGCCATACTTGGAACGCAATGAACCGACCACCGCCGGACAGACGAGTGCTGATGAAGCACAGAAGCAAAAGAAGTGGGTAGTAGTTGAGTGGCCGCCAGTGGTCGATGGGAGTGAACTTCGCAATGCCTCGGCAACTCAATCGCGAGGAGGGGCAGAGGATTACCAGATTAGTTTTTCCTTCAAGCCGACCGGAGCCGAGAAGTTTGGTGCCTGGACCGGGGCGAACATCAACCAGTATATGGGCGTGGTGCTGAATGATGAGGTCAAGTCGATCGCCTATATTAAGTCTCAGATTTTCGATCAGGGTGAGATTAGCGGACGATTTACAAAGGACTCGGCGGACGATCTTGCGCTTACTCTAAGATCCGGAGCACTGCCGGCGCCAATCGAGTACCAGGAAGAGCGCACTGTGGGACCGAGCTTGGGGGCCGATTCAATTCGAGCGGGCGTTAAGGCTTCCGTGTTCGGCCTGCTATTCGTGGTTGCGTTCATGCTCTTTTACTATCGAGGCTCTGGCGTGAATGCCGTGGTTGCGCTTCTCCTGAACATGATCCTGATGCTTGCGGGTCTTATTGTCTTTGGGGCGACTCTGACGCTGCCTGGTATTGCGGGAATAATTCTGACGATAGGCATGGCTGTCGATTCAAACGTGCTCATCTTTGAAAGGATCCGTGAAGAGCTACTGACGGGAAAGACGATTGCCTCGGCCGTCGATCAGGGCTTTAAGCGGGCGATTGTAACAATCATCGATACACACGTGACGACGGTTATTTCGTCCTTGTTCTTATTTGTGTTTGGCACCGGCCCTCTACGCGGATTTGCGGTCACGCTGATTCTGGGATTACTGATAAATCTTTTTTCAGCGGTTTACGTTTCGCGCACGATATTCCTTTGGCAACTGAGTCGTAAGCGTAAGGTTGAGGCGCTGAGTATTTAACTTCGATGGGGAGCTCGGTTCAATCGACTCGTCATTAAATAACCGATTGATCCTGTCTTTATGATTCAAGTCTTTAAAGATGTGAAATTTGACTGGCTCGCGCGGCGTCGCCTGTTCATTGCTATTTCAGTTTTCCTGATGCTGGCAGGGCTCGGCTCAGCGTTTTATCGTCAGTGGAAGCATCCGAACGGCACGGAGGCTTTCAACCTTGGGGTCGACTTTAAGGGCGGAACGGTCGTCACTACGCGGTTTAAGAAACCTGCAACAGCCGAAAAAATTCGCGAAACCCTAGCCAGCCAGGGAGCGAAAGATGCGACCATCCAGGCCGTAACTGACAAGCCGGATACATTCCTGATCAAGATGCCGCTTGAAGGATCTGGTGAAGAACAGTCCCAGGATGAGGTTGAGCTCGGGCGCAGGAAAGTTCGCGATGCTCTACATGCTTTCGGGCCCGAAGGTGAGGCCTTTGAAATCATCGGCACAGATGCTGTGGGCGCTGTTGCTGGAGCTCAGTTGAGGAACAAAGCGATCGCCGTGACGCTCGCCGCTCTTGTGGGGATGCTCGTTTATATTGCCTTTCGGTTCGAGTGGACTTACGGCGCCGCAGCGGTGATTGCGGTATTTCACGACGTGCTGGTGACTTTGGGTTTCTTCTCGATCTTCCAGTGGGAAGTTAGTCTCACGGTGATCGCGGCCCTGCTCACGCTCGTTGGCGCTTCTGTTAACGATACAATCGTTGTGTTCGATCGCATCAGAGAAAACCGTCGACTTCACCGGCGAGAGTCGCTCTACAAGATCACGAACAACTCGATCAATCAGACACTTTCGCGCACGGTAATTACTCAGGGTCTAATCCTCCTCTCCGTCCTGGCCATGGTTATTTTTGGCGGCGATGTATTGCGCGAGTTTTCAATAGCGCTGCTGATCGGAACGATTGTGGGCACCTATTCATCGGTCGCCGTTGCTAGCCCGATAATGGTTTGGTGGGAGCAGCGCATCGAAGACTCTAACAGAGCAGCGGCATTAGAAGTTGCTCGGACCCCAACACATTCCCCGCGTGTGAGCGCCGGTTCAGTGAAACGCGAGCCTGTTTCTGCGCGGCTCGAAAAGCGCTCGCGCGGTGCAGGATAAGTAGATTTTCCGGTGTCTGCCACCTGCTAATTTCATTCCTGGACGACCTCAATAACTTCGATTTTGCTCTTGACTTTGCGGCGCGATGCGGCTTAGACTGCGGCAGTTGCTGGCAAATTAAATACTCAGAGGGTCGAACGCGCGTTCAAAACGAATGGTTGAACACGGGGGGGCGATCTGTTGAGCAGGGGCCGGCGAGTTTTTTTCTCGCACAGCGGTTTTTCAATTCTAAGAGTGTTTCGAAGAACGCGGACTGCTGTTTCCCCTTCAATTTGTTTAAAGAGCTCAAGCGGACATCTAAGCAACATCTAGCAAGCAATTCCGCTTAAGTTCCGCACCCCTGATCCCATTTGGCACCGGAATAGGGAGGATTAAAACATGTTCGAGAACCTCGTTGAGTCTAATTCGCATAAGGGCGATCTTTCGCGAAAGGGCTCATTCATTCTGGTTACCACCGCTATCTACTTCGTGCTGGGCCTGGCTTTCTTCATTGTCGGTATCTACTGGTACGATGCACACTTGGAGAATCAGAATCTAGATCTGATTACTCTGGTTGCGCCCGTGCCCGTGCCGCCGCAGCAGAATCAACCGGAGAAACAGGAGACGGCCAAGCCGCAAAAGGTGGAACAGAATGTAGATGTCCGAAGGGAATTGATTGCTGACGTTACACGAACGGAGTTAGTTCCCAAAGAGATTTCGGCGAAGGCCAGTAATGTGCCTCCGGTGAGACGCGGGGTCGCGACTCAGCTAGGTAGTTCCGACTCAAATGCAGCGGCTCCTCAGGCTGCCGGCCCAGGAACGGGGACCGGAGTTGTGACCGCCACAAAAGTAGACATTGCGGAACCGCCTCCGCCTCCAGCGCCGACTCCGCCGAGGGCTCCGATCTCGGGCGGGGTGCTGAATGGAAAAGCTATTAGTTTGCCTAAACCGGCGTATCCGCCCATCGCGCGACAAGCACGTGCCGCAGGAACAGTGGTGGTTCAAGTTGTCATCGACGAGAATGGCAGCGTCATCTCGGCGCGGGCCGTCTCGGGTCATCCATTGTTGCAGGCTGTGGCTGTAGGAGCTGCTCGCCAGGCGAGGTTTTCACCTACGAAGCTCTCCGGGCAGCCGGTAAAAGTGACTGGCATCATCACCTACAACTTCGTGGCGCAATAAATGCGGAGGGTTCGCTGGCGTGAGTTCCGTGCGGCTCACCCTACGGC
>JBPCIQ010000124.1:0-5706 GCA_051006135.1 Pyrinomonadaceae bacterium | reverse complement strand
ATGCTTTTCGGCCAGACGCCGACTCGCCCTCGGTACATTTGGCAAATCGCGTTCCTTATGTTGCCGCTCGCGGTAATTGCGCTGGTGGTTTTTCGGATGCCGACGTTCTTTGGCTTGTTAGCCGTGGTGGCCGGCGCCATGGGCGTGCTGATTGTTTCATCATTGGCATTCAATGGACGGGGGTTGATTTTACCGATGGCCAGCGCCTGGATCGGAATGCTTGTGTTGACTCCTTTGGGGTTGGGGTTGCGCCTGGCTCGCGAACGCATCCTCACCAGCGAGGCTGAGGCAGAGCGTGCAATGGTGATGGACATTCTTTCCCGTTGCGTTTCGAAGTCGGTGGCTGAGGAACTCTGGCATCGCCGCGAGAAGATACTCACCGGCGAACGCCATATCGTAACCATCGTCTTTACAGACATACGCAGTTTTACTACCATCGCGGAAACGGCTGCTTCCGATCAAATCGTCGAATGGCTCAATATCTATTTCAGCCGGATGAACGCCATCGTTGAAAAACACTGCGGGCACATTAATAAGTTTATCGGCGATGGACTGATGATCGTCTTCGGCGCGCCCGCGTCACGCGGGGATGCTGTGGAAGCACGCGCGGCGGTTGCCTGTGGTCTGGAGATGCAGGCCGAAGTGAAAAGATTGAATCAGGAGTGGGCGGGAACAGAACGCCCGCAAATCGCGATTGGCGTCGGCATTCACACAGGCGACGCCACGTGCGGAGTAGTCGGAGCCGAACGGAGGTTGGAATACACCGTTATCGGCGACACGGTAAATCTAGCCGCTCGCCTGGAGTCGACTACCAAGGATTACAGTGTCGGCATCCTAATTAGCGATGCGACGGCCGCGCTCCTGGGTGACGGGTATAATGTTCGCGCGCTGGGCGACGTAAAGGTGAAAGGTAAGATGACGAAGTCTAGAATCTTCACCGTCTCGCAAATAAATCAACAAGAAGTGGAGAGCCCTTTGGCTGTTGCTTGAGCATGCGAGCAAAGTTTGCAACTGGAAGGTAACAACATGAAAACGGTTCTCCTCCCACAATCTCGGAACTTTCCCTCTAAGGAAAAAGGAGCTATGCATGTCTTGGTCTTTGTATTCAAAACATCCCGCAGGATTTCTTTCTTTTCCGGCAGTGCTCTTGAGCGTGCTCTGCCTGGTTACTTCCCTCGTGGCTCAACAGCAGCCACCGCCCGTGCGGCGACCGCTACCAAAACCAGCCGCAGGTGCGCGCGGTTTCGAAAAATACACGGGGAAAGATGCCACCAGTCGGTTGATCGCGGTTGGAGCCACACGCGAAGTCGTATCGCCACGGAAACCGCTTGCGCCCCTTGAGGGACGTGCTTACAGTGCTCGACCCTTCTTTGCCTGGCAGTCAGCTTTCAGTTCAAGGACATACCACTTCACACTTTACGCCGGTGATCCTTACGTTGAGCCGCCCGCAAAAATTGTCTTTGAAAAGGATGTAGCAGCAACGGAACTTACCTATCCTGCGGATGCACCCGCACTCGAACCGGGTAAGCTCTACTCGTGGAGGGTGACAACTCCTTCGGCAAAAGGAAAGGAAGAAGGAATGCCAGTCACTTTTCGGGTTTTGGCGGGACCGGAAGCAGCGGAGGTTAAGCAGGCAATCGAACAGGCTAAACTAACGTCGCCAAAGACCACCGCGGATCACTTAGACCTGGCGATCGTCTTTGAGAACTACGGGGTCTGGTACGATGCGCTGCGTTTGGCGAGCGATCTAGCAGCCGAAAAACCAGACGATGCAGAGGCGCAGGCGTACTACGATACCTTGCTGAACAAACTCGACGAGACACCCAAACCTTGAAAGGCCAGGATGAGCGAAGAACCTGATCATCGCCCCACGGTCTTGGTTGTTGATGACATCGAAGATAATCGCGCCGTGCTGAGGTATTTTCTCATTAAGAAGCACAATTGCAGGGTGATAGAAGCTGAAGATGGGCAAGAGGCGCTCAAGCTGGCGCTGCGTGAATCACCGGCGCTAATCCTGATGGATATAGGTCTTCCCCGAGACGGCGGTCTTGTCGTAGTTGAACAGATGAGAAAACGCCGTAAACTACGCGAGGTTCCGATTATTGCCGTGACCGCATACGATTCGCCGGGACTGCGCCTCGAGGCGCAGAAAGCCGGTGTTACGGACTACGTTACGAAGCCGCCGCATCCCGAAGAATTTAGCAAGTTAATTGGTAAGTTTCTGCAACCACACTCGGGTGGTCCCTAGTTTGCGTTTGCCATTCACTCACTGCTACAGGCTTCTCGTCGGCTCTCGCACCCCAAGCGCTATGCCCCGCAATAACAGGAAGCTGCATAATGGAAAATAGGGAATCGCGGCGCCTGCGCGAGCGTTTAGTTCTGTCCCTGCCAGTGAGCGTGCATTGCCGTGAAGGCGATGGCGATGAATGGGTCGAAGTTTCCAACCTAATTGATGCGAGCCCTTTTGGTGCTCGCCTCACCCTCAGCCGACCAACGGAGCAAGGCCGATTGTTGCAACTAACGATGCGGATGCCCCGTCAATTGCGCTGTTTCGACCATGATCAGGAGCAATACTGCACCTGGGCTTTGGTTAGGCACATTCAACAACTTCAACAGGCCGACGAGCACTTACAGCAGTTTGAGATTGGCGTTGCTTTTGTAGGGAAACGACCACCTGTTGCGACGGATCCGTCCCTACGTTACGAAATTGCTTCGCAACCAACAGAGCAGGATTTATGGGGCGTGCGTGAACTGCCCAGCCTTGACGAGCTTAATGATTCGCGAGAACGCCGCCAGGAGCGACGCTTTGCAATCAGCACCGAGGTTCTGATCGAAGTTTATGATGCGGACGGTCGGGTGTATCGAACCGAGCAGGCGAAAACCGAGAACATCAGTGCTCGCGGCATGGAGGTTGTTACAGATCTCAACTTGGTACGTGGGCGTTACGTGCGCTTAAGAAGTGCTCACTACAACATCGCTGTTATCGCAGCCGTCCGGCGGCTCCGTCGCGGGGCTGACGGCAAGAAACGTCTTCATCTTGAATTCATAGACCAGCAGTGGCCGCAACTTGAGGAAGAATAAGCGAAGAGTTTTCGAGACTCGGAATTGCTATTCGCGGAGTCCCACCTGCTGCACGAGTTCTGCGAAACGAGGATCGGACCTTAGACTATCAAGCTTAGGATCAACCTTGAGCCAAACCAGCCAGCCGCTGCGTTCTTCGTAAGCTTTCTCCAGCCATACGAGCGCTTGATCCTGGTCACCCATTGCCGTGTAGATTAATCCTATGAAGTATGGCGAGACATACTTGTCGCTTGCCAGTTCCTGGAGCTCGGCGAGAATCATGGAGGCCTCGTCTCTCTGGCCGGCTACGGCAAGAGTATAGGCGAGTATGGCTCGTGCTCTTGGCGTACCGTCTAATTCTCTGGCTCGGCTCAATTCGGCTATGGCTTCGCCGAACATCCCTTTTTGCGCGTAAGCCTGACCGAGCAGGACATGCGCCAACGGGAAAGCTAAATCAAGTTCCAGCGTTCTTCTAAACCGCTCAATAGCCTGTTCATAACGTCGGGACCAGTAGAAGGGGAGTCCGGTACTGGCGTTGATGCTGAGCGAGAGAGGGTCGAGCTGCTGGGCACACTTAATCTCGGTCGCGGCCTCTTCAAATTGGCTCATCGCCATCAAGTGCAAGGCATACCAGTGATGGGCGGTGGCGTAATTGGGATTAAGTTCGAGCGCCCGTTTAAAACCTTCTTCAGCGGCAGACCAATCCCAATCATAGTCGGCCCGCACCTTGGCGAGCGAGGTATGGGCTTCGGCTAGCTGGTTATCAATTTCGAGCGCCCTCTCCGCCGCAGCTTTCGCGCGACTTAGCACTGCAGGCGGCGCAGAAAGGTTGTAGGTGGCGAGCATGATGTAAGAATCAGCCAGGCCTACATAGGCAAGTGCGTACGAGGGATCCGCTTCGATTGCTTGATTGAAACACTCTATGCCTTTGGTCAGTCCTTCTTCCGGTCGTTTATTCCAAAAGTATCGGCCCTTCAAATAAAGTTGATAAGCATCCGTGTTTTTGGTGTGCCGCTTACTGAGTCGCTTCTTTTGCTCGCCGCTAAGTTTCAAACGCAGCTTTGCCGCTATCTCTCGGGAGATCTCTTCCTGAATAGTCAGAATGTCGTCAGGCTCGCGGTTGTAATGCTCACCCCACAATTGAGAGCCATCCGCCACGTTAACCAGCTCGGCTTTGATGATTAAGTTATGACCCAGTTGCAAGACTTTGCCCGACAGGACTGCCCGAACATCGAGCGCGCTGCCCACCTCTTGCGGATCAACTTCTTTACCTTTATAGCGAAAGACGGTGCTCCGGGCCATCACCTTAAGGTTCGAAATCTGCGACATTGTGTTAATAATGCTTTCGGTGATGCCATCTGAAAGGTACTCCATCTCCGGATTATTACTCGCGTTCATCATGGGCAGGATCGCCAGCGAATCAATGCCTTTACGGGATTTGCGACGCGGCGCCGTGGGCTTGTCGACACCCCTGGTGTGACGCTTCTCCAAACTGTCGGTCACGCCAACCCTTGCCAGTCGCGTGTTCCGGCCAATCAAGGTACGACCAGGCGGGATCTGTTCAAGTTCAGGCTCCGCATCCAGACGCTGCTTGAACAAGCGCAAATCGATCAAGAGATCTCTAGCTGACGGATAGCGCTCCTCTTTGTTCTTGGCCAACGCCTTCATTACTATCCGCTCCAGTTCCCCGGGGACTTGCGGCCAGTATTGCATCAAGGGTGTCGGCTCGACCATCAGAATTGAAGCCATGACGTCGCTCGCGGTGTCACCTCCGAAGGGTGATCGAGCAGCGATCATTTCGTAGATGACAACCCCAAGACTCCAGATGTCGGTCGCATTGTCTACTTCCTGACCCCGTGCTTGTTCTGGTGACATATATCGGTATGTGCCCAGGATCATGCCTGGGTTGGTCTTCACCAAGGCCTTGGTTTTTGCCTCGGCATCGATCATCACAGGATCTGAAAGTTTCGCGAGGCCAAAGTCCAGCACCTTTACGTAGCCATCGAGGCGAAGCATGAGGTTCTCAGGCTTGATGTCCCTATGAACTATGCCGGCCTCGTGGGCCACTGCCAGCGCTGACGCGACCTGCATGCCGACATCGATTATTTCACTGAGCTTCATCCGCGAGCTGTTCATGTGCTGCAACAGCGTGATGCCTTTGACGAACTCCGTCGCCATAAACTGCACATCGCCCTCGTGCCCGATCTCATGGATGGTGATGATGTTCGGATGATTGAGTGCTGAAACCGCTTTCGCTTCTTGAATGAAGCGGCGCATGCGCTGCTCGTCCGAAGCTGCATCGGCGGGCAGCACTTTCAGCGCCACGGCACGTTCCAGTTCGGTATCATGGGCTAGATAGACCTCGCCCATGCCACCCGCACCGATGTGTGAGCGAATCTCATAGCGGCCAAAACGTGTGCCGGGGTCGAGGGTCATTGCCTATTCGCTGGCCCAACAGGATTTTTCTTCGTCGCCGACTCTATTACACAGCCCTCAAAAGTCAAGATCTAAAAGCTCGTGATCTACTAAGATTCGAGCCGATTAGTCGTTTCTGATGGATGGTCGCTCCTCTGTCTCGTGTCCAGTTGCGACAGGACGTGTCTGGCTGCCTGGACGATAATGATCCGTTCAGGCATGGGTGAGATT
>JBPCIQ010000123.1:0-8078 GCA_051006135.1 Pyrinomonadaceae bacterium | reverse complement strand
AGTTTGAAGCATCGCTTTCACTACCAATACTGTCTTAACTTTCTGTGTCATTTTGGGGGTGCACTACCCCCGCAGATACGTTACGCTCAAGCCTCAAGTTGTGTTTTCTCATTACTACCGCAAGCGGGGGTAGACCGCCCTTCCCAACCTGTAAATTTATGGCTCTTAGGTGGTATCCGCGATCGATCTCAATTCTTTCACAGCTTCGGAGCGTCGGTGTTGCTGGGAAGCGAACTCGCACTCGTAGAAAAAAACCCATTTCACGCGCTCACAAAGACTTACCAAAATGGGAATTTTCAGCGACCGAGCTCACCGGTGCGACTGAAGTAGCCACCGGTGCGAGAACGGCTTCAAGAAGAGGCCGCATCTGGGACAACTGCTTGATCCGGATGGCAACGTCCCATGCGCGCTCGAACTTAACAGACTTCGCAGACCGGCGGCGGCTGCCTCTTCGATCACATCATCGCGCAGGATCGAGTCGACCGTTGCGGCTCCCTGAAAATTGCGGCCCATCCCTTTCATGCCGCGGAAGAGATCCCGCGCGAACCGCGTTCCCAAAGAGATGATCGTCCAGGAAGTAGAGATGCCGGCCGGGAAGCCGGGCAATTTCGGCAAGCGCGTCGTCCACGACCTGCGTGTAGAACGAGCGGCCTCCCGCGAAAAAACCATCCTTGTAGCAGAAGGTGCAATGATGGGGACAGCCTCGCGAGACGACAATCGAGTTCGGGACCAGATACCGGTATCGCTGAATAAGGTCTCGCCGTATGGGCGGCAGCGCTTCCAGAGTACGCACCGCCGACTCGTAACGGCGTTGTGGCGCTCCTGCCGCGAGGTCTTGCAAGAATTGCGGGAAGGTGTGCTCTCCGGGTCCGATAAAGATTGTGTCTGCGTGCGGCGCCGCTCATCCGGCAGCGATGTGACATGAAGGCCACCGAGCAGCACGTAGGAACCACGCGCACGATAGTGGTCAGCAATCTGGTACGCGCGATATGCGTTGGTGATGTAGACCTGAATGATCACCAGGTCTGGTTGGTCGTTGAGGTCGAACTGCTCGACGTGCTCGTCTTGAAGAGAGATCTCAAGGGCGGGATCGAGATACGCGGCAAGAGTTGCTAAGCCAATGGGCGGAAAGAGCGAGTACTTGATCGGCCGTCAATAGGGACTAGTTGCCTCGGTCAACGCGGGAAGAATAAACTTCACGCTTTTAAGCGACCGTCTCACGTCCAAAGCCGCCTCCTCTCTGACCGGCCAGGGTCAGAGTTCGGTGGTTCAGGTGGTCGGGAGAGTCGCGACAACCTGAGAGAATAAGGACTTGATTCGCGGCGAGAGTTGCCAAGCCCAGGGGCCGAGCGAGCACTTGATGACCGCCAATGCGGTCCTATCCCTCCTTCGACAGACAGTCCGTGCACCGGAACGGCTTCCCAAAGTTCAGTGCACCGTAAATGACTTTGCGTCGCAAAAGTCAACCACGAGCCGTGGAGCAAAAATGGGCGACACGATGTCGCCCGTAACTTACTAAGAATGTTGGTGCCCGCTAGAAGATTCGAACTTCTGACCCCTCGCGTGTGAAGCGAGTGCTCTACCACTGAGCCAAGCGGGCGTAAGTCCTTTGTTATCAATACTTTACAGGCATTATTGGACCACCAGGTTAACCGGGAATTAGCCCGTAAACGTGGGCATCTTAAACTATCCATGCCCGCTTGCACCAGCGATAGAGCAAGCCTTTCCATGTCGAGATCCGCCAAAGCCATTATGAGGGACCTGTTTCTCACACGGTTCAGCCTGTCCCAAATCATTCCCCTTATTTCTGACAGGGGAACCGCCCTGAATCACTTATCTTCAATTAACAAAGCGACGTTTATGTTTTAGATGTTTACAAAAGATCATATTATGGAGTGAGTGAAAATAAAGAATACATCTCGGATATATGCCTAGGATTCAGCGAAATCCATCGTCTAGTTTCAATAGTCGGTAAGACTGGGCCTGGTTGGTTCGAAGTTAATAGATGTCGAGAGCAAAATGACGAATGAAACGAAGTCTGCTGACAAACGCGTAGCAGTCATAGGGGAGCTGAACGTAGACTTGATCGCTACAGGTCACTGGCCGCCCGCTGTATTGATGCAGGGTATTCTTCAGTGATGATCGACGGATCAAGACTCTCGTTTTCAGAGAATTGTTCACTGACACGCAGCGTCGTAGAACTGGCCGCCGGCGTTTCAGTCGAGGGTGAGTTGGTGCACGTCGCACACAACGAGGAGGAGAGCGACATCACACGTTTTTACACCGATCCTGAGACGGCCAAGCAGTTCGTGAGTGAGACGGGAGTAGACGCCCTGGCCGTCGCGGTCGGCACGGCGCACGGTTTTTATAGGGGTAAGGTGCGGATTGATTTTGATCGATTGAGCAGAATCCGTGACTCGGTCGGCGAGGCTGCGCTGGTGTTGCACGGGGGCTCTGGCGTCAGTGACGAACTCCTCGCGCGCGCAATTGATAGCGGCATCGCAAAGATCAACTTCGGGACCGAACTTAAGAATGCATTCACGAGGGCCCTGAGGTCGTCTCTTATGGCGAGTGACTTCAGAAATGGAACCTCTCATCTTCCGCGCACCTGCGGTCAACGGTCAACGGTCATTCAACGGTTGGATGCGAGGATGCCACTGTCGCTGGCTTGGCAGTTGCGGGCCACCGTCGAGAAGGCATACGAGAGCGGGTCATATTGGGGGCCGCGTGCGGTGCAGCGAACTGCCTCGCAGACTCACCTGGCATGATTAATGCGCACGAAGTTTCTCGGCTCGCACCCTTGATAAAGGTCGAGTGCCGGTTCCTACGCGAAGCATCTGAAGAGCATACGCGGGAGTGACAACACAAAAATGAACTTAAGCTCACTACCCAAACGACACGCCCGCTACCGACCACACCATACGGCGATAGTGTTTAAGGAACGCCGTTTCAGCTTTCGACAATTCAATAGTCGCATCAATCGCCTAGCCAATGCGCTCCTGGGCATGGGGATTAGCAAAGGCGATAAGATCGCGACTGTTCTGCCGAACTGTTTGGAGATGCTTGAACTCTACTGGGCGGCCGCCAAGATTGGGGGGGTGGTGGTGCCGCTTAGTACCCTGTTGCAAGGCCAAGGGCTGGCGGCTTTGTTGCAAGACTCTGAGACAACAACGGTTATAACCACTCAAGTTTTCGTTGAAGCGCTGGAGACTATCAAGGTTGACCTGCCAGCCATCAGTGCCGATCGCTACATCCTCACCGGTGAGGTGGCCGTCACCGGCTATCGGAATTATCGAGAACTGACCGCCGCGGCGAGTGACGAAGATCCCCAAGGGATTGAGATCTCAGGCGACGACCTCTATAACATCATCTACAGCAGTGGCACCACCGGCTTACCCAAGGGGATCGTTCTCACGCACAGCATCCGTTGCATGTATTGTACGATCTTCTCTTCGGCTTATCGCATTAAGCCCGAGAGCGTAATCTTGCACGCCGGATCGATCGTCTTCAACGGCGCCTTTCTCACGCTGATGCCGGCCATGTACCTGGGCGCGACTTACATTCTGCAAGAGCAATTCAACGCGGAAGCCTTTATCGAGACAATCGAACGGGAGCGGGTGACGCATGTCAAGATGGTGCCCTCCCAGATCATCGCCATGCTAAACGCGCCTAATTTCAAGCCCGAAGCCTTGCAGACACTGGAAATGATCGGTTCCGTCGGAGCGCCGCTTCACCTGGTACACAAAGAGAAACTGAGTGGGGTATTGCCGGGCCGGTTCTACGAACTCTATGGCTTAACCGAAGGGTTCGTGACCATTCTGGATAAGGAGGATTTCGCTGTCAAGCCAGGCTCAGTCGGTGTGCCGCCACCGTTGTTTGAGATGAAAATCATAAACGGCGAAGGGAAACAGGCTGCTGTGGGAGAGGCGGGCGAGATCGTCGGGCGCGGTCCTATTCTGATGCCTGGTTATTACAAACGCCCAGACCTTACTGAGCAAGCTATCATCGATGGTTGGCTGCATTCAGGTGACATCGGTTACGTTGATGAGGATGGCTTCCTCTTTCTCATGGACCGCAAGAAAGACATGATCATCTCCGGGAGTATTAACGTCTACCCGCGAGACATAGAAGAGATTGCCGTTCAACACCCGGCGGTGCGCGAGGCGGCAGTGTTCGGCGTCCCGAGCGAGAAGTGGGGAGAAACCCCGCTCGCCGCGGTGATCTTACGCGAGCGCGCGGTAGTCACCGAGGATGAATTGCGTGGCTGGATCAACGAGCGGGTTGGCGCCAAGTATCAACGTGTTCACAAAGTAGTCTTTATGGAAGACTTTCCCCGAGGGGCAGCGGGGAAAGCGGTCGAGGGAGTGCTTCGTGGACAGTATTGGACCGAACGGGACGTGCGAATCTGAGGATTTACTGTAGCGTTGCAGAGGCCTTTTGTGAGGTTTTGACGAGATCCTCGATAATCTCTTTTTCTCGTTCGGGCGTCAGGCGAATTAGCGGGGACATGACGCTGATGGCAGCGACCGCGTGCTGCTTCTCGTTGAAGACCGGAGCGCCAAAACAGCAGATGCCTTTGGACGACTCTTCGCGCTCCATCGACCAGCCCTTGCGTCGAATCTCCGCGTACTCGTCCAGCAACGCCAGGCGATCGACAATGGTATTCTCAGTGAAGCGCACAAGTCCGTATACTTGAACAATGCGGTCCATCCGATCCTGCGGTTGAAAGGCCGTGATAGCCTTGGCCATGGAACTGCAATGGGGCGGCAACAGTTTGCCCAGAGTGTTCGTGGCGCGAACTTCATTGAATGCTTCCAACACATCTATAACCTGAATCTTATCTCCGAAAAGATATGCGAGGCTGACGGTCTCATCGAAACGCTGGTTCAGATTTATCAATAGGGGATGTACTTTCTGAAGTACCTTCTCGGCATGCTCATGAAGGGTGCCGAAGAGGACTTTGGGCGCCATTTTATAGGAGCCGTCAGGATTGCGTTGCAGGTAGCGGTGGTATTCAAGCGTTAACAGAATCCGGAAAAGAGAAGCTTCCGGAATACCGCTCATCTGGACAAGCTCAGTCAGATTGAGCGTAGTCTCCGGATCTGAAAAATGTTCGAGGATGTCCAGCGCTCGTCCAATAGCTTTAGAATAATACTCAGGCGCTGACGCCACCTCTGCTTGAGCCCCTGAGTTCATACTGGACTTGGATCTTCTTCTCCGAACTTTAACGGCGGTTTTTGTCAATACTTTTACTCCGTGGACATGGCCTGAAATAAAGGACGGTAGACATAACAAAGATGGGGTGAAGTGTCAATTAAGTGAAGTTTGTTAGAACTGGCCGAGCGGCAGGCTGAATGATCTCCGATTTTTTGCGGCTGCCGATGGTAAGCCCCGTCAGTTCCGGCCGATGTCCTCCAAATATTACGCTGGCGAAATAACCGGATATGAAAAGGATGAAGTGGCTCAGAACTCCGATCATGATCGGATGCATGTTGAAATTAAACCCGAGATCGACCTTGAGCGGGCCTGTGATGGTCGCCCATAAAATAAACGCGAGACATATTGCCGTCCCAATGTAAGCTCCGCGACGCGTTGCCCTGGTGCTGAGAAAGCCAAGAGCAAAGAGCCCCAGCATCCCGCCAGAGAAGATCATCCCCAATGTCACGATCAGTTCGATCAGAGCCTTTGCGCGGGCAGAGATCAAGATTATGGCAATGCAGACGCAGAGGATTCCGGTAATGGTTACAGCGCAGCGGCCAAAGAGAAGTCGAGCGCGCTCAGAAGACCCGGGCCACGCTCGCACAAAGTAGTCCTGCGTCATGACAGTTCCTACGCTATTCAAATCAGAGCTGACTGATGAATTGCAGGAAGAGAGAATCGCCGCAAGAATGAGACCAACCAGTCCCGCAGGCAACTGCGTAATGATAAAGTAAGGCAGAATATTATCAGGCTTCTGGAGCACCTCGGCTGGTATGTTCTGTGGGATTAGTTGATAAAACGCCCAGAGACAAGAGCCAATGAAGGCAAACGTCAGCCAGATAGGTAAGCAGGAGAGGGCGCCAGCCATCACCCCTCGTTGCGCATCCCGATCAGAGCGCGCGATCAAATAGCGCTGGACCATATTGGGCTCGGTCATATACGACCGGCCAAAATGCAGTAGTCCAGAGAGAGCCAGTATCCAGAACGTAGGTTGCGTGCCGAAGAAGCTTTGCCAGGTGAAACTATAATCTCCCAAGCCGAACTTGCCTCCGGCATAAGCAGATGAGATCACCGCCGCCGGTCCACCTTCCGGGCGAAAAAGAATAATCAGCAGCACGGATAACGCCCCTGCCGCCAGCACAAAACCCTGCAGCACGTCTGTATAGACGACGGCCTCGATACCTCCAACAAGTGTATAGAGCACCGTGAATAAACCGATGCACCCGATTACCAGCCGAATGTCCCAACCGGTCATCACCTCAACCGCGATAGCCGTTAACAACAGGGTAAAAGCAAGGTCAATGGTGCGGAGCAGGAGGAAGCCGGTAGAGCCATAGAGGCGGGCGAAATAACCAAAACGCTTCTCCAGGTACTCGTAGCTGCTCATGCGTACGACCCGGCGGTAGAACGGCACAACAAAGATAACAACGAAGATCAGAACGAATGGAACCATCAGATTGGGCACAACCAGCCACCAGTTCCGTGCGAATGCTGCACCTGGATGAGCGACGAAGCTCACACTACTAATAACCGTGCCAACTACTGCGAACCCTACGAGCCACCCGGGCATGCGACGGTTCGCCAGAAAGTAATCATCGGTCGTCAGCTTTTTTCTACGCGCCGCCCAGAGTCCGATTGATGCCACAGTCACGAAATAAGCCGCGACGACAAGATAGTCCAGGATGTGAATTGAAGTCATGATCGTCTTCGGAGGTTAATCAGCTATAACCACGCGAACGCAGTGAGGCGAAGAGGCACGTTAAGAAATGATCTGAAAGCTCAGTATGACTGGCTATTTTTTCGGTATGCCATGCCCCTCGCTTGACGTGCAAGGAAAGTTATTTCTTCCTTTTATATGCTTCGGCAACAGCTCGTTCGGCAAGTGGCGCCATCACTGCATAACCCTTATGGTTTGGATGGAGCCCATCGTCACTAAGTTCAGCTTGCAATAATCCCTTTTCGTCAACCATAGCGGAATGGTAATCAAGGTAAGTCAGGCCAGTTTCGGCTGCGTAAGTTTTAATCCAGTCGTTGAGAGCTCTAATTTGGTCAGGTCGCCTGCGCGCCGTTTGATTGACTGGTTTCCCGTCCTTCTCCTTCCCATAGTCGCTAACGGGAAGCACCGAGGCGAGCACGACGCGCATCCCATTAGCTCGCGCCAACTCGACCATCGAGATCAGATTATCTTGTATAGATTTCAGTAGGGTGAGATCCGGAAGCGCGAGGTCGTTGCCGACGGCCAGGTCGTTAGTGCCCGCCAGAATAACGACAACGTGAGGCTTTAAGGCAATCACGTCCGGGCGAAAACGAACGAGCATTTGAGGCGTGGTCTGCCCGGCAATACCACGGTTGATGTAAGGTCTGCCCGGGAAGAACCCGCCGGACTCTTGCTTAGCCCACCAGTCAGTAATTGAATCGCCCATAAAGACTACGCGCTTTTTGTCTTTGGGCGCGGGCGCGACTTTTAGATTATCGTTTCTGTATCGAGCCAGCGAAGGCCAATCCTTGAGTCTGGTTTCCATCCGCGATGCCTGCGCTTTTACTACGGCGCAATCCGGCATCTCTGATGCGGTTGACTGCGCCGTCACGAAGACAGTGCACGTCAGGAGAAGTATCGACGAAGCAAACACGCGTGCCATAAAATTACCCTCTGCTTAAAAGTCCAGATCAACAATCTTTACTTAGGATCCGCTTTCGTACCGACTAGCCAATAAAGGATTCGGATCAAACAATAAACCTGGAGGATGATCCTTAAATCCTCCTCCAGGCCCACTTAGCTCAAATTGCTCCAGACCTCACTTAGAAAGTGATTCTCAAGCTCAACTGTCCTGTGCGAGCGCCTATCGTACCAGTAAAGCGACCGAAGGTCGCGGCGGTAA
>JBPCIQ010000122.1:0-8460 GCA_051006135.1 Pyrinomonadaceae bacterium | reverse complement strand
GAATCGAAGGCGAATCCGTCCGAAAATACCCTTCCGCCGATCTCGCGGAGGGGAGGGGTGGGGTGGTACCAGGCGCCTGGCAGGTCGGTAAACCTTACAGAAACAAATTTGGCGCCTTGATCAGAGGCATATTTCAGGACAGTTTTTGGATTCATGATTTCTCCTGATTGAAGAAGGGATGTTAGGGGCGCTCTTCGCCCCGGCGTGGCAGATGGCGCAAAGTGGGATTATCAGCTTAACTATTCCGCCGAAAAAAGCGAACGTCATAAAGCGACGGCGCGCAAAAAAGTTTGCATTATAGGAAGGCAGACTACTATGTCAAGGTTTCTAGTGCAACTGCGTACCGGAGTGCATCACGCTTTCCGAACTAAAGGCTTAATAGCGAGCAACTTAAGCGTTCCCAGCAAAACTTTCGAAACAAAAAAGTTATAGACCGACCCCTCGTTTTCTGTTACATTGCGCAGCTAAAGCGTTCCATCCTAGAAATCTCCGCTACTCGATTCGGATGAAATACAGCTACGCTTTAGACACCGGAATCGACGGCATTCACGTTTTTTTCCGCAGATGAGGCAGGAGACCGCGAATTGACGACGGCAATCGAGCAGACGCTCGAAACCTACGGCATCGAGAATTGGGGCGCTGGTTACTTTGACGTAAATCGCAAGGGAAATCTCATCGTCCGACCCGCAGAAGGGGATCCTCGCTCAGCAGATTTAAAAGAGATCATTGATGACCTCGCAAAACGAGGCATTGGCGCCCCTGTGCTTTTAAGGTTCCCCCAGCTCGTCGCCGCTCAGGTGAGAAAGCTGCAACGGGCATTCAGCAGGTCGATTCGCGAATATGAATACCAGGGTTCCCATCTCTGCGTTTACCCGATGAAGGTCAACCAACAGAGATCGGTTGTGGAGGAATATCTCCGGGAAGGTTCGCGTTACGACTTTGGCCTTGAGGCTGGTTCCAAGGCCGAGCTTTACGCCGCCCTGGCGCTCGAACAAACACCTGAAAGCTTGCTCGTGCTTAACGGATTCAAGGACGAAGAGTTTATTGAATTAGCATTCGCCGGTTCACGCTGCGGCAAACGCGTTGTAATCGTGATCGAGAAACTAAACGAACTCGATCATGTGCTGAATGTGGCCGAGCGTCATGAAGGCTCAATGCCAATGGTGGGAATGCGCGTCAAGCTCTATTCGAAGGGCTCGGGCCGGTGGGAGAAATCCGGAGGAGAAGCGGCAAAGTTCGGCCTCACGACAACCGAGATGCTGGAAGTCATTCGCCGCCTGGAACAAGTCGGCCGGATTGACATGCTCAAGCTCCTGCACTTCCACATCGGGTCGCAGCTCACTGATATCAAACGCATCAAGAACGCAATGAAGGAAGCCGCCCGCGTCTATGCCAAAGTCTATCAAATGAAGGTCCCCATCGACCTGCTTGATGTCGGTGGAGGGATGGCGGTGGACTACGATGGTTCGAAGACTGCATTTGATTCATCCGCAAACTATACGGCACAGGAATTCGCTAATGATGTGATCTATACGATCAAGCAGGTTTGCGATGATGAGAACGTGCCCCACCCGACGATCATACAAGAATCGGGTCGCTTCCTCGCTGCCTATCATGCGATCCTCGTAACCAATGTGCAGGACGAGATTGAAACGGTCGTCGAAGACATAACACCGATCGAGATCGATGACGATGATCCGCAAGTTATTACTGAGCTGGGCGATCTGCGAAAGTCAATCACGGTAAAGAACTATCGAGAGTACTACCACGACGCCCTGGAACACCGGGAAGAGCTGTTTACTCTTTTCAATCTCGGGTTAATCTCGTTAGAGGATCGCGCGAAGGGTGAAGTGTTGTTCTGGGATGTCTGCGAACGCGCCGACAAGCACGCGCAACAGGCTAAATATGTCTCGGAGGAGTTTGACGATCTTCGCCGGCTGTTGTGTGCAAAGTATTTGACAAACTTTTCGGTGTTCCGTTCCGTTCCTGACCACTGGGCTCTGGACCAGCTCTTTCCGATTGTTCCCATTCACTGGCTCAACAAAACTCCTTCCGAATACGCCACTCTATGCGACATCACCTGCGATTCGGACGGCATCGTCGCCAAGTTTGTCGACTTACATGATGTGAAACAGGTGCTCGAGCTCCATGCCCTGGTTCCAGGCGAAACTTATTACCTCGCATTCATGCTGTTAGGCGCCTACCAGGAGGTCATGGGAAACAATCACAACCTCTTCGGAAAGCCCCATGAAGCCCACATTTACATTGATGAAAAGGGCTACCTGATCAAGAAGGTAATTCGCGGTACCACTGTGGGGGAAGCTGCCGAAGGGGCCCGTTACGAGCGCAGCCTGCTGCATGATGGCTTTCGCCGTCTGATCAGTCAGCGGGTCAAGGACGGCGAACTGACCGAAGCTGAAGGCGCCGAGCTCGCCCAGTTTTATGAGTCGCGCTATGAGTCCTACACCTATCTTTCTGTCAACGGAGTGGGAGTACGCTCGAGACGCCGCACCGATTTTTAGTTTGAAGAACTCGTCGCCCTCTCGTTTCTTAATTCGCAAGAGCGACAGAAATTATTTGCTTTGAGTCCACCGATTGAGAGGTCGATAACCTAATGGTCACGCAGCGCAAACCGAGAGCTTCGAAGTACCTCATTACCCCCACCCGCCCTGTGCAGGTCGACCGCGATCGGTCTGTTGCCGGCCTGCTCGAGAAGATGGAGGGCACCGGCTTTGGCGGCCGCCAGCTCGCAGAAGCTCATCGCATCTGGCTGGACATGCTGGGTGATAACACGACAATTATGGTGGCAGGGTCTGGGGCGCTAATCCCTGCAGGAATGCGCCGTCTGCTGGCCTATGTGATCAAGAATCGCTTCGTCGATGTACTCGTACTTTCAGGATCGCTGCTCTTTCACGATCTGCACGAAACGTTGGGCCGTTACCATTTTCAAGCCCATCCCAACATGACCGATGCCGAGCTCGACTCCGCGCAAATAAGCCGAATGTGGGATTTAATTGCTAGCGACGAAGAGTATCGTGAGGCTAACGAATGGGTCGGTGGCTTTACGAATCAGCTAGATCAATCACGTCCCTATTCAACTAGAGAGTATCTCCATTTGATTGGTCGGGAGTTGGCGGAGATTGCTTTCGAAGACGGCGTGCTAACCTCGGCTTATAAAGCGCGCGTTCCTATCTTTTGCCCGGCCATAGCCGATAGCGGTATTGCTGTGGGCATCGCCGCGGCCCGCTTTGAAAAAAAGAATAATTTCATGTTCGACATCGTGCAAGACGTCCTCGACATGATGAACATCACTGGACGGGCTCGGGTGACAGGAGTTATCAATCTCGGCGGTGGAACTCCGAAAAGCTTTATTCAACAAACGGAAGTTTCCTCCTTCATCGCCAAAGATCATCACCATGGGCATAAGTATGCAATTCAGATAACTACTGATACGCCTCACCCGGGTGGCAGATCTAATGCGGTTTCATTTGATGATAGTCTCGTGTTCGGCAAGCTTGCTCGCGGCGCGCATACGGCATACGTTAACTGCGATGCCACGATCGCCCTGCCTATTCTGATCAGTGCCCTTTCGCAAACAGCGGCGAAATACATGAAAGGCCGGAAGCGTCCAAACTTCACTTTTGGACGTGACCTGTTGATCGAAGCGGTGTAGCCCCGTGGCTCCTCCTCATAACTTACCCAAGGAAGAAGCCTGCAAGCCCGTGGAGGCTTGATGAACCTGCCCCAATTGATAAGAAATACAGCCGCGCCCTGGTTGTGGTGTGCCTTGCAACTTGCACTGGGGGCGTCTACGCCCAAAAAGATGACGCGGAAGTCAAAGCACACTACACAAAGGTCGAGCAAATGATCGCTATGCGCGATGGAGTTAAGCTCTTCACATCGATCTACGTTCCTAAAGACACGTCGGAGAATTATCCGATCATGCTGAACCGCACTCCTTACAGTGTTGCTCCTTATGGTCCGGATCTCTACAAGGATACTCTCGGTCCTTCACCAGTCTTCCAGAAAGAGCGCTATATCTTTGCTTATCAGGATGTGCGAGGCAGACTGATGTCTGAAGGTGAGTACGAAAATATCAGACCTTATAAGCCAGGAAAATCCGGTGCGAGCGATATCGATGAAAGCAGTGATACCTACGACACGATTGCCTGGTTACTACAAAACATCTCGAACAACAATGGCCGAGTGGGAATGTGGGGTATCTCCTATCCGGGGTTCTACGTCTCGATGGGACTCATTGATGCGCATCCCGCTTTGAAGGCAGCTTCGCCGCAGGCGCCAATTGCAGATTGGTTCATTGGTGACGACTTTCACCACAATGGCGCCCTCTTCCTGCCCCATGGATTTAACTTTTTGTCTTCCTTTGGTCTTCCGCGGCCCAAGCCAACGACGGAGTTTGCGCCGCGCTTTGAGCATGGCACTCCCGATGGTTACCGGTTCTTTCTGGATCTTGGTCCACTTGCTAATGCGGACAAGAAGTATTTCAAAGGACAGGTTTCCTTCTGGAACGATATGATGAACCATCCGAACTATGACGAGTTCTGGCAGGCGCGCAACGTATTGCCCAATTTGAAGAATATCAAGCCCGCGGTGATGACTGTGGGAGGCTGGTTTGACGCGGAGGATCTCTATGGAGCGCTCAAAACCTATGAGGCGATCGAGAAGGCAAATCCCGGCATTTATAACACGCTTGTGATGGGTCCATGGTTTCATGGAGGGTGGGCCCGTGGCGATGGAGACTTCCTGGGAAATGTTAAGTTTGGCTCTAAGACCGCTGTCTACTACCGCGACAATGTCGAATTCCCATTTTTCAACTGCGTGCTCAAAGATAAATGCGACCGCAAGCTACCGGAAGCGTTGGTCTTCGAGACAGGTTCGAATCAGTGGAGAATGTACGACCACTGGCCACCGACGAATGTCGAGAAGAAATCTTTGTACCTGCAGTCAGATGGCAGCCTTTCATTTGCTCCGACGGCGGAAGCATCCGCTGCCGAGTTCGACGAGTATGTCAGCAACCCGCAAAAACCCGTGCCCCACTCCGGTGAGATCTCGATTGGCATGACACGCGAATACATGGTAGACGACCAGCGTTTTGCCACAACCCGGCCAGACGTGCTGGTTTATCAATCACCGGTGCTGCAGGAAGACCTCAAAGTGGCTGGACCAATCGCGGCAACCCTGTACGTGTCGACGTCGGGGACGGATTCAGACTACGTGGTGAAAGTAATTGACGTCTTTCCTGATGACACACCGGATAATGAGCCGAATCCCACAGGCGTGAAGTTGGGCGGCTATCAAATGCTCGTTAGGGGTGAACCTATGCGAGCGCGGTTCAGAAATAGCTTTGCAAGGCCCGAGGCCATCGCTTTGGAGATGCGGTCTTACGGTTACCGGCCGATCACCAAAGAACTGCACCGGCGCGGCGTGATAGTCAATCATAAGCGTGTTCTGCGCCTGCTGCGCGAAGACAATCTACTCTGTCTGCGGCAGCGGGCTTTCGTGCGCACGACCGACTCCAATCACGCCCTGACGGTTTATCCCAACCTGGCCCGCGGCTTGCTGCTTTCAAACATCAATCAACTCTGGGTCTCAGACATTACCTACATCCGGCTGCGGCGCGAGTTTGTTTATCTCGCCGTGGTCCTGGATGCTTACAGTCGGCGCTGTATCGGCTGGGCGCTCTCGCGCCATCATCGATACGGAGTTGGCTCTCAAGGCCTTGCGCATGGCTCTGGAAACGCGCCCCGTGCCACCTGGACTGGTCCATCATTCCGATCGCGGCGTCCAGTACGCGGCCGCAGATTACGTCGCGCTTTTACAAGAACATAAGATCCAGATCAGCATGAGCCGCACCGGCAACCCCTACGATAATGCTAAAGCAGAGCGGTTCATGCGCACGCTCAAGTACGAAGAGATCTATCTGAACGACTACGAAACGCTCGCTGAGGTACTGGCCTCGGTCCAGCATTTCATCGAAGCAGTCTATAATCGGAAGCGACTTCATTCGGCCATCGGCTACCTGCCGCCGGCCGAGTTCGAAGCTTCGCTTTCACCACCAATTCAGTCAGACCACAGGCGCCTAGAGATCTCATTTGAGAACAATCTGGATCGAAGAGGGTTACAAGGCTCGATCTTGAAATCGTTCTTGCGGAAAAGCCGGAAGATGAATCTTCGCGCGTACCAATGCGGTGCTGGACTTCTTTGGGCTTTGGCCTTTGGACTTTGGACTTTGGTCACTCCCTCACGACATCACGCGGGTCCTTGTCGTTACGAATACCGAGAAGTCGCGGATGGCGGAGTTTGTTATGTTTGGTCCATTGGATGAAACCGACTTGTACTACGATCTGCGGCTGAACCCAGTGAGCGCGCCAACTATTACCGACTTTCGTTCGCGGTAAGCCAACAGCTTTCGTAAACGGTGGCTTGCTGATTTCGAGTCGATCAAGTTGCGCGCGCAGATCGAGCAGCAGTTGCGTATTGAAGCCGGTGCCGATTTTGCCGGCGAAGACAAAATCGTTGCCTTCGTAGTAACCAACCAGGAGTGCGCCAAGGCCGGCGCGTTTGCCTTGCGGGTCGGTAAAACCGCCGACAACCAACTCCTGGGCCAGCTCCCATTTCATCTTCAGCCAGTTTGGCGAGCGGCGCTGCTCATAAACTGAGTCGCGGCGTTTCGCAATCACACCCTCCCAGCCCTGCTTCTGCGCGCGCTCCCAGGGCGCTTCGTCATGCAGTTGCGTGACCCGGTGCAGCGGCCGAGCGAGCGGCAGCTTGCGCAAGATCGAACGCCGTTCTTCAAAAGCCAGGTTCGTTAAATCACGACCATCGAGCCATATGATGTCGAAGACGTGATAAGCAGTAGGTCCATGCCAATCGATTTCGCCGTCGAGAATCAATTCCTGGTGCGGGAGTTTGGCAATCGCACGAGCGAGGGCGGGAATCGTTTGCGGCAAACGATTGCGCGAGAACAGTTCGACTCGGGAACCTTTCTTGTAAGCGAGCAGCCGGATGCCGTCGAACTTCCTTTCAAAGATCCATTCCGGACCGTTGAAACGCTCCTGCGTGAGCGTGGCGGCCATCGGCTGTATCCACTCGGGAAACGGTTTCGGCATATCGAGTAAATAGTAAATGGCGACGTAAAGAAGATTCGACAATTCAACTTTGAAATGCAACAGAAGGACGCTGACCCAGGGGCATAGCCCCGCCATAATTTGACTACTGCCGGCGGGGCAAAGCCACCGCCGCACATCCGACGGCAAAGCCGAACCAGACGTGACCGACTACATTTGAGGCAAAGCTGCTTCGACGCAAACGGACTGCCTAGAAAATAAACTTGAAACCAAGTTGAAATTGGCGGCTGTCTTGAGAGGCTGATTGGTTGCGCGCCTTGAAGTCGGGAAGTGGGCCAATCAATTCGCCGGTTGTAGTATTCGTAGCGACTGTTACGTTGTTGAACCCAACGATGCTGTTGACGTTGAAGAGATTTTGGAATTCGCCGAAGACCTCGAGGCGGTAACGCTCCGTAAAATTGAAGAAGCGCGAGTAGCGAAGATCGACATTGAATTGCGGTGGAGTCGTTCCCGAATTGCGTTTAATGCCGATTGGTCTGTCGGAAATCGTAGCTCCGTCGCCGTTGATGTCTGAAACGGAAACGATATTGAATGTTTCGCCACTGTTGGCGGTGGAGATGATGCCGACCTGGTTGTGATTGAAAAGATAGCGCAGTGTTTTGTTGTCAAAATTGAATTTCGGACTGGCGACCAGAGTCATGACGAAGGTATGGCGTTGGTCTGCAAACGAATAACCTCTATCGAGCCCACGATTGTTCGGGTCAGTCAAAACCAATCCCTGGATGTTGCCGGTGATCAAATTTTGTTCAGGTGCGTCGTCTTCGGCTTTCGAGAGCGTGTAATTGAAGCTAAATTGAAGGCCGCGTGAAAGCCGCTGCGTCAATTGCAAAGTTAGTGCGTTATATTCCGAAACCCCAGCTGATTCGACCATCAGGACGTTGTTGAACCGCCGGTCGTAACGCGTGAGAGGGTTGACCAGCCTACTAAAAACCGGTCTGCCGTCCGCCAGAAAGCGGATCGGAATCAGGTTGATGCTTCGATAAACCGGGATATGACGACCAGCGGAATGGATATAGCCGACGGCGAACGAAAGGTCGTTGGTAATTGCTTGTTCGAGTTGGATGTTTGCGTGAATCGCAGACATGTTTTCAAAGTCAGGCGCAATCGTGTCAATGTTTTGCGGCGGCAGAACCGAACCGGCGGGCACAGTGCCCGAAAAAGTGCTTGGAAACGCGGGCGCATTTGGCCTTGGTATTGTTGTTCCGTCGTTGTTGCCGCTAAAAGTCAAACTGAAAAATCTTGAACCACCGCTAATTTGTAATGCCCTCTGATACATCGCCAAAAGCGGTTGGTCGTAGTAAATCCCGGCACC
>JBPCIQ010000121.1:0-15882 GCA_051006135.1 Pyrinomonadaceae bacterium | reverse complement strand
GTGCCGAGCTGTTGGCAGATGGAGCGGTTGAAGCGGCGCTGATTCCAGTGATCGAGTATCAGCGGATTCCGGGAGTCTCCATAGTCCCGGATGTGTGCGTTGGGTCGACGGGGAACGTTCGCAGCGTAGTTCTGGTAACCAGACTCAAGAATCTCAAGGATATCCGCTCGGTCTCCCTGGACGAATCCTCACGCACGTCGGCCGCGTTGATGAAGATTATCTTTCTTGAGTTTCTCGGTTTGGAGCCGAAGTGGGTGACCGCAGCGCCCAATGTGGATCTCATGCTCAAAGACAATGATGCCGCATTGATCATTGGTGATCCGGCAATGACCTTCGCCAGAGACGATCTGCGCATCGTCGACATGGCAAGGCTCTGGCGCGAGTACACGGGTCTTGGTTTCGTGTTTGCCGTCTGGGCAGTACGCAATAAAGACTCGGCGAGAGCTGCCGCGATTGATTTCGCAGCCGCGCGGGATGAAGGGCTCGAGCAAATTGAGGAAATTCTCTCCCACTATGAACGGGAGATCCCTCTGGCGCGTATTGAGCTGAAGGAATACCTCACAAACGACATCACCTTCCATATTGACCAACCCATGGAGCAGGGGATGAAGTTGTATTTTGATTTGGCGTACAAGCACCACTTGATTCCAGAGCTAAAAGGGCTGGAACTCCTCAAGAATTCCAGTGCAGTCTAGAGAAGGCACAGGCATCGAGGGTGTTCTCCTTTAATTGATTAAGACTTATCCAGGTAATAGACTATGACCATGCCAACCGATGTCGCCAGAATTCTTGAACGTACGCTCGCAGGAGACCGCTTATCGGTGAACGATTGCACTGTTTTGCTTGAGTCGCATGACATCGCGGCAATCGGCGCAGCTGCGGACAAAGTGCGGCAGCGAAGACACCCTGACGACATAGTCACTTACATCATCGATCGCAATATCAACTACACGAATGTCTGCAATGTGGTCTGCACCTTCTGCGCGTTTTACCGCCGGCCCGGTGCGCCGGATACGTACGTTCGCACGCTCGACGAGATCTGCGCCAAGATTGACGAAACGATTGCGCTCGGCGGCACCGGTGTCTTGATGCAGGGAGGTTTGCACCCGGATTTTGGCATCGAATGGTATGAGGATCTGCTGCGCGCGCTTCATGCGAAATACCCTGATTTTCAGCTTCATTGCTTCTCACCCCCTGAGATTCACAACATCCATCTGATCTCGGGTCTCGATTACGAAACCATCATGGGCCGTTTAAAGGAGGCCGGTCTCTACAGTTTGCCGGGCGGAGGTGGGGAGATTCTCGACGATGAAGTGCGCTTGCGTGTCTCGACCAAGTGTACGACTGACGAGTGGTTGGCGGTGATGCGTGCCGTGCATCGAGTGGGTCTTAGATCAACCGCAACCATGATGTTTGGCATCGGCGACACGGTGATTCATCGCGTGCGGCATTTACAACGGGTTCGTGATCTGCAAGACGAGACAGGTGGATTCACGGCATTTATTCCCTGGACCTTTCAGCGAGAGAATACGGCGCTCGGTCGCCGCATCAAGGATGAGCCTACTGGAGTCGACTATCTCAAGATGCTTGCGGTGTCGCGTCTCTTTCTCGACAACATAGAGAATTTCCAGTCGTCGTGGCTTACGCAAGGCCTGAAACTGGGACAGGTCGCGCTGCGCTTCGGCGCAAACGACATGGGGTCGATTATGATTGAGGAGAATGTTGTCTCAGCCGCCGGTGCTCACAATCGTGCTGACGAGAAAATGCTTCGCTATCTGATCCGGGAAGCAGGCTTTAATCCTCAACAACGCGACATTCTCTACCAGCATGTTGCGCGACAGGGACATTCCGCATTCAATCAACTCGAAAGCCCGCAGCCAACCGAATCCAGCCCCGCTAGCATCAATTAGACGTTCTCCCGTCATTCCAGCCACAAGTCGCCGGTACTAAGAAGGAAGGTGCCATGACTCACCGGTCTTGTCTTATAGTCCTCGCTTGTTCGTTTTTGCTTTTTCCCGTTGTTATTCGAGCCCAGGAGCCTGCCGCCGAGGAAAAGGTCGGGAAGTCAAATGAGAATAAGGCCTTCGGCCTGATCGATTCCATCGCCGAACGCGCAGCAATGTTGCGCTCGCCGGAGAATCGCATTCGTGTGACTGCAACGGTTGCGGACGTGCTTTGGCTGCAGGATGAAAAACGGGCTCGAGCGCTCTTTGAAACCGTGACTGCGGAGATGAGCGCCATCGCGTCCACAATCGACCGCACAGACCAGCAACCTTTCAACAGCTTCGAGTCGTTCAGCGCGTTGAGGTCCGAGTTGATCGAAAGAATGGCTCGTTGTGATCCCGACCTGGCCCTGGCGTTTCTAAGATTGACCCGAGAGCCAGCTTCAAGTGGTGCACCACGAGCTTACGGTGTTACTGACAATGAAATCTCTTTAGAACTTCGTTTGGCAAACCTGGTCGTCGAGAAGGACCCGGAAAGCGCCCTGCGCATCGCACGCGCGAGTCTCGCGCGCGGCCTTTCCTATGAGTTGAATGGGCTGCTTTCTCAACTGCAGCAGAAAGACCAAAAGTTTGCCCAGGCTTTTTACAAAGAGATCGTTGACAAACTGAACGACCAGAATCTGGCTGCTAATCAAGAGGTAGCCAACTTTGCTATGAGCCTCTTGTCCTCGTTTCGGCCGCCGCAGGTGGATGAACAACCTTTCGGCGAGTTGCTCAAAACCGTCAGTAGCGCTGCCGTATCTGTGCGTACCGGTCAAAATAGGGCGGGAACCAACTTCCACCAAAATCTGGCAAACCAACTTCATCACATGATGACCGACGTCGAGAAACACGCGCCGGCGAATGCTATTAAGCTGCGTACTCTGGTGGAGAGAATTGAGCAGGACCAGACGCCATACGAAAATCTGCAGCGAGAATTACAAACCATTGCCCAGCAGGGAACAGTTGAGGATATGCTCGCTCTGGCCACTAAACACCCCTTGGAAATGCGAGACCAGATCTATCAGCAGGCAAGCTGGACCGCGATGTCTAAGGGCGACGCCAACCGCGCGCGGCAGATCGCTTCCGGGTTCATCTCGGACCCCGGGCAGCGGCGCACCATGCTGGATCAAATAGAGCGGAACCTGATGTGGTCTGCAGTTAACGAGGGCAGGTTTGCGGAAGCACGTCAGATGTTAAGTAAAATCACGACCGCGGAAGAGCAGGGCCAGTTTCTTATCCAGCTGGCGAGAAATGTTGCAGCCAGGGATGATAAGAAAACTGCCTGTAATTTGCTTGATGAGGCTGAAACCGTCCTTAACCTGGCGGCCGCCAGCTCAAATCGGATACAGAGCCAAATGGAGCTGGCTGATGCTTACTCTTCACTGGACCTTGTCCGCAGCTTCGCGATCATCGGGCCGTTAGTTACGCGATTAAATGAACTGATCGCCGCCGCTGTCGTTCTGGATGGGTTTGATAATCGCTATCTCAAAGATGGTGAATGGGTAACGGGAGCCGGCAGTGTGGGCAATTTGGTAAACAGCGTTGGTGACAAACTGGCTTCACTGGCCCAGTTGGACTTCGATCGCGCGCTTGCGCTCTCGGAACAATTGGAGCGATCGGAAGTGCGACTGATGGTTCAGCTTCAGATGGCGCAAGCTGTCTCAGCCGAAGCGAACAGCAATTGTCATGGTTGCATTCCGTTACCCCAGCGGCGTCAGAGTTTCGCGGTGCTGCGCCACAACTAAAATAGTTTCGAGTCTCGGGGCAGTAGCCCGACTGTTAAGGAGGGCTTTGGAGTCGCGGATCAAAGCCATCCTTAACAGTCGGGCTACTGCTCCAGACTCGAATCGACTTTTGCTCTACCAAATTCATTACCTGGAATACCGCCTCGCAACATATCGCGAAGCCAATGCCCTCTGCTGACGTAAGCAAAAACCAAGTGATAGGATTCGACTGCTGGGTCGATTACTGATTTGCGGATCGCCTCTACTTTCATGATTAATTCAACGAACTCGGTTACAACGCTGCTATTCGATTGGGATGGCACAGTGGTTGATTCCGCACAGCTTGGTCTCACGGCCTTTAAGAAGAGTTTCGCGATCCTGGGCATCGAATTTCATCAGCAGACGTATGAAAAGACTTACTCGCCAAACTGGTATTCGATGTACGAGGCCATGGGAATCCCCAAAGAGAAATGGGATAGGGCCGATGAGCTTTGGATGCAACACTACGGCGAACAAACCGCGACGCTGGTTCAGGGAGCAAAGGAAACTCTATTTGAATTGCGGCGGAAAGGGTATCGTCTGGGGGTGGTCAGCAGTGGCAGTGACTGCCGCGTAGGACGTGAGATCCAGCAACTCGGTCTCGCTACCATTTTTGACGTTGTGGTTTGCAACGAACATATGGTGAAGAAGAAGCCGCATCCGGAAGGTCTGGAGACTGCCATGCTGCGATTGAATATTTCTGGACCTGACGCTTGCTACGTTGGCGACAGTCCGGAAGACATCCAGATGGGGAAGAGCGCAAACGTGCTCACGGTCGGTGTGCGCAGCGCCTATCCGACGAACTGGAAGGTGGTGAGCGCAAATCCCGATATCTATCTTGAATCTTTAGTTGGACTCTCAACTTATTTCTAACTTTCTAAAGACGCCTCTGCGGACCTGGAATCAGGATTTGCTAACTACAGCAAAGCCTCGCGTGGGAAGCGAAATCTCACGCGAGGCTCCGATGAAACCAATTATTCGCGGTCCAGTTAGAACTCGAACTTCAACGCCAACTGCACCTGTCTGGGATCGCCAACGCCTTGCCGCAGAAAGCCGTCGAAATTGAACAGCGCTGCTCCGCTCAATGGGTTGATATTGTTGGCATTGTTGAAGGTATTGAACATCTCGAAGACTGGAATAAGCGCGAAACGTTCGCCAAACTTGAACGGACGCTGTATGCGCCAGTCAAACGAGAAGTACTGATTGTTTTTCCGGGCCGTATTCCGGTTCGTCGCCGTACGGTCACCTGGGGTTATCGGCTGCGCAGTCCTGCCCTGCACTCGGAAATTTCCGTCCAGTTCCCACGGCATTTCAACAGATGCGAAGAAGTTGAACTTGTGACGGATGTCGCGGTCCGAAAGCGCATAATCAAGGCTCAGATTGTTGATGTCGAAGGACCGATCAGTGAAGGGATCACGCTCGTTGGAATCGTCGTCCTGATCTTTCGCTAAAACGTAGTTCGCCTCGAATTGATAACGATTGCTGAGGCGCTTTCTCAGGCCCGCGGTGAATCCTCGATAGAGTGACTTGCCCACGGCGCTAGTCACGAACACGTCGCCCAAAGTGGGAAACAAACCGGTCCGAGCGTAATTCAGAAAGCGGGTCAGATGTACGGCTTTCGAGTGGGTGAAATCGAGGTAGAGGGAGAGATCGGTCGCGACCTCTTGCTCAAATTGCACGTTCGTCGTGTAGATGCGCGGGTTCGCATAGTCTTTGCTAAATACGCGCACCGACGCGCCAAACGGGATTCCACCGCCAGGCGCTACCGGCACAATATTCGGCCAGGTCGGAAGCACCGTGGCGTTCCCAAAGCACGTGGGGGCGAAAGAAGAGGCGCACACGATCCCAAATTGCTGGGCTCCGTTGTCGGTAATTGACCCCACCTGCGACAACATGTTCTGCCGCCCGTAATAGATGCCATAGCTGGCTCGCACAACCGACTTACCGGTTTTGGAGACATCCCAAGCGAAGCCAACCCGCGGCTGAAACTCTTTCTTGGGACTGTGGAGCGTACCATCCGATGGGAAGGCGGGATTGTTCAGTAGTGATGCGTAGGCCGTCTGAGATGGAGGAAGCACAGGCTCCGGAAAGATCTGAGCCTCCCACCGCAGACCGAGACTGAGCGTGAAATTTGATCGGATCTGCCATTTGTCTTGCACAAATAATCCGAAATCTTCGTTCTTGATGGTCGACGCGCCTGGTGGGGGAACGCCTGCGATCCCCGTCGATATACCGTTCTGCAAATATAGAAGCAGGGGCCCGCCTACCGTGTTGCCGGCGGGGCAGGTTTCGCCGAGGGCTCCCGTCCTCCAGGTAACAACTCCAGCAGCGCTGAAGCACTCCATCGTGGTGGGCCCGAACCCGCCTGGTGCTTGTGGAGAGGCATAGCGCAGGAACCCGGGCACTGAATCGAAGAGGTAGCGCCCGGTAAAGAATCCGCGGAACACCTGATCATTTAGTGTGTGTATCCACTCACCGCCAACCTTAAATGTATGGTTACCGCTAACCATTGAGAAATTGTCCTTGACGTGGGTGCGCCAAAGCAGCTCATCGACATTGGGGTGGAGAAAGAACGGGTTGCCAAACCTGAAGCTGGGAACGAAGCCAACTCCCGTGTCGGCTGGAACGTTCGAGGAAACAGCATTTCGAGGTCGCACCTCGCGCGAGTAGGAGAAATGAGCCTCGTTAACTTTGGTCGCGGAAAGCGTGCTGATGAGATTGAAGTTCAGGTTATTGATCTTCGATGGACCCTCGATGCCGTTGGCTGAGTTGCCGTAAGTCGCAACGTCAAAGGTTTGATTTGTATTCTTCGAGTAATCGAAGTTATATGAGATGCCAAGCTTATTGTCATTGTTCAAGTGCCAATCAAGTTTACCGAGGATGGCGGTATTCCTGATGGGATGAGGGACAGGCAGGCCGTCGTCCTGACCTGTTCTCGCCTTAATGAAATTGATCAGCGCAACTCGCTGACAGTCTGGACTGCCGTTGATCAAGGCTTCGTTAGCTTGAACCGTTGGCGCGGTGACTGTGCATGGAGTCCCGATGGCCTCGCTCAGATTGGCTCGTGTCAGCCTTTCACGAATGCTCTCGAGTGCAAAGAAGAAAAACGCCTTGTCTTTGATAATCGGCCCGCCAATGGTGCCGCCGAATTGCTCGCGACGGAAGTCCTTCAGAGGCTTGCCGTCAGAAGCGTTCGCCGTAAGGGCCTCCAACCTTTGGAAATGAAACAGGCTTCCGTGAACATCGTTTGTACCTGACTTGGTAATGACGTTGATGACCCCCCCGGCAGTGCGCCCAAACTCTGCGCTGGCTCCCGTAGCTACGACCTGGAACTCCTTCACGGCATCAAGGGGAATGTCTATGGCGGCACGTTGACCGCCAAGTTGCTCGCCGAAGAAACCGTTGTTGTAGTCGCCACCATCCAGGGTGACGTTGTTAAAGACGCCGCGTTGGCCGGCAAAGGTGATCTCGTCACCGTCCGGGCCCTGAACAACACTTACTCCGGGTGTGAGCGTTAGAAGATCTTCGAACTTGCGGCCGAGAATCGGGGTATTGTTTACCGTATTCTCGTTCAGAGTAGTGCTCGATTCTGTCTTCAGCGTATCGACCGTGGGTGTGGCAGTGATGGTCACTCGCTCCTCTACCTGCGAAACCTTCATCGAAAGCGGAAGATTCATGGCCTGACCAACAGTGAGATCGGCTTTCTCGACTACGAGGGTGGCAAAGCCGGGCTTTGAAACCGTCACCGTGTATCTGCCCGAGGGTAAACTCAATGCGACGAACCGCCCCTCTTCGTCCGTGGCCAGGTTTCTTTCGAAGTTGGTTTCGATGTTTTTGACTTCAATATTCGCGCCAGGAACGGCCGCACCATTAGCGTCGAGCACCGTACCCTGAATGGTACCGGTGGTTATTTGCGTCTGTGCTCTGACTGGTAGCCAAACTGCCAGCAGAACCAACAGACAAATACTTATTCCTTTGACCCGCACGGCAAAAAGCGGAAATGGGGGGTGGTGCATGGGTTTCTCCTGTGGCATTAACTGAGATTCAGTCTGTTACTTCAGACTGTGTTCAGGCGGCAATGAATTTTCGCATTGCCGATAGTGTGTCATGAATACTCGAATCCGGGAGTAAGAGCAGATATTGGGGTTCTTTCGCATAATAGCAGCACCGCAAAATGCGATGAGCCAACCTCGAGGTTGGCCCATCTTAGATAAAGTCTCTTTGCGCTGTCAATAATTACTTCCACGATTTTTCGCTAGTAGATCTGGAAAGTATTAACGCGATGTTCGTCCAGAAAAGTGGATCAAGCAGCCGCCGAGCGCGCGAGGAAAGCGTCACGGACGAGTGCATTAAACTTTTCCGGATGTTCCTGTTCAGGCATCATTCGACAGTAGTCGAAAACCTCCAAACTGGCGCGTGGGTTTGACTGCACCAGTGTCATCGCCGTATCAATCGGACTTGTCATGTCCTGCTTGCCCCAGACGAGAAGGACCCGCTGGGTCAATCGGGCGAAGGCGGCCCGGGTGTCTGTATTCAGATACCCGGACAAGAAGGCAGCGATCGCATGTTGCGCGCCCGGTTGATGGCTGGAGGCATAGAGGTTTGCAATGAACCGGTTGGTGACGCGACGATGATCGTAGAAGAGATGCTTTCGGGAATAATCGCGGATTCCACGCTCGCTGGCCATTACGTTATAAAACGAAGTGCCGAGCACAGGCGACTGCAGCAGGCCATAAAAGGCTGCGCCGGTCATGCCCGGTCGCGTATTAAGTTTGTCTGCGCCGGTGGGGGAATTGAGCACCATCGATCTAATTAATTCTGGATGTTCATCGGCCACGCGAATAGCGTAAGCCGCGCCGAGAGAAGTGGCGACCACATTCGCAGGGAAGCCAGAGACCTCGCGGATAAAATCAGTAATTAGCTCAACGTAGAGATCGGCCGAGTAAGATGCGGTAGCCGGCTTTTCAGAGAAGCCAAAGCCTAAAAGATCAAAGGCGTAGACACGGAAGTCGCGCGCGAGCACGTCGAAGTTTTTTTCTCCACATAAAGCTGGAGGCGCCTGCCCTGACCCCGTGAATGAAAATCAAAGGGGGATCTGAATGCCCTGTGCCCGAGCTCTTGTAAAAGACTCTGCCGTACTTTGACTCGAAGAAGCGCGGCTCGCCGCCCAGCGCGCTGTCATCCGGTTCGCTCGCGTTTCGACTGATGGTGGCGTTCATCGCCGCCAATGCGGCAACGCCAGCGCCACCCGCGATCATAGTCTTCCAAAGATTTCCCAGTTTGCTCATGAATGGAATGTTTCGAGTTTCAAATTCTGAGTCCGATTCAAAAGAGCTTAAAGCCCAGTCTTGAAACTCGGAACTTGAAACCCGAAACTCGAAACACGCTTTAGATGAACGCAAAATCGAACTGCTCCTGATGGGCGGTCGCATCGCTGGTAATATCGACCGGCCCCAGGTACTCCTCGATCTCATTTAGAACGTCTTGCTCAGAACTGCGCAGCGCTTTCACGACCTCGGGATTAATTCGCAGCGTTGCCTGCTTGTTGGCTTTACCGCCGTTCATACCTCGGCCGAGTCGCCGCGCTTCCTCGAGCAGTTCGTAGCATACTGTTTGGGGCGACTTAATCAGGCCGGCGCCCTGGCAGTACTGGCAAGGAGCGCAGAGAGTTCTTTCGAGTGATTGCTTTACGCGCTTGCGGGTCATAATCACCAGACCAAAATCGTTGAAGGAGAGCACCTTCGTGGGCGACTTATCATGGCGCAGCGCTTCCTGCAACGCCTGCATAACTCTGGTGCGATTGCGGCGCTCCTCCATATCAATCAGATCGAGGACTATGATACCGCCGAGATCGCGCAAACGAATCTGACGGACAATCTCGTCTACCGCTTCCATATTGGTGCGGGTGATCGTGTCTTCCAAACGCCCGCTGCCGCGGCCAACAAACTTGCCGGTGTTTACGTCAATTGCCACCAAAGCTTCGGTTTGATTGATCACCAGATAGCCTCCGGACCGGAGCCAGACTCGGGGCTTAATTGCTTTATCTATCTCAGCCTGCACGCCGAAGGCTTCCAGAATCGGCTGTTCTCGCGTGTAAAGCTTGACGCGCCTGACCATTCGCGGGTTTATGCGGTTCACAAATTCCACAATGCGTGCGTATTCCTCTTCCGAGTCGACGCGAATCGCAGCAAAATCCTCTGACAACTGATCACGGAGAATGCGCTGAACGAGATCGAGGTCGCGATGGACCAGGGTGGCAGGCCTCGATTTTTCAGCGGCGGCGCGAATGTCAAGCCATGTCTTAACCAAATAGCGCACGTCCTCGCGCAAGTCCTTCTCGCTAATCCCAACTCCTGCTGTGCGGACTATGAAACCGCCTGATGGTATGTCTTCTTCCGCGCGAATCAACTGAATTAGTTTGCGCAGACGGTGTCGCTCGCTGTCGGATTCTATTTTTCGGGATACGCCCACGTGCTCGACGGTAGGCATGTAGACCAGGAAGCGTCCCGGCAGCGCGATGTGGGAAGTGATGCGGGCGCCCTTCTTTGCGATTGGCTCCTTTGCGATCTGAACGAGTATCTCCTGTCCCTCGTCAAGAAGATCCGTGATCGTGGGTTGTTGACGGTCTCGACGTGAAGAGCCACGATAATTCGGCGAGCTCTGGGTCCTCTCGCGATCCACCGGCTCTGAAGCTACTGGCTGCACGACAGAAACAACTGGTTTGGCCTCTTCAATGGGCTTGGAAGTTTCCGGTTCTTCGTCCTTTCCGTTTTCGGCGGCCTCCCCCACGGCACCGGTGGGCTTTGCTTTGGCAGTGGGGCGACGTCGTCTGCGGCCACCGCGGCGTGTGGCGAACTCACCACGCGAGCGACCGCCCGTAACGCGGGCGGCAGCATCTTGAGGCTGCGCATCTGAGTCGGCGTCGGTACTGGCTTCTGCTGGACTCCCCCCACTCTTAGCCCGCCCTTTGGTAGAAGTTTTCTTGCTCGCTGTTCTTGTCTTAGTGCTTTTGCTTGTGGCAGGCTTTGCGGCGCCAGGTTTCTTTCGACCGGCTGCGGCTCCTTCTCCTCGAGCGCGCGTTCCAGCCCTGGATCCGCCAATCTCCTTTTTGTCCCGACGTGTGACAACGGTTTGAGTTTGCTCCGCCTCTTCGTCATCGCTCACTCGTTCGAAGGAGCCACCTTGAATAGTGGCGTCTTCGAACCTATCAACAAAGCTTTCCACGCGTGCGGCAATCGGCTCCTTCATGCGAGCGGTCTTTGTGCTCTCCTCAGACACGTCGCTGTCATCTATGCGTTCGAAGGAAGCGTCCCGATAACTGTCTGCTGAGAGAACCGATCCGACTTCAGCAGTGCGAAAATCATCCTCGAGGTTAAACTCCCTCGCATGAATCTGATCAAAAATTCTCTCCTGTAGGCGGGCATCCTTGAACATCTCCCCGTTAGCAGCGGTCTCCTCCTCATCGACAATTCTGGTGATCGAGGGATCATTTACCACAAACGGTGTCTGAAACTCTTCAACCTCAGGCTCGGCAACGCTCTTAACGAATTGATCGTTCGGGCCATCCGGGCGTCCGCGGCGCCGCCCACGACGACCACGTCGCCGCGCTGCATCGCCACTTTCAGTTGGTTGTTCTGTCTCGCCTGGCGGAGCCTGTTGCTCCGCTTCGCGAAGTGGTTCAGCACGCTCGTGGGTAACTTCGATACGATGTTCCCGTTCCACGCGGCCGAGGGCAATTTGCTCCGCTGCGGCTCGTCCAGCATCTGTCTCGCCCTTCTTCGCCTTGTCGATCACTATGCGCTCAAACTCTTCCTCTTCGTCGAAGAAATCAGAGACGTAAAGAAATGCGTCACGTTCCAGCCCGACATCCACGAAGGCTGACTGCATACCTGGAAGAACGCGCATCACGCGCCCTTTATAGATATTACCCACAATACCCTGGTTGTCTTCTCCGCGTTCGATGTAAAACTCGGTAACCTGATCGTTCTCGATGATCGCGATCTTCTTTTCGCGCCCGTTGATGCTTACGATTAGTTCTTTTGCCATGCTGTAACTTTTGTCTCCTGCAACGTTGTCCGCAGGTGCAGTGATTTGCTCGACGGTATTCTGGGGTACGTCAATGACCTTTCCCCGATCCGTGACCTCTGCCGGCCCGCAGCTAACATTCTTTTAAATGGTGAATTCGCCGAAGCAACGCAGCCGTCGAGCTCGAGAGCGAGGCGCGTGCTTGGCATGGGAAAAGCGAGATGAGAAATCATCCCGCAGCGATTTGAATCGAGGGAAATTCCTGGCCAAGGTTCGGGCAAGTTTAAGAATAAACTGCCCACTGGCCAGTGGCGAGTCTTTCGGAGCCGGCGCCCGTTAGTATCCGAGCGTGGACTGATTCCGCCGACAGCGCGACGGTCATTGGAACTATTCAACAGAAAGCCTGACTGCCGTCGCCGGGCGTGCAACACGCAACCTTTGCGAAAGGGAGCACATTCGCCACTAAATCTAAGAGAGCAAATCGGCTCAAGGAGCACGCTCTTATGTGCTCGAAACCTGTTCCGCTTCCGTTTGGACTTCAAAGGGATTCAACATCCCTTGCGCGCACGCTTTTTGAAGGCCATTGGACTACGCGAGCGGCTTCGATAAAAATTAGTAGTAGGGTCGTCATGCCGGACGGCCACGAAAATCCGGTCTCGCCGGTCGGGCGCACGGAAAACGTTATTGATGGCTTTTCGTGCTGAGTTCGGTTCAAGTGCAGCACCGAAATAAAAAACTTCCGGCAGGCGAGCTATGGCGAGTATAACCGAAGCGGCTGGAAACGCGAAACACGGACGGGTTTAGGTCCTGATGCCAAGCAGAACACGACCCGGTCCAGGGTAAATGCCGAACCCGCCGCTCAATTCACAAACCGACGCAATTGAACACTGATCGCAAAACCGATCGCGATGAACGTGGCTATAAGAGACGCCAGGCCTGCACTCATCAGGGGTAGCGGCACTCCGATCACAGGTAGAAGGCCGAGCTCCATCCCAATATTGATGAATATCTGAAACATGAGTCCACCGACAATCGCCATGATCACCAGCATACCCATACGATCCGGCGCCCGACGCGCACCGGTGATCAAGCGTGAAAGCAGGATCCCGTAGGCTAGCAATACCAGGATGCAACCGATGAAACCCGTATTGCCCGCGGTCACGGCGAAGATGAAGTCTGTGTGCGGCTCGGGCAGAAACTTCAAACTACTCTGCGAATGCTCCTTGTTTGCACCGGTGCCCAGCAGGCCGCCTTCACCAACCGTCAGAATCGATTGCCAGGTGTTGTAGCCAAAACCGCGGCGATCCGCTTTTTCAGGATCGAGGATGACATTGATGCGTTCCTGCTGGTAGCTCTTTACGAACTGAGTCTTCACACCAACCCAATAAGCAACGGGAAGCATCACCAAAGCCAAAACCAGTCCACCGAGCACAAGGCGTACCCGTATCGCTGAGAGAAAGAGAACGACAAACAGGATTGGGAAGTAGGTAATAACTGAGCCGACATCGGGCTCAAGCAAGATTAGAATAATTGGCAGCCCCAGGATGAGACCTCCAATAACTATCTCCTTGAGAGATAGTGTCTGCACGCGATGCTTCCCAAAGTATCGCGCCAGCATCATTGCGGTCGTTACTTTGACAAACTCCGACGGTTGAAATTGTCCGATTCCAGGAACTTTGATCCAGGCGCGTTGGCCGTTGATCTTAAGACCAATACCGGGAATCAGAACCAACACCAACAGTATCAGACCGAAAAAGTAGAAGGCAGGCGCCATGTTCAGTAGCCTACGGTAATCGGTAAAGGCAACAGCAATCATGGCCACCAATGCAATGGCCAGCCCAATTAGTTGTTTCACCCAGTAAGGTTCGAGCGGCTGTGCATAGCGAATCTGTATCGTGCCAAAACACACGATTCCTGTCGCCAATACTGCTAACAGCCAGTCAAAATCTCTGAGGGATTGTTTTTCTAAAATTGCTGACATTGAATCAGTGGTTCTGTATCAGGTGGTCGGAATCACATTTGCTAAGTTTTGCTCCTGGTCGCGTTGGTCTGGCGCATTATTCACCTTTTGGCATTAGTGCCTTTGAGCTATCTGCGTCTCTTGCACTTTCAGTGGCGCTGGATTCTTCAACTTCGCGACTGGAACGGCGCCAGGCGGTTCTTCGTGGCGCGTCTTGCGATAGTAGACATCGTAAACTTTGCGGACAGCGGGGGCGGCATGCTGATTGCCAAAACCGGAGTTTTCGATCAGCGCTACCAGAGCAATCTCAGGCTTGTAAGCCGGCGCATGCGAGACAAACCACGAATGGTCCTTGTTCTTGCCGATATCTTTGCCCAGGCCCACGACTTGTGCCGTCCCTGTCTTGCCCGCGATATCAAAACCAGCCATGCGAATACCGGCACCGGTGCCGCCGTTATTCACAACTCCCCACATTCCTTCCATCACAGCGTGGTGAATATCCTCCGGGAGTGGGAGCTCCTTAGGGTTCGGACGTGATGAATCCAGCGGCTCGTAGGTACGGCCAGGACGATAATCCGGACTTCCGGGGTTTCCCAGCGCTTTGGCCTCTTTGAACAAATGCGGTACATACATCTTGCCACCCACACTGATGGCTGCGACCGTTCGCAGCAAGGAGATCGGCGTAACCACATCGTAGACCTGGCCAAAAGATGCATAAACTGTATCAATGTCCGTCCACTCGGGATTGTCTGGCTGTCTTTGTCTCTTAAACTCGCGTGATGGTGTCCAACTAATAACTTCGTTGGGGAGATCAATACCGCTGCGTTTGTTGAGATCAAATTCCTCGACCATCGCAACAATGCCGTCAATGCCCATCTTCAAGCCGAGGCGATAAAAGTAGCCGTCGCAGGACTTGGTGATGGCCATCCCAAGATCCGGCGTGCCGTGATTGCCCATGCAGCGCGTGAACTTGTTTCCAATCTGAATGCCACCGCCGCAAACGATGTTAGAATGCGCTATTGTGATCGCTCCTTGCTGTAATCCCGCTGTGACCATCGGAATCTTCCAGGTCGAGCCTGGCGGAAAGCGGCTCTGCACTGCGCGGTTGATCAATGGCTTGTCCGGGTCGTTTAGCAATGCAGCATACTCAGCGCGGCCGCCTCTCGTGCTAATGCGCTGGGAGAAGAGATTGGGATCGAAGGTTGGCGCGGATGCGAGCGCGAGAACTTCGCCATTGTTCGGGTCAATGGCGACCAGCACGCCGCGTTTTGTTGCTGAAGTGCGGAGTTGCTCCTCCGCCACGATTTGCAGATCGAGATCAATCGTCGTGATGATGTCCTGACCAGGTTGTGGCGGAACCGTTTCAATCTCATCCTGGATTCGGCCGCGGCTGTCGACGACAACTTTGCGGTAACCATCCCGCCCGCGCAGAGTTTCGTCATAGATTTGTTCGAGGCCGCTTTGACCTACAAAATCACCAGGCTTTAAACCCCTCTCTTTAAGAGCGGACTGTTTCAACTGCTCCGGGCCCACCTCTGAAACGTAGCCCAGCACATGAGCCAACAACCCGTTCGGTGGATAACTGCGCTGTGGCTGTTGCTCGACGCGCAACTCGGGGAATTCCAGCTCGCGAGCTTCTACCCATGCTATGTCTCCGGGCGTGGCGTCCAGTTTCACAGGGATCGACTCGAAAGCGGGTAGCGACTTAATCTCCTCAAAACGCTCCCGCAATAGCTCGGCATCGATGCCGAGACCTTCTGCCAGGGGTTTCGTCAGTGAACTAAGGTCCTTATCTTTCACATCTTCTCGTGAGAGAATCACGTTGTAGATTGGCCGCGAGTTGACGAGCGGAGCTCCGTTGCGATCAAAAATGATTCCGCGCGGTGCAGGAATGGGCAACAGTCTGATGCGCTGGTTTTGCGCGATTTCGGCGTAGTGCTGTCCGCGTGCGACTTGCAAAACATAGAGCCTGACTGCCAGAACTGTGAGCAAGAGACCAATCACTACCTGAATAGCCAAAAGGCGGGCCCGTAGATTTTGTGATGTGTCAACGAATTTCATAGACGGTAGTCAGTGCTGATCGTCAGCAAAGATATCCTCCGGCCGACTTTACCCCCGCTTCATCTTCGCCTAAACGAGGCGGTGGTCC
>JBPCIQ010000120.1:0-16936 GCA_051006135.1 Pyrinomonadaceae bacterium | reverse complement strand
CGGTACAAGAATATTTGGAGCATCATCGTCATCCATCAAACCAACAAAGCGACACGTTCATCATGGAATGAGTCGGACTTTCAGTCCCAGCGCAACCTATGCACTTTCAGTGCATAGTGGTTTAGTTCTCAGCATTAGTCATTCGGTTATGAAAAACCTCAGACTCTCCCGAGCGAGCCTGCTATCAGCGATTCTCGTAGGGTCCTGGAGAAGACTACCTCCGCCGCCTGTAGGCATCTCCGAAGCTCAATTGGACGCAGCGACGCCACTGCTTTACTCATCAGGCTCGGCGGCCCTGGGTTGGTGGCGTGTGCGGCAGACAAACTTGAGTTCCACGCCGTCCGCTAAAATGCTCCACCAGGCATACCGGGTCCAAGCTCTTCGGTCAGCCATCCACGAGGAAAAGATCGAAAAGATCTTCCGCCTGCTGCGCCAGGCCTCTGTCGATGCCATTTTAGTGAAAGGGTGGCTGGCAGCCGCACTCTATCCCGACCGAGCGCTTCGCCCTTATGGCGATATAGATCTTTGCTTCCGGCGGGAACATTTCCACACCGCAAAAAATATTCTGGCAAGCTCCGAAGCGAAAGATTGTTGGGTCGATCCGCACGTGCGTTTTTCTGAACTGGAATCCCGAAGCTTCGAAGAACTCTTCGCCCGATCCCAACTAGTGGATTTGGGCATAGAGAAGATTCGGGTTATGGGCCCCGAGGATCATCTTGCTTTGCTGGCTATTCATCTCTTAAAACATGGAGCTTGGCGCCCGCTCTGGCTTTGCGATATCGGAGCGGCCATCGAATCACTGCCGCAGGAGTTTAGTTGGGACATTTGTCTGGGTGGGAACAAGACTCGTGCTCTTTGGGTTATCTGCGCGATCCATCTCGCGCATGAGTTACTCGATGCCGACATAGATTCACTGCCAAAGCCCTACAGGTTAAGAAAGCTTCCACGATGGTTGGTTAGCAATGTACTGCGACAATGGGCGTCCCCGGTTGCCATCAATCAGCCGCCCATGAGTCATCCCGCTCCGATGGCAAGTTACTTGAAGAGCCCGAGAGGTTTACTAAAGGGTCTGCGCGCACGCTGGCCGAATCCGATCATTGCGACCGTTAGTGTTAATGGCGAGTTTAATGGTTTTCCGCGTTTACCCTACCAGCTTGGCAACTGCGCGCTGCGTACAGCAGAGTTCCTCTTCCACCGGTCAAATACTCTTGGATGAGTGCCGCGTTGGTGGAGCTAATCCCTTGGTGGAGCTAATCCCTACATGCCCGGTAAAGAATTATGCTATAAAGGCATCCATCGAAGTTTGCGCGGCACCGGTCAAGCGTCTCCCCAGTTTTAGCTTTCTCTAATAGTGCGGATGAAGTCTCCTATTGGAAATTTTGGACGTCAGCGACGCCTTTTGGCGTCCTTTGTTTCCCTAGTCCTCGCGATACTTCCGTCCTTTCCAACCGTCGCCTCACCCGGGACCAGCCAACCAATCATTGCGACTCAAGGCCGACAAGAAACCGGCGATGCGATCACACTTCAGTTGCAGCTATGGGTTCAGACCAAGGTGTTTTGCTGCAATGGAACAGCAGATTTGAAAAAGAAAACCTTGGCTTCAATGTATACCGCCTAAGAAACAGGCGACGCACGCGAGTAAACAGCGAAATCATACCTGGCTCCGTGTTTACTGCCGGTGATCAGTCGCTCCTGCGCGGCGGCTATTCCTATTCCTGGCTTGATCGCAATGGCACACCGGATTCCACTTACTACGTCGAGTCAGTCAGCTTGGATGGTAAGACAAGAGTCCACGAAGCAATCAGACCCTTGTGGAAAGGTAGGCTTTCGGGTTCCAGTCCGCTGCTGATGAACACGATCGCTTCCAGCAGTGCGTTCGCTTCTGAAACAGAAAACTCTGAAGCCGCCGCTGTGCGAGAGTATCCGCTCAAGAGCAGATCCAGCAAAACCAACAACCGATTTTATTGAACGGGTCGGTAGAAGATCAGTGGGCAATTGCGGCTCAGCCTGGTCTGAAGATTTATATCAAGAAGGACGGTTGGTACCGGGTTACTCAACCACAAATGGCCGCGGCTGGGTTTAATTCCGCTGTTAATGTCAACACTCTTCTGCTCTACGGCGATGGTCTGGAACTGGCAATCAGGACGAGTAAAAGGAATGGCCCAGTAAATAGCGGCGACTACTTCGGCTTAAGAGATGAAGAGCTACCCAGTGCTCTCAGTGCATAACCAACCTCTGATTTTAAGCGTGGAAACCGCTACTTTGGGGGGGAGTGTCTGCGTTACGCGAGGCGATTATGTACTCGCTGCCCTTACTGGAGACCTGCACATCTCACACTCCAACAGGCTCTTGCTCGAGGTTGCTGAATGTCTTGAAAGAGCGGATGTTTTTCTTAGTGATGTTGATCTCTTCGCTGCGGCTTCGGGACCGGGAAGTTTCACTGGTTTGAGAATTGGCATTGCTACGGTCAACGCTCTTGCAGCCACCCTCGGACGACCCTGTGTCGGGATCCCCACGCTTCGGGCCGTGGGCCGCGCTGCAGGTCCGTCGAGCGCCACGATCGCGCTTTTGCCCGCCGGCCGCGGAGAGATGTTTGCTCAACTGTTTTCAGTTTCACCCGATGGGTCTGTTACAGAAATTGACGCCCCTGCTCATTTATCGCTGCTTGGGGTGATCGATAGGTATGGTGCTATTCCGAACCTGCGATGGGCCGGGGCGGGCGCCCAGATCCAGCGAGACCTCCTTAGAGATCATGCCCAAGAGAAAGGTATTGAATTTGGAGCCGAAGGAATTGCTCCTACAGAGGAGTTGCGGCAATGCTGGACTCTGGCGCCCGAGATATTGAATCTCGGCGAACACGTCGCTGCGCTGTCTTTTGAGCAATGGAAGCGAGGAGAAGTGGTGACCCCTCCTTATCTGACCGCACTTTACGTGCGTCCGTCCGACGCTGAGCTGAAATGCCAATAACAGGATCAACAGCAACGGAGTTTTCGGCGAAGGTTACCATCTCAAAGATGACTGAGCATGATCTGCTCGAGGTTGTAGAAATTGAAGAGCACTCCAACCTGAGCCGCTGGGGCTGGGCGGCATATTACGCGGAGCTGCAAGGTAATAATAGGAAACTAATGCTCGTCGCCCGTGTGGCCCATCCACTCGAACAACTGAAGACCGATAATATCGCTGGCTACATTGTCGCCCGGCTGGCGGCCCGTGAACTGCACATAAACAACGTCGCGGTAAGACCCGCATATCGCCGCAAGGGTATCGGCGGCGACCTGTTAAGCCGCGTTTTGCAGGAAGGGAGAAACCTGAAGGCGACCGCTGCATTTCTGGAGGTTCGCGCGGGAAACTCTCGGGCTCAGGCGCTTTATGAAAAATGTGGCCTGCTTGCAGTCGGGCGACGGCCCAACTATTATTCCGGGCCGGTGGAAGATGCGGTCATTATGAGTCTCGCCCTCGAGCGGAACGCTTGATTCGCGGTGTTAATTGGGCTACCATTTTTTCGTGTCCGAACATTCCTGGAGGCGCTTCTTGACTACCACCTCCACCACTCCAATTACCAGTCAATCGTCTGAAAGGAGACATGCGCGAAAATGGACATTACACCCACAGAAACGCTTAAGGAAGAGTTGATGAATCGTGACCCTGAGTTTCGCGAATTAGCCAAGGAGCACACTCGATACGAACAACGACTAAGCGAGCTTTCAGCTCTGGCATATCCTAATGACGAAGAACAACTGGAAGAGATTACGCTGAAGAAAAAGAAGCTGGCTCTTAAAGATCAGATGTATTCCCTGATGTTGCAATACCAGAAAAATCAGAGCCTGAGCCATTAATTCCTCTGGCGAAGTAACCTTCTTCGGCGCCGGTTGATTGGGGACGTGGAATTCCAGAGCACGCGTCCCCTTTTTCATAGGGTCCTTTTCTTACTTAATTATGCAGTCAAAGGAGCGATTGAATAGTTGAGAATCGTTCGCGACGGAATTCCATTTATTCTGGCGCCTACCTTACTGGCAGTTATCTTAGTTGGGCTCGGTTACTGGTACGTGGGGTTGTTTTTTATCCTTGTGGCTGCCTTCATGGCTTACTTCTTTCGCGACCCGGAACGTGAACTGCCATCGGATCCAAACGTCATAGTTGCCCCGGCAGACGGCCGTGTGACGCGGATAGCGTCCCTGGCGGCTGGCCGCGACGACTCACCCACGCTGATTAGTATCTTCCTATCACCTTTGGATGTTCACATTAATCGGGCGCCGATTGCGGGCCGGATAACCGATGTCTCGTACACTAAAGGAAAATTCCTGATGGCTACAGATGAGAGCGCAAGCTTGGTAAACGAACAGAACGCCCTCACGATCGAAGGCGACAAAATTACCATCGTTTGTAAGCAGATCGCAGGGATCCTCGCGCGACGAATCGTCTGCTGGAAGCATAGCGGAGAACAAGTCAAACGGGGCGAACGATTTGGGTTGATTAAGTTCGGCTCCAGAACAGATGTTGTCGTGCCGGGAAGCGTGGAAGTGTTGGTTCGTGAAGGCATGCGGGTGCAAGGCGGGACGACAATTATTGGAAGGATGCGATGATCGGCGCACTACATTTGGAAAACGAACAACGGAACACAAACCCGGAGCGGCGCGGCTTGCGCAAGGGTGTGTACCTGATTCCGTCAGTCTTTACAGCAGCAAACATTGGCATGGGTTTCTATGCCGTGATGGCGGCGGCTCGCGGTTTCCAGTTTATTGGCACCGGTCCTAACCAGGATCTGATGCACGCTGCCACCTACCTGGATAACGCTGCCAAGGCTATTGGCTGGGCGGTTCTTTTCGACATGCTTGATGGCCGAATCGCACGCATGACAAAAACAACTTCGGAGATTGGGATCCAGCTTGACTCAATTGCCGACGTAGTGACTTTCGGCCTGGCTCCTGCAGTCCTGGTCTACGTGTGGGGTTATGGCGGGACCCTGGAAGAAGGCACCGATTTACACAGGCTTGCGTGGTTTCTTTCATTCATGTATCTGATGTGCGGGGCGTTTCGTCTGGCGCGGTTCAATGTTCAGGCTTCCCGTCCTCGAATCCTGGCTGAGGGCACAATAAAAGTTGATAAGAAGAGCTTTGTGGGCCTGCCTATCCCGGTGGCGGGCGGGTTGATTGCCGCGGTAATTCATTTCGCACCCCTGCCTTTGGTCCTTTATGGACCAGAGCGAGCGCAAGTTTACTCCCTGCTCCTGATGGCGTTAGTTGGACTTCTTAGTTTACTGATGATCAGCACGCTTCGCTTCTCAAGTTTCAAGACGGTGGGAACTCGCAGCCGCAGTATGCGGACCATCATCCTTGCGGTCGGGGTGGGAATGCTAATTTTTCTCTACTCAAGATATGTTCTGCTGGCTCTTGTCGTCATGTACATTCTGCATGGGCTGCTCTCGCGCATAGTAGTTGGGTTCCGCAAGCGTTCGGACCTAAGCGATGCAAAGGTTCAGGCAAAACACACCTAAGTGTTTGTCTTTGCCTGCAAGGCAATATTACCGGCTTGCGCGGTTTTGACTTTCCCGTGGTTGGGCAAACGCGAGCAACCCGTGTTCGGTGGTCAGGAGCACCGCGTCGCCCACGGCTATCGGTGAGGCGGACCTTGTTATCTCTTCGCCGGTGGGAAGCGAATTGATCTGGCGTCCATCACGCAGACCGAGGACCACGCCAGCCGGGCTCGCAAGCGGCGTAAACAATGCGCCATCCGTGGCTGTCAACGGTTGCGAAGCAATTCGTCCCGCCAACTGCCGTTTCCACACTCGAGCGCCGTTCAAGGAAAATCGATACACGAAGTTGTCTAACGACGCTACGAGCAGGGCGTCCTGCACAGATGCAACTGCCTGAACCGCTGCACCGGTCCGTTTGCGCCAGAGCAAACGCCCGTTCGCGGAGTTAACTGCGTAGACATACCCGTCACCCGATCCAAAATAGACTGCGCCGTTCACGACGGCGACCGGACCCCGAACAGGACCTTTAGTCCGGTATCGCCAGAGGATCTTGCCGGTCGCCTCCTCAAGTGCTAGTAGACTACCGTCTTCACTTCCGGCATAGACGAGACCACCCGAGACAACAGGCCAACAATTGAAGCTGCCTCCGGAATACACTGACCACAGGATCTCGCCAGTCCCTTTGTCGAAGGCATAAATTCGCCCTTCACCACCAGCAGCTAGAAGTTTGTTTCCGCTAATGGTCAGCGACCCACGAAGAGGCCTTGCGAGCGTCCGCATCCATAACGTGACACCACCTTCACGACCGACAACTCTGATCGTTCCCGTAGCACGTCGACCCACAGCTTCGGGCTTTCCACTCTCCCCTTCTATCTCCGAGGCAACATAGACGCCTCGATCATCGGCTACCGGCGACGCAGAAAGTTCTCCTCCCATTTCTGCAAGCCAATTGAGTTGTCCGTCTTTTGCCTGGAGCGAGACGAGCGTTCCGCCAGCAAGAGGAAGATAGATTCGTTCTCCATCGAATGTGGGGGTAAGGTTGACTGTTAGATCAGAAGCGTACCGCCAGCGAATTGTTAAAGGTTGAGATAAGGCAACCTGAACGGTAGGCATCGCAGCTTCACCGATCCGTGGAGCAAAGCTACACGCCACTGCGATGCACATTAAAAGATAGGTTCTCTTGGACAAAATGATTTCCCCATCCGTTTATCAAAAACGGTAACTACCCTAAAAGCAACAAAGCCACTGGTTTTGAGTTATCTGGTTCCAAAAGTATAATCGGCTTCCGCTGAGCGTTAGACGCACCAAACAATTAAGAGGTCACTTTTGTTCACGACCAATTTCCAGCACGAGACCATCATCATACTCGACTTTGGATCGCAATATACACAATTGATAGCCCGTCGTGTGCGCGAGGCCGGCGTGTACTGCGAGATTCTTCCCTTTAGTTCAACTGCCGACAAAATCACTGCTTACCGCCCCAAGGGCGTGATTCTGTCAGGCAGTCCCTCCTCGGTTTACGAGGAAGGCGCACCACGACCCGAGCCAAACCTGCAGCAAGCTGTTAACTGCCCTGTGCTGGGAATCTGCTATGGCCTGCAGGTTCTGGCTTGCGACATGGGCGGTGAGGTAAAGCCCTCGTCGAGCCGTGAATTCGGCTATGCCAGACTGAGAATAGTTGACCCAAATAGTCTCCTATTTAAGGGGCTGCCCCCGGAAATGGATGTGTGGATGAGCCATGGCGATCATGTGACCGCTGTCCCACCCGGATTTCATGTCACTGCGGTCACTGATGATGCGCTGAATGCCATTGAGGACGTAATTCGGCAGATCTTCGGAGTTCAGTTTCATCCTGAGGTCGCGCATACGCCGCTGGGCGCTCAGGTGCTGCGTAATTTCCTTTTCTCTGTTTGCGGCTGTCGGGGCGACTGGTCGCCGGCAGCGGTCATCCAGGAACAGATTGCCAGGATTCGCGATCAGTTGGGCGACAAAGGGCGAGCCGTTTCCGGCCTATCAGGAGGTGTTGATTCAACAGTTGCGTCAGCTCTGGTTCATCGCGCCGTTGGGGCGCGGCAGACCTGTATCTTTGTGGACAACGGTTTGTTGCGAGAAGGGGAGTTCGAGTCGACACTTGCCCTGCTGCAGCAGGGTATGAAACTTAATATCGTCGGGGTTCGTGCAGGTCACCTATTTCTGAATGCGCTGAAGGGGGTCACAGATCCGGAAGAAAAGCGCAAACGGATTGGTAAAATATTCATTGATGTTTTTGAGCAGGAAGCGAAGAGGTTAGGTGATGTCACGTATCTGGTCCAGGGAACTCTCTATCCGGATGTAATTGAATCTGTTTCTGTACGCGGTCCGTCCTCGATCATTAAGAGCCATCACAATGTCGGCGGTTTGCCGGAGAAGATGACCTTGCGTCTGATTGAACCGCTCAGAGAGCTTTTTAAGGATGAAGTGCGCGTGATGGGAAGGGAACTAGCAGTACCCGAGGAGATACTTACACGACACCCATTTCCCGGTCCGGGCTTAGCGGTACGGATAATCGGTGAAGTAACTGAGGAAAGAATCCGATTGCTGCAGGCGGCAGACAGAATCCTTGATGAGGAGTTGCGGCTTGCTGAGCTTTATCATTCGGTGTGGCAGGCTTTCCCCGTGCTGTTGCCAATCTCAACCGTGGGGGTAATGGGAGATGAGCGCACCTATGAACGAGTTGTTGCGATTCGAGCGGTAACGAGTGTTGACGGAATGACAGCTGATTGGGCAAGGCTCCCGCAAGATGTGCTGGCTCGTATCTCAGCCAGATTAGTATCGGAAATCAGGGGAATAAACCGAGTCGTTTATGACATCAGCTCAAAACCACCGAGCACGATTGAGTGGGAGTGATGAGGCTGAAGGTTTGACGTTTTCTTCCCGGCGCATTTAAAGGTAAGACTCTGTCATGGTGTCGAAGCGGCAGCACTACCTGGCGTTATTAAGCTTCTGATTAGCACACTGTTTACCGAGGCGTCATCGTCACGACTTCGCGTGCTATAGTGTGCGCGATCGATTAAAATCATAAGTTCGTTCCTGCTCGTCGCCTCAGTGGGAATTTTAATCAATCGACCTCTGCACACTATGCTGGATCAAAGATTCGTTCATCTCCATCTACATACTGATTACAGCCTTCTCGACGGCGCTGTACAAATCAAACCTCTTGCTAAACGTGTTGAGGAGCTCGCTATGCCCGCGTGCGCCATGACCGACCATGGCAACATGTTTGGGGCCATCTCCTTCTATAACTCCATGAAAAGCCACGGTGTGAAGCCAATAATTGGCTGTGAGACTTATATCACCCGGGGCAATCGAACTGATCGATCGGCGGGAGCGCCCGGTGAAAAAGCAAATTTTCACTTGATACTGCTGGCCAAGGACTTAGAAGGTTATCGGAATCTGGTCCGTCTTACTTCCAAGGCCTATACCGAAGGTTTCTACCACAAGCCGCGGATCGACAAGGAACTCCTGGCTGAACACAGTAAGGGAATCATTGCCCTCTCAGCTTGCTTGTCTGGCATACCGTCAGCAATGCTCGTGCGCGAGAAGTTTGACGAGGCTGCCGCAGCTGCGATCGAATTTGAAGAAATTCTTGGGAAAGGTAATTATTTTCTTGAGATACAGGAACACGGGCTTGAGGCGCAGGATAGAATCCGCAAACCACTTGTCGAGCTTTCAAGGCGCACTGGCGTTCCCCTGGTGGCCACGAACGATGCGCATTATCTGCGGCCCGACGATGCTCGCGCTCACGATGTACTGCTTTGCATTGGCTCCGCAAAGACGGTCAATGAGACTAACCGGCTGCGGTATCCTACCCCGAACTTCTACGTGCGCTCTCCGGAAGAGATGTGGCGCATTTTTGGCAACGAACTTCCTGAAGCTTTGACCCGCACCACCGAAATCGCGGACCGCTGCGATCTACAACTACCTGCAAACATCAACCACCTCCCTAACTACCCGATACCCAATTCTGATGCGGCCCTTTCGCCGGACGAGTACTTCGAGAAAGTTGTCAGGGAAGGTTTCGAGCGTCGCCGCCAGACCGTATGGGAGAGGCAGATATCTCGAAATAAGCTCAAGCACAATCTATCCGATTATCAGACCCGCCTCGCCAGCGAGTTAGCCATGATTAAGCAGATGGGGTTCGCCGGTTACTTCCTCGTTGTCTGGGACTTCGTTCGATACGCGAAAGAGCACTCCATACCTGTTGGTCCTGGACGAGGGTCAGCCGCAGGTTCCCTCGTCGCTTACTGCATGCAGATTACTGACATAGACCCCCTCGAGTACAACCTCATATTCGAGCGTTTCTTGAACCCGGGCCGCGTATCTATGCCAGACATTGACATTGACTTCTGTGTGCGAGGCCGAGGTGAGGTAATTAATCACGTTGCAGATCTCTACGGCCGCGATTCCGTTTGCCAGATCATCACGTTTGGAACGCTCGCTTCGCGGGCGGCCATCAAAGACGTCGGCCGGGCCCTGGACATGCCTTATTCAGAGGTCGAACGGATTGCCAAGCTAATACCGCCGCCGGTTCGTGGCAGAAATGTCAGCCTGGCACAGGCCCTCGAGCAAGTGCCTGACCTAAAGAAAGAAATTGAGACCAATCCGCAGGTCAAAGAATTAATGGAGATCGCCCAGCGATTGGAGGGATGCGCACGTCACTCCTCGGTCCATGCCGCCGGTGTAGTCATATCCCCTTTACCACTGCAGGAACTAATACCCATTGCGGTTTCCGGTAAGGATGAAGTTACCACTCAGTATGTCATGTCTGACCTCGAAAAGACGGGCATGCTTAAGATGGACTTTTTAGCGCTTACCGCCCTAACCGTTATAAATGACTGCTTAAGCAGCGTTAAGCTTTTGCTTGGCATTGAGATTAACTGGTCGGATATAGCGCTTAACGATGAAAAGACTTTAGCGGTTTTCGGTGAAGGTCGTACGGAAGCCGTGTTTCAGTTTGAGTCCTCAGGCATGCAGGAAATCTGCAGAAAGCTTAAGCCCAAGGACGTTGAGGATTTGTCCGCTCTAAATGCCCTCTATCGACCTGGGCCCCTTGATGGCGGAATGGTCGATGAGTTTATCCAGCGACACTTGGGGAAGAAAACTGTGCGTTACCTGGTACCTGAGATGAAGGAAACCTTAAGCAACACCTATGGGATCATGGTCTACCAGGAACAGATCATGCAGCTAGCTCAAAAACTTGCCGGCTACACCATGGGCGAAGCGGACCTGATGCGCAGAGCGATGGGTAAGAAGAAACGGGAGGAGATGGTAGTTCACGAGGAGAAATTCATAAGCGGAGCTGTGGAGAGGGGCATCAGGAAGGATAAAGCTGAGAAGATTTTCTCATTGATGGCCAAGTTTTCTGAGTATGGCTTCCCTCGGAGTCACAGCGTCGCATATGCCTATCTGGCTTTTCAGACTGCTTACTTGAAGGCACACTTCCCAGAGCATTTTTATGCGGCAGTTCTGTCGAGCGAAGCCCAGGACGCCGCGAAAGTGTTTAAGTATGCAAAGGAGCTCCGAGCCCAACGGATCGACCTGCTACCACCTGACGTAAACGAAAGTTATTCTGGCTTCACGCCCCTGGCGGGCGCCATTAGATATGGCTTAGCCGCAATCAAAGGCTTGGGACAATCGACTGTCAACGCAATCATGGCAGCGCGCAATCAGGGACCTTTTCGATCGTTCTTTGACTTCGCTGAGCGAATCGAGCAAGGCACTCTCAATAAGAAGTCCTTCGAGAGCCTCGTAAGCGCTGGCGCTTTCGACTCCCTAAAACCCCATTCACGCGAGTTGAATGAATGGCGGGCAGCCTTACACGGTTCCATCGATCCAGCACTGGCCAGGGCACAGAGGGCCAAACGTGAGCGCGCAAACGGTCAGACTGGATTGTTTGCGGTTTCTGGCGATGCTCCCCATATCGAAGAGCTTCCTCGCACGACGAAAGCCTGGACTGGCGCCGAAATGCTCGCGGCTGAAAAGGCTGCGTTGGGGTTCTACATCACGGGTCATCCATTACGAAATTATGTAGATCTTTTGCTTAGTCTGAAGGCTGCAAAATCCATTGAACTTTCAGCGCTAACTAGTGGCGCCCGAATAAGCATCGGCGGAGTCATCAGCGACTTACAGCCGCGCACGACTAAGAAGGGTGACCGGTTCGCTTTGCTTCGTCTTGAGGATGAAGGCGGAGGAACAAAATGCGTACTGTGGCCCGAAACCTATCGTAAGTATTCTGCTTTGCTTGAAAACGAGTTGGCGGTTCTGATTAGCGGGCGGCTGGAACTCAGTGAGGACAACCCTCCTACGGTGATTGTCGATCAGGTGCAGAATCTGAATGATATGCTGAGAAACCGGGAACTCCTTGTCTTGCGTCTGCCGTCGAGCGACGACCCGGAGGGTTTGTTTGATATGGTTTTGCATGTCATGAACACGCATCCCGGAAACTGCGATATTGCTCTGGAATGTCTGATCGATACCGGCACACTGGTTAGAGTTAAGATCAGTTCAGCGTTGAGAGTTGAACGCTCGAGTAGTTTGGAGTCTGCTTGTAGGCAACTCGGCTGTACTTTAAGAATCGAGAGCACTGGTTACAGCTACGTCCGATAACGCTGAAATCCTTGGGGAAGGGAATGGCCAGACTGAATAAGAAGTCTTCCATCAATGAGGTCGTCACAGAGTCTTCAGTCGAGGCGAAGACAGCCTTTGAGCGTGTGCAATTAGCGCGACATCCTGAACGTCCGCATACGCTGGATTTTATCGAGCGTCTCTTTGAGGAATTCGTGGAGCTTCATGGTGATCGGAGATTTGCCGACGACCCGGCCATCGTGTGCGGATTGGCTCGTTTTCATGGCCTGCCGGTCATGGTTCTCGGGCATCAAAAAGGACGAGACACAAAGCAGCGCAGCTATCGGAACTTTGGCATGCCTAAACCAGAAGGCTATCGCAAAGCGTTGCGAGTGATGAAACTGGCAGAGAAGTTCAAGCGCCCCATAGTCACCCTAATTGATACGCCGGGAGCTTATCCGGGAATCGATGCTGAGGAGCGGGGACAGGCAGAAGCAATTGCTTTTAACCTGCGGGAAATGGCCAAATTCAAAGTACCCGTTATCGTGACGGTGATCGGCGAGGGCGGATCGGGCGGGGCTCTGGCGATTGGAGTTGGCGATCAGGTGTTGATGCTGGAAAATGCGATTTATTCTGTTATCTCGCCTGAGGGTTGTGCCGCAATCCTCTGGAAAGACTCAGGGCTCGCTGATCGCGCGGCGGCGGGGCTACGCCTTACAGCGCAGGATCTATATGCAGAGAAGATCTTTGATCAGATCATCAGCGAAACGCCCGGGGGCGCACATACCGACCACGATCAGGCCGCCCGTTACCTCGATTCAGCGTTGAGCGAGCGTCTTGCGGAGGCGGTTAGTTGCAGCCAGGAGGAACGGCTGGCCAAACGGTACGCCAAACTGCGGCAGTTCGGCCGCTGGGGCGAAGCATAGCGCCATTATTTCTTTACTGTAGCTTCGGCGAACCTGCTGCTTCTAAAACCCCATCAAAAGGGAATGTCGTCGTCAGGCATCTCGGCCCGCTCAACAGGTTCTCCGGCAGGAGGTTTCGCAGCTACCGCTTCGTCTGCTCTGCCGCCGATGAACTGCATGTCTGTGCCGTTAACCTCGAGTGAATGCCTTGGTTTGCCATCGCGGTCAGTGTACTCCTCGACGCGTAACCTTCCTTCGATATAAACCTGCCGACCTTTCGTGAGGTATTGCGAGGCGGTTTCTGCCTGCCGTCCCCAAAGAGTCACCTTAAACCAGGTGGTCTGATCTTGCATCTCGCCGGCTTTATCCTTGCGCCGCTCGTTGGTCGCCATGGTGAAGCTGCAGACCGGAGTTCCCTGCGGCGTATAACGCAATTCGGGATCGCGGCCAAGGTTTCCGACGAGAATCACTTTGTTGAAGGACATGATGAGGAACCTCTCAGTTGGGATAGGTAAAAACTCGACGGGGATACTACTAGTCACACAGCAGGCGGTCAAGCACGCTTGGACTTGCGTTGTGGGTCAGTTTGGAAATCAGCCGCAGATGCACGCGAATGAACGCGAATCCGAAAGGCCGCAAGAAAAAGTAGGTTCGTTTGATTAGTGTTCTGTTCTGATCTCCCTGGCACACATGAGTCTCCTCGGTTTTCGATTTTTATTTCAGATTCGCGTTTATTCGCGTTAAATCCGCGGCTGATTTCATTCTGTCTCTACTGACTTCACCAGATGAATGAACTTTTATCCGGATCGCGTTTGGCGGATGATTTCTGGTAGACTACGCGGCATTCGAGTAGTGGCTGAACCACATGAAGACAACGGTTTATATAGAGACGTTTGGCTGCCAGATGAATGTTGCCGACAGCGAGCGAGCAGCCACTGGTTTAAAAACAGCTGGCTATGACCTTGTGACGTCCGCCAAAGCTGCGGACGTTGTGTTGTTGAATACCTGTTCAGTGCGCGAGCGCGCAGAGCGGAAGGTTTACACGCGCATTGGTGATCTGCGCGGCAGGTCGCGCAATAAGAAACCCTTAATTGGCGTGATGGGTTGTGTGGCGCAATTGGAGGGCGCTTCTATTTTCGACAACGCACCGGGAGTTGACATGATCATAGGAACGCGCGCCACGGATCGTATTCCTTCCTTGATCGAGCGGCTACAGAGCGGGGAAGAGGCCCTGATGGATTTGGGCGAGCGCGGCGAACATGAATCATGGGACGTCTCTTCGATTGCACGCCATTCCAAGTACGTAGCGTTCGTACCAATTATCGAGGGCTGTAACAAGTTTTGTTCTTTTTGCATTGTGCCTTACTCCCGCGGTCGCGAGATTAGCCGCACTGCAAAGGATGTTATTGATGAGGTGATCAGACTGCGCGATCTTGGGTACAAAGAAATCCACCTGATAGGCCAGAACGTGAACAGCTACCGCCCCAGAACACTGAGCGGACTGGAGCGAAGTCCGGGTGCAACTCCATTTTGCCGGTTACTCAGGGCGGTTGCCGATACTGGAATGGAACGGATCAAGTTCGCGACATCTTTTCCCCGTGACTTCCATCCTGATATAGTGTCGGCGATTGAGGAATATCCTAATCTTTGCAACTGGATTCACTTGCCGGTTCAATCTGGAAGCGATCACGTGTTAAAGATCATGCGTCGAGGCCACACTGCCGCAGATTACGTTCGCAAGGTGGAGGCGATCAAGAAGTCCAAGCGCAGATTGTCGCTAACTAGTGACGTTATCGTCGGCTTTCCCGGCGAGACTGAACAGCACTTTCAAAGCACAATGAGGTTAGTAGAACAGTGCGAGTACGATGGTCTTTACCTGTTTAAGTATTCAAAACGCGCCGGCACTCCAGCGGCAAAATTGATTGATGATGTATCGGAGACTGTGAAGAAAACACGATTCCTGGAACTTGAGGCACATCAGCGCAAGGTACAAAGTAGAATCTACAACAATTATCTGGGACGGACCGTAAGCGTATTGGTGGAAGCGGAGAGCGCAAGATCAGACGAAGACATGATGGGCCACTCTAGTTGTCACAAGGTGATTAACTTCAAGGGCGACCCCAGTCACAAAGGCAAAATCGTCGATGTGGTGGTCACCGAAGCCAAGGCCAATAGCCTCTATGGTCAAAAAGTCAGCGCAATGTTGCCGGGCATTTAGAGCAAGAGGTGATGGGTATGGAAATCGAGGTTAAGATCAGAGCTCTAATGATGGACCCTAACAGTGGCACACCGATTATTATCCTGAAAGATGTTCAAAGCGAGACCATGTTGCCAATTTGGGTGGGGGCATATGAGGCGAATGCGATTGCCCTGGAGATCGAAAAAATCGCTCCTCCCAGACCGATGACCCACGATCTGTTGCGGAATTTGATTATTGAACTTGGCATTCAGGTTGAGAGAGTGGTTGTGACCAGCTTGCGGGACAATACATTCTTTGCTGTGATTGAAATGCGGACGAGTGACGGTAACCGGATGGTGCTTGACTCCAGGCCCTCTGATGCAATTGCTCTGGCCCTGCGCGCGGACTGCCCCATCTATGTCGACATGGAAGTAATTCAGGCCTCTCGCAACACCATGCCTCAAGAAGAAGGAGAGGAGCAGCAGATCAGCGAGGAAGAGTGGCCGGACGTAATTGGGGAAACCGGTGACCTCCCGATGTAAGACATGCCGGTCAGTTCAGTTGTTATTTTAGATTCCATTAGTACGAGACTTGATTTGACACCGAACTGTACCAACCTCTTGCCCTCGTGCAGCGAATGGTAATTGCGATCGCAAATCAAAAAGGTGGCGTAGGTAAGACTACAACCGCCATCAATTTGGCCGCTGCGTTTGCCAGGCTCGGAAAGCGTACCCTTCTTTTGGATCTTGACCCACAGGCAAACAGCTCAATCTCTTTTTTGGATCCTCTCACAATCCAGCGGTCGAGTTATGAGCTGATGATGGATGGGCAGGTGCCAGTTGCGGAGTCTATCTACCGAACGCCAGTCGAGAACATGGATATCCTGCCGGCTCGAATCAGTCTGGCAAAGCTTGAGTCAAAGCTGATCGGTGATTTCGACGCAGCGTTTCGTCTCAAGGACCGGCTGGAGCCGTTCCGCCAACAGTATGAGATGATTGTTATCGATACTCCGCCGACTCTCGGATTGATTACTGTCAACGCACTTGTTGCCGCATCACATGTATTGGTCCCTATCCAGTCGTCTTATTTTGCTCTTGAAGGCACGGACGATTTGCTCGAAACAATTGAGAAGGTCAAGGCTCGCCCTAACCCTGGCCTGGAACTGCTCGGGGTCCTGGTCACTCTCCACGATAAGCGAACCACATTAGCGCGAGAGGTGCACGAGCAGATTCGCCAGGTGTTTGGACCCAAATTGTTTGAAACCATTATTACGAAGAGCGTCCGACTCGAAGAATCGCCAGCTTACAAAGAGTCGATTTTCAGCTTTGCGCCAAACTCATCGGGTGCGATCGAATATGCAAAACTTTGCGAAGAGGTACTCAGCCGTGTCTAAAAGGGGACTACCAACAGGTCTGCAAATGCGCCACGACGCGCATTACGTCGAAGAATTATCGCAGCATCAGCCTGCCGCCGTGGGACGCATGATTCCAGTTGATCAGATTGATCCGAACCCGGAACAGCCGCGCGTTGAATTTGGTGACCTCGGTGAGTTAACTGCTTCGATCGCCGAGAAAGGTGTACTGGAGCCGCTACTGGTGAAACCGTCTCGCGCGAACGGGCGGTGGATGATTATCGCGGGCGAGCGTCGCTGGCGCGCCGCGCAACAAGCCGGTCTGAAGGAAGTGCCCTGCGTGGGGATGGACGTTGATGTCGGCGCGGTCGCAGAAATAGCTCTGATTGAAAACACGCAGCGGAAGGACCTTACGGTCTGGGAAG
>JBPCIQ010000119.1:0-11058 GCA_051006135.1 Pyrinomonadaceae bacterium | reverse complement strand
TTCAACGGGGACAGGTTCCGCCTTCCTAACCTTGAGATTACTAATAACCTCGAGATTACTGAGTGACCTCGAGATTCTAAGTGACGTAATCGTTAGGCAGCAGACCACGTTCGCGGTAGAGATTGAGTTTGTTGTGCATGGTCTTAAGGCTGATTCCCAGCAATGCCGCGGCGCGCGTCTTATTGTTACCCGTCTTTTGCAGCGTACGAATGATCATCTGGCGTTCGGCCTCTTCGAGAGGAGTACCGACCGGCAAAGAAATCGTATCCTCGTTGCGCTGTCGCTCACGCTGCTCGACTGGATAAGGTGCAAAGTGATGTCTTTCGATCTGCTCTCCTGAACAGATGATCACGGCGCGCTCGATCACGTTTCGTAACTCGCGCACGTTCCCTGGCCACGCATGAAACTGCAGGGCGCTGATGGCGCCCGAACTAAGAAAGCGGGCCGGACGGCTATGTTTATCGGCCAGTTGTGTTACCAGGTGCTGAGCGAGCAGAGGCAAATCGTCCTTGCGATTCTTCAGCGGTGGCAGATGAATTCTGAATACGTTGAGCCTGTATAACAAGTCCGCGCGTAGGGCACCCGAGCGTACGGCTTCTTCGGGTTCACGATTCGTCGCGGCCAGCAGACGCACATCAACATTAATCTCATTCTGGCCCCCCAATCGTTTGATCGCGCGTTCTTCGAGCACGCGCAGCAACTTCGCTTGCAACAGAGCCGGCATCTCCGCGATTTCGTCGAGCAACAGTGTGCCGGTGTCTGCCAGCTCAAAGCAGCCAATTCGCCTGGCAGCCGCACCCGTGAAGGCACCTTTTTCGTGACCGAAGAGTTCCGATTCCATTAGCGTTTCCGGAATGGCTGAGCAGTTAATAGCGACAAAAGGTCTACCCATGCGAGGACTTTTTTGGTGCAGCGTACGCGCGGCTAGTTCCTTGCCCGTGCCTGATTCGCCCGTGATCAAGACAGAAGCTGAAGACGGCGCTACTTGCTCAATCAGCGCATAAATCTCCCGCATTGATTCTGAATTACCAACTAAATCACCGAAAGCGCCACGATCTTGCAGTTGCCGACGCAGCACTTCGTTTTCACGCTTTGCCTCGCCGAGTTCAACAGCGCGATCGAGAACGATCCGCAACCTGCTCAAATCGACTGGTTTCTCAAAATAGTTATAGGCGCCCTCCTCCTGTATTGCTTTTACCGCCATCTCGACTGAGCCGTCGCCGGTAAGCAGAACCACAGGAGTGTCTGGCTGGAGCGAGCGGATTTCTCGCAAGAGACTAAAGCCGTCCTCAGAGGAAGCCGCGGTGACGGCGATGATCACTGCCGGATCAATTTCGTCCATCCGAGCAATCACCGCGCTACCATCCGGCTCCAGGAGCGCCTCGTAACCCCATGCAGCGACCAGTTTTCCCAGTGCTTCAGCGCTCTTGTAATCGGAATCGATAATTAATACTCGGCGAGACGACATTGCAGGCAGTTTACCACGAAGTGGGATCGGTATTCTGCGGGCCCCGTGCGGAAGAACAAATGGGAATCCTTAGAAAGTCCGGGGGCAAGACGTCGTCACACATCACGTTTTGCAAAGTAGTCAGCAATCGCGCGAGCAAGGGCAGGAATAGTGAATTGCTTAGGCTGGATCTCTGTCTGCAGTCCGTGTTCGGTTGCTGTTCGAGCAGTGATGTCGCCAATGCAAGCGACCGTGATGCCTGCGAGCGCTTCACTCAGATCCTGCGTGTCGAAGAATTGGGCCAGATTCCTGACCGTGGAGGAACTGGTGAAAGCAATGCAGTCCGCACTACCCGCCAGCATTGCGGCAATGCGACCGCGATCCAGGTTATCGGGAAGCACAGTTCGATAGGCGGCAACCACATCGACGCGCGCACCCGCCGCCGTCAACGCCTTTGGCAGAAAGTCGCGCGCGACCGCGGCGCGCGGAATCAGGAAGTTTAGGCCGTCAAGCCCTTCACGTCCGCCCAGGTATTGAACGACGGCGGCAAAGACTCCCTCGGCCTTGAATTCGTCTGGCACTACATCCACGTGGATGTGAGCATCTCTTAACTTGTCTGCGGTGGCCGCACCAATCGCGCACACCTTAAGCTCGTCGATTCTACCTACTTCATGTCCTCCCGCATGCAAGCGTCGAAGAAAATGGTCAACTCCGTTGACACTTGTGAACACCAACCAATCGTAACCAAAGAGATGGTCGATAGCCTCGTCCAAACGTTCGTAACTCTCGGGTTCGGAGATCTCTATGGTGGGACAGATAATTATGCGCGCACCGTAGTGTTCAAGCTCAGCTACAAACTCATCCGCCTGCGCTCTGGCTCGCGTGATAACAACAGTGCGACTGGCCAGCGGCTTAGTCTCGGGCTGGGACTCTATTGGAGTTCTGCTGGATAGGCTCATTGACTTGGTATCATAACAAGACGGGCAAGCAGAGAGTATTAGTGCAGTTCCAACAACCTACGCGCACCCAAAGTAAGCAGTCGCATTGCGAGGCGCTTGCCCATCTCGTTAGCCTCGGCCGCAGGGGCAGAAATGCGATCTCTGACAATCTCCTCGCCTGCAGGATCGGCCACCAAACCTTCCAGCGTTAGTTCCTGGCCTTGCACGACAGCATATCCCGCAATCGGAAGCTGGCAGCCGCCGCCAAGAGCGCGGAGGAGCGAGCGCTCGGCGGTGCAGGCAAGCGAGGTAGGTTCATGATTGAGAGCGCTTACGATCCTAATAGTCGATTCATCGTCTGCCCGCGTCTCCACGCCAATTGCGCCTTGGCCAACAGCCGGCAGTATCTGCTCAGTGGGTATGAAGGCACTGATCCGACTCTCCTGACCAAGCCGGCGGAGCCCCGCCGATGCGAGGATCAAAGCGTGGTATTGACCCTCATCGAGTTTCCGTAAACGGGTATCCACATTGCCTCGCAGATCTTTCACGATTAAGTCCTGGCGCAAGTGCTTCAACTGCGACAATCGTCGTTGGCTTGACGTGCCCACGACGGCGCCTTCAGGGAGTGTGCCAAGCGCTGCGTCGTTCTGATCAAGCTGAGGTCCCCAGCCGGGCAGCCCGGCTGGGGTGGTGGCGTCACGTCTCAAGACCAGCGCGTCGCGCGGATCCGCTCGCTCGCAGATCGCGGCAATCGTGAGTCTTTCCGGAATGATCGTGGGAAGGTCCTTTAACGAATGGACCGCAATATCGATCCGGCCGTCTAGTAAGGCGTCCTCGAGTTCTTTTGTGAAGACGCCCTTGCCGCCAATAACCGAGAGTGGCTCAGTCTTTACGTCTCCAGTTGTCTTGATAATTTCGATAATAACTTCAAGGGCCGGCGTTAGGAGTGAGAGTTGTCCTTTGACCCATTCGGCCTGCGTGAGTGCAAGCTTGGACCCACGGGAGCCGATTACCAGACCGTTTTTCATTGGTTAGGGGGCGAGTCTTCCAGGTCGAGAATCTCACGCCAGGCCTGAAAGTCATCTGCATCGCCGGCGTCATAGGAACGTCGCATGCGGTCCATAAGAGGATGGGAGACCTTGTTGACCGTGGAAATCAGCAGCTTCTCAATCGCACTCTCTTGCTCCGGCGTTAAAGGACCAAGTCGATTGCGCTGCCGCGCCAGCTCGGCTCTGGCAATGTCTTGCAGTCTTCGGCGAAGTGCGCCGATTGTCGGGCCGATGTCCATTACCCGTAGCCTTTGTTGGAACTGCATCACCTCCGACTCGACAATCAACCCCGCCCGCTCGGCTTCACGCTCACGCTCCCTGATGTTTGAGGAAACAACTGACTCGAGGTCATCGATGTCGAAGACAAAGGCATTGGGCAGGTCTCCAATGGCGGGATCAAGATTCCGCGGAACGCTAATATCAATAAAGAAAGCTGGGCGATTGCGTCGTCGATTAAGAGCCTCACGGGCCATTGCTGCCGTCACGACGTATTCGCCTGCGCCCGTGGAGCAAACGACAATGTCCGCCTCCGGAAGGTACTCAGCAATCCGCTCAAAGTTCACAGGCTCGCCGCCGAATTCGTTTGCCAAACGTTGTGACGAATCACCCGTTCGATTGGCGATCAGCACGCGCGACACTCCGGCATTGATAAGATGGCGCGCACAAAGCTCGGCCATCTCTCCTGCACCCAGCAAAAGCACCGACTGACCCTTCAGTGAACCGAAGATTTTCTTCCCCAGTTCCACGGCCATGTAGCTAATAGAAACAGCATTTGCCGCAATCCCCGTTTCATTTCTAACCCGCTTAGCCACGTGGAACGCCTGATGTATGAGCCGATTGAGGACGCGGCCAGCAGTACCTGCTTCAAGCGCAATCGAATATGCCCGACGAACCTGACCCAGGACCTGTGGCTCACCGACCACCATTGAATCCAGCGAGGACGCTACACGGAACACGTGTCTAACAGCTTGATCCTCAGTGTGACTGTATAAATGCTCGCCCAGCACCTCGCGAGGGAGACTTCGCGATCGGCTGAGGAAATCAGTTATTCGTTCAAGGCCTTCCTTAAATCGCTCGCTCGAGACAGCCGTCAGTATTTCTACACGGTTACAGGTGGAGACAATCAATCCCTCGCGCAGCACTTCGCCGTCCACAAGCGTCCGCAATCCTTCTGCACACGCTTTTTCCGAGAACGCCAAAAGCTCACGGACTTCGACAGGCGCGGTCTTATGATTGACTCCGACTAAAACAATGGACATTGACTTAGCTATTCCTCAGTCGAGGCGGATGATTGACATTACGTTTTGTGAGTGGTCAACGGATTATCTCAGCCAAAGACATGATAGCCGCCCATGAATCTCGCGCCAAAGAATGTGCATAATACGAGAGCAAACCCCACGACCCCCATCCATGCCGCACTCCGACCACGCCAGCGTGCTGTTGATCGGTAAACAATTAACAAGAAATAGAGTAGCCAAGTCAGCAGGGCGAAAATCTCTTTGGGATCATTGTGCCATAAAAGGCCGTCGCGTGACGACGACCAGACCATGCCCGTGGCGATTCCAACAGTTAGTAGGGCGAGACCGATTGCGGCGGCGCTGGTTGCAATCTCATTAACTGTGGTTAACGAGGGAAGACGATGAAAGATCGCCGTGAAGGTCTTGAGTTTAAGCTCTCTTTCCTGCAGAAGATACATCACGCTTGCCACAAATACCACGAAGAAAGCCGCGTAGGCGAATATTAGGAGCGTCGTGTGAACCGGGAATAGCCATGTAGCAGAGAAGCCACTGGATTCGACTGCGCCGTTTGAGGTGGATTTTACAATAATTGCCACGAAAACCAGGATTGTAACTAGCGGTAATGTGAAACTGCCCAGAGCCAGAGCACCGTAACGGTAACGAACAAGGGCATAGCTTCCGACCAGCGTCCAAGCCAGAAAAGAAAGAGTTTCTCGGAGATAGAACAGCGGATAATGGCCATCGATGACCCAGTCGGCGATGAGGGCGGTCAAGTGGAGCACGAACCCGGCGGCCATAGCCCAGTCGGACACTCGTTGCAGCGCCTTGCGCTTGTTAACAAATGCCAGCACCGAGTGGATGGCAGCAACGACGTAAGCAGCAAGTACAGCGAGTAATAGGGATCTCATGCAGGATTAGGGTTTGAACGGCGGTATTCTAGTTGATGGGCTGGCACGCAGCAAGATTGCCGTTATCAATCCGCCTGATCGCTAAAGAGGTAGTGTGCTAATTTGAGGTCTATCGCTTTAGCGAATCAATTGGGTAAACGATCCACTAAGTAACACGAAAATTCACGAAGAAAGGTTAGTGTTGCTTAGTTTGATTTAGTGGATAGTTTACCTACCGTTTAAATCAGAACACTACGCCAAAAGAGGCAAGTTTGACACTACACAGCCTGCGGGCTACCATGCCGCCTCGATATAGACGTCCTGTTGCTCTTGAGATTACCTTTCACCATTTACCACTTATGGGCTTCGCAACAATAGCAATTCATTCCGGACAAGAGCCCGATTCGGCTACCGGCTCAGTTACAGTTCCCATCTATCAAACCTCAACTTACGCGCAGGACGGTCTGGGCAGGCATAAAGGCTACGAGTATGCGCGCACGCAAAATCCGACGCGCGACGCGCTCGAGCGAAACCTCGCCGCGCTCGAGGGCGCTCGTTTCGGCTTTGCTTTTGCCTCAGGCATGGCGGCAATCGATGCAACGCTACGTCTTGTAAAAGCCGGGGATCACGTGGTTGTTTCAGACAACACCTATGGCGGTACCTATCGGCTTTTCACACAGGTGCTGGCAAACTACAACATCGAGTTCGACTTCGTCGACACTGCAGATGCTCTTAACGTTGAAGCCGCGATCAAGTCGAATACGAAGATGGTCTTCATCGAGACACCGACGAATCCGGTGATGATCGTCACTGATCTCAAGGAGGTCTGCGAAATTGCACATCGGGCTGGGGCTCGCGTGGTTTGCGACAATACGTTTATGTCACCCTATCTACAACGGCCCCTCGATTTTGGCGTTGATATCGTAGTCCACTCGACCACGAAGTACTTAAACGGTCATTCGGATGGAATCGGTGGGATAGTGGTGCTCAACAATGAAGACGATGCCGCCTGGATTGGTTTCATCCAGAACAGCGCGGGGGCAATTCTTTCGCCATTTGATTCATGGTTGGTGATGCGAGGTACGAAAACGCTGGCGTTGCGCATGGAACAACATGACAAGACCGGTAGGGCAGTAGCGGCCTTTCTGGAAGAGCACCCCAAGGTGAAGAAGGTTTACTATCCCGGTTCCGCCTCTCACCCGCAGCATGCGCTGGCGAGGCGGCAGCAAAAGGGTTTTGGGGGCATGGTGGCGTTCGAAGTTGGCTCGCTTGAGGCAGCGCGTACGGTATTGGAATCTGTCGAGTTGTGCACCCTGGCCGAGAGCTTGGGTGGAGTTGAAACGCTGATTTCGCATCCGGCGACGATGACTCACGCATCCGTAGACGCTGAGAAGCGAGAGCGACTGGGGATCACTGACGGCCTTGTGCGTATCTCAGTTGGACTTGAAGACACCGATGACATTATCGCCGATCTCGACCAAGCTCTAAAACAAATATAAAGCTTCAGGTGACAGTTAAACCGAGGAAAGGTTAAAATCTTTGCGCCGGTGCAACATCGGCCTTCACCCGCCCTTATGATTGTAGAACTGCACGCAAAATCTGATGTTGGCCGTGTTCGACGCGGCAACGAGGACAATTTTCTCGTCCTGGATTTGGCGACTCAGAAAGCCTGGATCGGTTCTGACGGCGTCCAGCCTTCTGATGAATTCAACCAGGTGGATCCGGGAGAAAAAGGTCTGGTGCTCGTGGTCTCTGACGGGATGGGCGGCGCTCTTGCGGGTGATGTTGCCAGCCGCATGGCGGTCGATTCCGTGCGTGACATGCTGGTTGGCAACGATATTGAAGACGGTTGCTCCCCGGATGTCCCTCTGGTCGAATGCCTAAAAAACGCGACCGTCTATGCTAATTCGGCGATTCACATGCGCAGTCAGGAAGACTCGCGTTGCGCGGGCATGGGAGCAACGTTCACGGGAGCAGCTGTCAAAGGCGACATGTTGGATCTCGTTCAAGTGGGTGACAGTCGGGGTTACATAATCCGCAAGGACCACATTCGGCTGGCAACAAAGGACCAGTCATTGGTCCAGCAACTTGTGGATGTGGGCCAGATTAGTGAGTCGGAAGCGGAAACCCACATGTTTCGCAACGTTATTCTGCAGGCGCTGGGGGCCCAGAGCGATGTGACGCCAGTAACAGGAAAAATACGATTGAGGCGTGGAGATACTTTGCTGCTATGCAGCGACGGGTTGTCAGGCAAATTGCGCTCCGAAGATATTCAAAACATCGTGACCAGCAACCCCGAACTTTCAACGGCGTGCGACGAACTGATTGCCGAAGCCAACAACCGGGGCGGCGAAGACAACATCACGGTCGTTCTCGCCCGCTTCCTCGGGGATGATCTCCGGGAACCCGCCACCGATCGCGTCACTATCGAACTCCCACCGCTTGAGGAAGACAAGACTCTCGACGACAACTACGAAGGCGACACCGAGGCTCAGTGAGGACCTTGGATCGGTTCCCACCTGCCAACCCTGCAGCCCGTTGCCAAGGTTTCCCGCCAGTCAAAGCGTAGACATTCATCACTGCTACTCAGGCAGCGACTTTTGCCGCCAGTCGGATGTTTCGTCAATGCGGCGGACGTAAATCGAGGCGCCTTGAATGCTCTCTACTCGCACTCGCTCGCCGGCTTCCAGCGGTGACTCACCTGCGGCTGGATAGGCAGTCCAGGTAGAGCCAAACACTTTAACCGCCCCTTCGTTAAGAGCCCCCCTGCTCGAAGAAACTACGGTGCCGATCTTTCCCGGCAAAGAGTCCATGCCCGTTCGCAACTCTTCACCCGCCTTCTCACGGGTGAAGTAGTTAATGAAAATTGTGCGTGAAGCCGCGGTAAGAGCGGTCGAGACTCCGGCAAAAATCAGAAACTGCAGCGCTAAGCTGTCGATGCCAATCATTCCCGCAAAGGCAGCAGCCAGCGCGCCGATGCCAAACCAGAGCAATACGAATCCGCTGGTGAAAACCTCGGCGACGATCAGCGCCAATCCGAGCACGCACCAAAGGATCCAGATAAGATTCTCCATTTCCGTCCTTAGCCCTTTAAGAGATTTTTCAAAACAAACCAGATATTGGCCGGACGCTCAGCAAGCCGTCTCATAAAATAAGGATACCAGCGTTTTCCGTAAGGCACATAGACCCTCATGTTGTATCCATCCCGAGAAAGCTGTCGCTGCAGATCCCGTCTCACGCCATAGAGCATTTGAAACTCAAAAGCCTCTCGTTTGATGCCCTCTTTTGCTGCAAACTCAATCGTGGCGTCAATCATCTTCGGATCGTGTGTCGCAATGCCGTGGTATACGCCTCTTGAACGCAGCCACTGCATGACTCGAATGTAGTTCTCATCCGTGTCTTTCTTGGCTGGGAATGCCACTTCGGGGGGTTCATTGTAGGCACCCTTGCAGATGCGAATTCGTGCCGGAAGTTTCAAGAGATCCTGGGCATCATCGAAGGTGCGTCGCAGATACGACTGCAGGACAATACCAACGTCATTCAAATCAAACTCTGCTCTTAGCCGCTTGAAAATGTCGATGGTCGCCTGCGTTGTGTTTGAGCCTTCCATGTCAACTCTGACAAAGTTGCCTCGCCGCGCGGCATCTGCCACGACAGCGCGCGCGTTTTTGTAAGTCAGCTCGGGATCAAGCTCAAGCCCAAACTGCGTAAGTTTGATCGAAACGTTGGAGCGAATACCGGTCTCGTCGATCCGGGCAAGTACGCGAAGATACTCTCGTACCTCGCCTTCTGCCTCGGCAGCATTGCCGACGGATTCGTTGAGGTGGTCGAAGGAAGCGCTACACCCTTCCAGATTAAGTTCCCGAATGGCGGCGACGGCTTCTTCAATGTTCTCGCCGGCCACAAAGCGCGTGGTTACCTTCTTGAATAACTTAAAGCGGGCCGCGGCTTCTTTCAGACCCTCGTGTCGCGATAGGTAAATGAGCGCGCTTCGGGTGATCATTTGTGGAGGTGATTAGTCCTTTTGATAAACTGAGAGTTGAAAGCTGGTCCACGGTCCAAGGCCCAGATAAGTATCGCTTGAGGCCTCTATGGTATCCTTGGCGCGTCAAAGCACTGCTTAAAGCTAAGGCCAGAATCCTAAGCTAACCGGCGAAGGTTAAGATGAAATGCGCCTGAAGTTGGTACTGATCGCTTCGCTCGTCGCGGGCCTTGTGGGCTCTGGCGCTTCAATCGCCATCATCCTGGGACGGTTTTCTTCGCTCAGAGTACTTTCGAAACCCGACTTGGTGGTAGTTTTCACCTTCGTTCTGCCAATCGTGGTGGTTGTTCTGGCAGCGATTTTCGTTTACCGTCATACTGCCCGGCGGCGCAAAACACAAGCCTTACTCACGGGGATCCTCGCCGCTTTCTTGAGCCTCGCAGTTTTCATTATTGCTGCGGTCCTTACTTCGCGAAATCGACCGATCCAACCGCCTCCGCCCACAGTACCACGCACTGCCGAGTGAGAAAGTCACGAGAATCGTCAGGACGCACCAGACGGATTCAGCCCAATCTCTGTCTGCACCGGACGCAACGCATCAATCACAAAGCGAATGTGCACTTCCAGATCTACCGCCAACTCCTGGACCCCCAGCCGAATATCATCACGATTCACCGAACGCGCAAACGCCTTGTCCTTTAGCTTCTTTTTCACCGAGGAGACTTCGAGATCGTCGAGGCTCTTAGTCGGTCGAACGAGGGCGCACGCCACTAAGAAACCACAGAGCTCGTCGGTAGCAAAAAGAGCGCGAGCCATCGCTGTATCCCGAGGCACTCCGGTGTATGTCGCATGGCCCATAATCGCCCGTATCATTCGTTCGGAGTAGCCCCGGCCACAAAGAATATTGGCACCGGTGTAGGGATGCTGATCAGGGGTGGGAAACATCTCATAATCAAAATCATGCAGCAACCCGACTAGTCCCCATTCATCCTCGTCTGCCTCAGGATCACCATAGCGCTTTGCAGATGCTCGCATCGCTGCCTCCACCGCCAAAGCATGCTTGCGGAGACCGTCACCCTTCGTGTATTCACACAACAATTCCCAGGCTTCGTTGCGATTGGGCATTTTCTATTCACCGCCGAGGGTTTCATGTTGAGAACAATTGTGCTCGCTACCTTGCGCACAGCAGAGGGTTTAGCCCTATCCTCACGTGCCGCTCGGAGAACGGTAGCCGGTGCGAGCCCGGATAATCACATTCTTGCGAGTGCTGTTTACTTTGATTCGGCGGTACTGTTCGTCTCGCGCCTTATTGGTCGGGTAATAGCCCAAAGAATATTGCGTGCGGAGTTCGGCCGCGATCTTGGCGAATGCTTCCGGAAGGGAGACCAGGTTGTCGGCACGCAGCACTCGACCGCCAGACTTAACAGCTAGCTCCTTAAGATACCCATCGATCTCATCCGGGAGCGGCAAACCAAACGGTCCTGTCTTGCTGCGTGAACCAACAGTGGGAACTGAAT
>JBPCIQ010000118.1:0-9496 GCA_051006135.1 Pyrinomonadaceae bacterium | reverse complement strand
ATCCGGCTGAGTTGGCTCGCTCCTCGCCGCCACTCTGGAAAAGAATCGCCAGGCAAGTAATTGAGCTAAATATCGTACGCATACCCCCGTTGCCCCCGGGTAAGTTGCTGGAAATAGGCTGCGCCTCTGGCGCTTTTCTTCACCGGATGGCAAGTCAAGGTTGGCAAGTTAAGGGGATAGAATTTTCGGAAACCGCTGCGACGAGCGCGCGCTCACTCGGCTACCCCGTTTATTCCGGAAGCCTGGACACCGCACCGGACGACGGGGAACGCTATGACCTGATTGTTGGCTGGATGGTACTAGAGCACTTGCCCAATCCAATCGAAGCGTTGCGGAAACTTCGAAGATGGGCGGGGCCTGACGGCTGGTTGGCGCTCTCGGTACCCAATGCGGCATCGCTGGAATTCTCGCTCTTCAACAACAAATGGTACGCGTTGCAACTGCCTAACCATTTGTATCACTATACCCCCCAAACGCTGGCAAGAGTGCTAGAACTGGGCGGCTGGCAATCGGAAAGAATCTTCTATCAAAGGGACGTCGATAATGTCGTCGCCAGCTTGGGCTATCTTCTGGAAGACCGTAAACTCTTTCCCGGGCTGGCTCAGAAACTAAGCACCTACCCTGCCGAGCGGGGCAGGAAATACGTTGCCCTTCTCCCTCTTAGCTATCTCCTGAGTTCAATCGGGCAGACCGGGCGTATAACGGTTTGGGCGAGGCCGCTGAATGATTAGAGTGACCGCGCTAACCTTGGGTAAGGACGACCCGTCAAGCAGGTTTCGAGTTCGCCAGTTCATCGCGCCGCTCTATCAACTCGGGGTCGACGTAACGGAGTCTTACTTGCCGGTCTTCCCCAATAAGGTGGCTCGCCTCGTGCCCCTGGGGATCGTCGCACGCCTCCCCGGTGTGATGGCTGCCAGAAGAACCGATATCACCTGGCTTCGGCGCGAGTTAGTCACTGGGCGGGCAACGCTGGAACGCTGGTCAGGCCCAAAGCGCCTCTTCGACGTTGACGACGCGATTTGGCTGGCCTTCAAGAGGCCTTACACCGAACGGATTGTTAGCCATTGTGATGGGGTAATTGCCGGAAATCGATTCCTGGCAGACCATTTTGAAAAGCTTGGGGCGCGTGTCTGGGTGGTGCCCACGTCCGTAAACACAGAAGTGTGGAAGCCTGCACCGCAGACTAAAAACCAAGACTGGACGATCGGGTGGATTGGCACGTGGTCAAACATCAAATATCTCCGAACCGTCGAGGAACCGCTAGCGGACTTCCTTGCGCAACACAAGGGCAGCCGATTTCTGCTCGTGTGTGATCGCAAACCTCGATTAAGGATCCCAGCCGATCGCTGGCAGTTTCTTAAATGGTCCCAGGAACGCGAAGTTGATCTTGTACGGAAAATGGACGTTGGATTAATGCCTCTGGATGACAGCGACTGGGCCAGAGGGAAGTGTGCCTTCAAGATGCTTTCCTACATGGCTGTCGGCATTCCTGTGATAGTGAGCCCTGTGGGCGTCAATCAAGAGATTCTTCAAGAGGAAAGCGTGGGCCTTAGCGCGGTTAGCGCGGGCGCATGGTACGAGGCTTTACATCAACTCTTCACCAAAAGCGAGATGGCTGCCGAGATGGGTAAAAGGGGCAGACAAGTCGTAGAGAACAAGTACTCGGTGCGGCGAAGTGCCGTTAAACTTGCCCAAATCTTTCAGGATGTAACGGCCTTGTCATAGACATGTTGAGATGGTCTTCATCCCGGGACCGTCGTGAGAGGTGTCAGGCTGTTTCAAGCGACCTATACGCGCGCGGCATATACTTTACAAACCTCTAATGAAATACTTGTTTCGAGACCAGTGGCGGGAGGTGCCTCGCCTTGCCCCATATCCGGCATGTCTGCTGGTGAACGTGATGTACGCGATTCCTCTTGCGCAAGTGGCTTCGCACGACCAGCGACACATCAAGCGAGACTGGCGCAAGGTGCAGCAGTTTCTCCTGGCGGAAGGCGTTGGTTCGACGGTCAGAAAGATTCAATCCAAACGAGAGCAAGAAAGGTTGCTGGGCGACTTCCACGTGGTTATCGCGGTGGGCACGCTTATTGAAGTTCAACACCCGGGGCCGGTCTTGTGTGTTGGCACGCGTCATCCGAAATGTGCCGAAGTGATGCTCTTCCGCAACGAGCTAATCGTTCCTCTTCCGTCTGCACCTGAACCAAAGCGGTGCGTGCAAGCAGTGCACCAGGCCGAACGCTCGCTTGGACTCGGGCGCGACGGCTGGGAGAGTCTCGGCGGCTACAATTTCTACTCGGATCTGCCACCAGCACAGATCTGCGTCCGCGCCGCGCGCGAGGTTGCCGCCTGTCTTACGGCAGTCCCCTCGCAAGGACTCTTTCCTCAGGATGGAATTTCCGGTTTCAATAAATACTCTCCGATTGCGACACCTCCAACTGCTCACCAAAGCCCCGCACCCACCGCTGGTCCAAGCCGGGGCGTGATTGCGGTGGGCGCGGGTGATTACATGCGCGCCCAGGTGATCCCTGCCTTGCAACGAACAGGTGCGCGGCTTCACACGGTAGTCGATCTCGAACCTCATGTTGCTGAATTCGCGCTAAAGAAATTCGGATTCGCCAGGGCGCTTACCGACTGGCGAGAGGCAATCGCCCAGGATGAGCCGGACTCCGTTATCGTTGCTACTTATCACGATTCGCACGCGCAAATAGCCGCCGCGGCAATCCGCCGCGGGAAGAAGGTACTTGTCGAGAAGCCACCCGCGGTTTGCCCAGCCGACCTTGCACTCTTGCTGGAAGCTTGCCAGGCACGCGGGTCATTTCTCGAGGTTGGCTTCAACAGGCGCTTCGCTCCCTTCTCTCAAAGGGCCAAGAAACTACTTACGGGAGTGACTGGACCGACCACGATTATCTGTATCGTGAAGGAGGTCGAGATACCTGACAGTCATTGGTACAGATGGCCGAAGGAAGGCACACGAATTACCGGAAATATCTGCCACTGGATCGATCTGTCGGTTTATTTAATAGGCTCAGCCACGCAGCCGGTAGAGATGGTGCTAACTGCCCCGGCTGACAAGTGTCCGGACGAGGAAAGAGGCGTTAACATACTTTTTGGCGACGGGTCATCGGCGACTATAATCGCCACGACACGCGGGGACAGTACGCTGGGCGTACAGGAGTTTATCGAAATACGTAAGGCAGATTTGACCATTAAAATCGATGATTTCCGTAAGATGATTGCCACGCGCGGCGGGCATGCCGTTTACCAGCGACGCACCCTTCGTGATAAAGGACATGAAAGGATGTATAGGGAATGCATGGAGCGCATGAAGAATAACGAGCCATCTTCATACCCCATGCGAGACCTGCGATTGACAACTATGTTGACGATTCGCGCTACCGAAATGGTCCGGGACAGTGTGCGTTGCGCGACAATCGATATTGAGTGCGACAACCCAGAATGAAACAGGTTTTGCAAAACCTTCGAACTGGGCAGTTATCAGTTCAAGACGTCCCGCCGCCAATTGTGCAGAAGGGACGGGTGTTGGTGCGCACGGCCACTTCACTTATCAGCACCGGGACTGAGCGCATGTCTATCGAGGTGGCCCAGAAGAGCCTGATTGGCAAAGCCAGGGCGCGACCGGACCTGGTTAAGCAGGTAATTCAGAAGGTTAAAAGCGACGGCCTGGTAAGCACCGTTAATTTGGTTCGGGAAAGACTCGACTCTATCAAAGCTCTGGGCTACAGCGCGGCGGGCACTGTGATTGGGGTTGGGGTTGACGTCGATGAATTCCGTCCCGGCGATCGTGTAGCTTGCGCGGGCGCGGGATATGCTTCCCATGCTGAAGTGCTGTCTGTGCCACGGAACTTGTGCGTGCATCTTCCTGAGGGAGCTAACTTCGATGCTGGTGCCTTCGGAACGGTGGGAGCTATCGCGTTACAAGGAGTGCGGCTCGCCGAGCCAACACTTGGCGAATCGGTGGTCGTGATCGGACTGGGCCTGCTCGGCCAAATCACTATTCAGCTGCTGAAAGCGAACGGTTGTCGAGTTTTTGGTACCGATCTCGACCCCACCAGAACCGCGCTGGCCTGCGAACTTGGAGCAGACAAAGGTACCCTGATCGGACGTGATACCAAACGCGAGGTGATGGAATGGACTCGCGGCCGGGGTGCAGACGCAGTTCTAATCACCGCCGCAACACCTTCCAACGAGCCGGTGGAACTCGCTGGCGAAATAAGCCGGCTCAAAGGACGCGTCGTTGCCGTGGGGTTAGTTGGACTCGATGTCCCGCGTCAGACTTTTTATGAACGCGAGCTGACCCTTAAGATATCGATGTCTTATGGCCCAGGTCGCTATGATCCTAACTATGAAGAGCGCGGCCACGACTATCCATTTGGCTATGTACGCTGGACCGAGAACCGTAACATTGAAGCGTTCCTGGATCTTGTCGCGCAGGGAAAAATCAATATCGAGCGTTTGGTGACTCACTGCTTTTCAATAAAAGATGCCGAGCGTGCTTACCAACTAATCGGGAGTGAGGCGAGAGATGCATACCTTGGTATTTTGCTTCGTTACGATTCTGAAGGCGAAGAAGCAAGGGGCTGTATTGAGCTGAATGAACGCTCCATATCTCCTAAACCAGAGCAGTCAGTTCGCCTGGGCTTAATTGGGGCAGGCAAGTACCTCCGCGCCGCGTTACTCCCTCACTTCAAGGCCGCCGGCGTTGATTTTCGTGCGATAAGTACAGCCTCGGGTGTTTCGGCGCAGGATGTGGGAAAGAAATATGGATTTGTGCGTGCTGTCTCGAACGCCGATGAAGTTATTAGTGATCAGGAAGTGAATCTAGTTGTAATCGGCACTCATCATGACTTGCATGCTGAGTTGGCAGGGCGCGCTCTTGAAAACAGTCGCCATGTCTTCGTTGAAAAACCGCTTGCGCTCAATGACGAGCAGTTGGACAAATTGCTTTTTGCGGCTGCCAACTCTTCGGGCCAGTTGATGGTTGGCTTTAACCGGAGGTTTTCGCCGCTTGGTCGCAAAGCGAAAGAGATCTTTTCAGACCGGCGCGATCCTTTGTCGATTCTGTATCGCGTCAATGCAGGACGGATATCCAAAACCCATTGGACTCAGGATCCGGTGGAAGGTGGCGGGAGAATCGTCGGCGAAGTCTGTCATTTCATTGATCTGATGCAGTTCTTGATCGGCTCTCCGCCGGTGTCCGTTTTCGCGGAAGCGATTTCGGCTCACAATGATGAAATCGTCAACGCGGATTCAGTCTTTATCATTCTGCGATTCGCTGATGGATCCAATGGCTGCATAGCTTATTTGGCCGAAGGCGATACAACCCTGGCGAAAGAACGCATTGAGATGTTTGCTGAAGGAAAAACCTTCGTCATCGATGACTTTCGCAGCGCCGTCCTCTACAAAAACGGCCGGGAAGAAAAGACGAAATTGCGCAGTCAGGACAAAGGACAGGCTGAGGAAGTACGAGCAATCTGCAAAGTTGTTCTGGCAGGGTTGCCAGCGCCAATCGCATTAGCAGAACTCGCGGCCACCACGCGCGCAACATTTCGAATCAATGAATCATTGCGAACAGGCCAGCCAATAAGAGTGATAACTACGCAGGACGACAGAAAGAATCTCGCTGATGGGTGATAGACGCAATGGCTCTGGGAGTTGATAAACAGGCCTCAGTGTTGCTTGTTGAGGACGACCACGCCCTAAGACGCATGCTCGAAGTCACACTCAGGCGCGCAGGGTACCATGTGATCTCAGCGGCTGATGGAGTTGAAGCGATGAAGCTCGCGCTCTCCTCGCCGGTAGATATTGTCGTCACTGATGCGATGATGCCGAACCTGAGCAGCCAGGCGTTTTGCCGTTTGCTTAGGGGCAGTCCCAACCTCTCACATATCAAAGCCATCTTGCTTAGTGGGCTGGACCGAGAGGAAGGTAGTCCTGAAAGAGAACTGGCGGATGCCTTTCTTTCGAAGCCTGTGTTAAAGCAAGATCTCACTGACTGCATAGAGCTGTTGTTGCTCTCAGCCTGAATCTAGTCTGCCACTCATACAGAACCGCGAGCGGTAGCGACCGGATGTTGGCATTCAAGGAACGCTATGATGTGTCGTTTACATTTGTTGAGTCTAGGATCCGGTCGCTACAGCTCGCGGTTCTGTATTGAGTGGCTGCTCAAGTAAAGGTCGTTGCCGCGACGGACCGCAAGACTTTGGCTGAGCCATCACTAACAGAAACGCGGCGACCAGAGGTGCTCCTGCGGTCGCCGCGTTTTTGTTTTGAAAACTGATTAAGTCGTTGTCGCGCGCGTATTCCTAAGCAAATCGTCGAGCGGCGTATATTCCAGTCCCTGCGAGCGAGCCACGGCCTCGTAAGTGCAGCGACCGGCATAGGTGTTCACTCCGGCCTTCAGTCCCGGATCGCTCGCGATCGCGTCGAAAAATCCACGGCTTGCAAGTTTCAGCGCATAAGGAAGGGTTGCGTTCGTGAGTGCGAAAGTTGAGGTGCGGGGAACAGCGCCTGGCATGTTGGCCACGCAGTAATGCAATACACCTTCAACATAGTAAGTTGGATCGGAATGGGTGGTCGTCACGAGTGTCTGGGGCCGGTACAGCGATCAAGAATCTATTCCTGCGAGAATCGCGGGACATCTGAAATTCGCGTCGTCTATTCCTCGCATGCGTTTCAGTACCTTCTACGGCCAACGATAATTGTTCGTGCGGCGGCGTTTAGTCCTGACAATCGCCTGCTGGCAACGGCGCGTTTGCTGACGTTTATACGTTTTCTGGGTTCGCAGGTCAGCAGGCCGCCGTGGCAATGATTTCAGATACGTTCGACACGTATCTTTACTTAATCGGTCCAGATGGCTCGCAAATCGCCGAGAACGATGACATATCCGACGTCGACACAGATTCCAGAATACCACCAACCGGCTCGCTCGCCTTGCCGGCCAACGGCGTCTATACCATCTACGCGACTTCATTCTCTCCCGGGGTAACCGGTGCTTATGGGATTGGTATCAGTATTGTTACACCCGTGCCGGGCTCTACTGTTGTCACTAACACGAATGACAGTGGACCAGGCAGCTTGCGACAAGCGATTCTCAACGCCAACGCCAATCAGGGTGTGGATACGATCAGCTTCCAGGTCGCGGCGCCACGCAGGATCAGCCCGCAAACGGCTTTACCCCAAATCACGGATCCGGTCGTCATCGACGGCACGACGCAGCCGGGCTTCGCCGGCACGCCGCTTATCGAGTTGAATGGTCAGTTCACTCCGCAAGGAACACCGGGATTGGAAATCACTGCCGGCAGCAGTCGCGTACGGGGCCTTGTGATCAACGGCTTCGGCGCGGCGGATTGCAATGTGCCCCTGGATGTTGACATTAACGTGGGCAGCGGAATCGTGTTGGCTTCACGCGGTAACAACATCATCGATGGCAACTTCATTGGGACCGACCTGAGCGGGACGCTCGCCGTCTGCAACAGTGGTAACGGTATGTTTTTGTTCAACTCATCGAACAACACCATCGGGGGAACCACCGCGGCAGCGCGGAACATAATTTCGGGGAACCGCTTACCCGGTATTGCAATCGGCGGAGAGTTCTCATCCGGCAATCTGGTGCAGGGAAATTATGTTGGCACGAACGTAACGGGGACCGGTGATCTCGGTAACCTCTCGAACGGAATGATCGTGATCAACGGAACGGGGCACGTTATCGGCGGGACCGTAGCCGGCGCTCGCAACGTTGTTTCCGGCAACAAGTCACCCGGCATCGCTCTCGGCTTCAGCGATCCCGCGGGCATTCTCGTGCAAGGGAACTACATCGGGACCAACGCCGCCGGCAATGCCTCGCTCCCGAATCTGGGCGGCGGGATAATCGTCGGCGGGTTCTTCCAACTTAACGGAGATCCGATCACCGCCACCGACAATACCATCGGCGGGACAACCCCGGCGGCGCGTAACGTCATCTCCGGCAACCTTCGGGAGCCCGGCGATCCCAACCCGGATAGCGGCAACGGAATCGAGATCATCAACGAAGGCTCGCAACGCAATAAGGTCCAGGGCAACTATATCGGCTTGAACGCCAGCGGCAACGCCGCGCTCCCCAATGCCGGCAGCGGCGTCTTCATTACTCGAGCGCCCAACAACTTCATTGGCGGCGACGTTCGCGCCGACATTCAGGGCACAACCAACTACATCGCCGCGAACGGTCGGTACGGCGTCGGCGTCGGCATCCGACGATTGAACGATAACAATCCCGGCCAGTTCATCACTGGCGGGGATAGCGTAGACATCGTCTTCAATGTGATCGGCACCGACCCTACCCAAACCCTGCGGCTGGGCAATGGCTTAGACGGCGTCTATGTCGATGCTGACTCGGTGGATATCTATGTCAATTCTAACGTAATCGCCTTCAATGGTCGGAGCGGCGTGCGGATCCCAGACGCTAACGGCATTCTCAATGACAATGACAACTCCGGCAGACTTGTCAACCTCGACCTGAACTTCATATTCAGCAACTTCAGTCGCGCAGTCGATCTCGGCTTTGAAGGACTCACGCCTAATGATCCGGGAGATGGCGACGGCGGTGCTAACTTGCAACAGAACTTTCCCAATCTCGCCTCCTCTGCGACGCTCCGCGAGGGCCCGCAGAAAGTTGGCAAGCCTGGGAGCGCCGAGGCGATCAACGTCAACGGAACTCTAAACAGTTCACCGAATGCGACCTACACCGTGCACTGGTATTTCAGCGCCGACTCTGCATGTTCAGCAAACCAAGCGACTAGCAGACCGCTAGTTACTGGGCGCATTCCGAATGTGAATACAGATGGCGCAGGCAATGCGCCATTCAGCATACCATTAGACTTTCCGCCCGGAGTAAACAGCGGCATCATCAATTGCACGGCGACGGACCCGAATGGCAACACTTCTGAGTTCTCGGCCTGTCTGCCTGTTACCGGATCCGGTAGTCAGCAGATTCAGGTAACGCTTCAAACAAATCCGGCAGGTCGTTCTTTCACGGTGGATGGAACCACCTACAGCACTACCCAAAACCTGTCGTGGACGCCAGGTTCGTCGCATACGATCAGCACCGCATCGCCACAAAGCGGCGGCACAGGCACGCAATACGTGTGGAGCAATTGGAGTGATGCTGGCGGAATCACCCACACTGTGGCTCCCAGCAGTAGCACCACATACACGGCAAACTTCACGACGCAACACTTTCTAACCATGGCGGCCGGGACAGGTGGCACAGTGAGTCCGGCAAGTGGGTTTTTCAACAGCGGCCAGAGCGTGAACATTTCTGCGACAGCGAACACCGGGTACAGCTTTTCCGGCTGGACGGGGAGTGGCGCAGGTTCTTTCACCGGTGCAAGCAATGCCGCAAGTGTGAGCATGAATGGCCCAGTAACAGAGACAGCTAACTTCACGGCTGTCTTCAACCCGCTGGAAAATCGTGACTACTTCGTTACCCAGCATTACCGGG
>JBPCIQ010000117.1:0-10772 GCA_051006135.1 Pyrinomonadaceae bacterium | reverse complement strand
TGGCTCTTCAGACATCTTCGTTCACTACAGCGCCATTCAGGGCGATGGCTTCAAGACCCTGGAGGAGGGCCAGGAAGTTGAGTTCGAAGTGACTCAAGGTCCAAAGGGTCCCCAAGCAGAAAAAGTGACCAAGGTGTAGAGTCTCCCCGGCTTGCTCTAAGCAAAGCCACTGACTGCTTCCGGTTTTGGGTCCGGAAAGCGCATTACGAATAAAGGCGACCAGGATGGTCGCCTTTATTTGTGCCAAAAAACGTTACCGCCGTATTCTTACTCTTTTTCAGCCTTCGCTTTGAAGCTCACTCGGCCTTCCTCCACTGCAACGGAGAAGGAAACGAGTTCGCAGCCCAAGCGTTCCTTAAGGCTGTCTGACTTTGAAGCAATCAACCGATGGAACCTGGGGAACGAGAGATCGGAGGTCGGCTCGCCACATTTCGTCTTCGCTTCAACCAAGGCGTTGTAAAGCTTCTTGACCATTTCAACGTCTTTGTTGGCGTCGGCACAAGTAAATGTGGTTTTATCAGGACTCGGGACTGTCTGTTGTTTTGCGTTAGCCCTGGCAGTTGCCGCCGGATCTCTTCCGTCTTCTCGGCCCTGCATGGTGCGTCTCCAGAGATCGCGAAAAGTAGTGTATCGCGCTGCCAAGGAGTTGTAACGATAGCGCTGAGCAAAAGATAGCGTGCGATCGTCTCCCAGGCGCTGAATAATGGTGTCGACTCGGCCCTTGGTATCGTACGGCGGACGCTTCGCGGCCCCATTGAAATAAATATCGAACTCAATCTTGAGCCTACGAATATCTTCCTCAAGCCGAGACAATTGTTCTTCGGCTGTTGGTGGGGCGTCGCCTAATGCGAACTTGTTTTTGCCCCTGGCTCTCAATTGAGCCCGTTGGAGCTTATTATCGCGAGTTCTCACTTAATGATTTCCTAATTGGAGGGTGTACGGGCGGGTGCGCGTGGATCCGCACATCAAGTCGAGTCTAGGTATTGCAAAGCTGTGTGTCAACACCTTATTTGAAACCGTCAGATAAACACGTTTTCGGCGATCCGTTTGCTCCCTGGCGGGGGTAGAAGATATTCTACGAACCCAATCGTTGCCGCCTACGAGCGCTTATGTCAGAGCCAAGTACTGTTAAAGGGTCCGCTTTGCGCCAGGTTCCGTCGGTAGATCAATTGCTCCGGACGGAGGCCGCACTGAAACTACGCAGCCTGGTAGGCGCATCGCGTATCACAGCAATTGTGCGAGGAGTGACCGAAGGTCTGCGCGAGGAAATCCAAAACACAGAAGCGTCAGATCCTGCCTGGGCGGAGGTCCACAGCAGGGAGGCATTACTGCTCACTGCCGTTAAACGGCTCGAGACGGCTCACACTAGAGAAAGGCTCTCGGGGCTTCGCCGCGTAATCAACGCCACCGGGGTCATCTTGCACACCAACCTTGGTCGCGCTCCATTATCGGCTGCCGCCCGCAAAGCCGTTGCGAGTGAGGCGTCCGGTTACTGCACGCTCGAATACGACGCTGCGGCCGGATCACGCGGGCGACGGGGCGGCAGAGTAGAGGATCTGCTGATTGAGTTAACTGGGGCAGAAGACGCGCTGGCGGTAAATAACTGCGCATCCGCAGCTCTTTTGATTTTGGCCGTGCTGGCGGCTGATGGAGAAACCATCGTCTCACGCGGAGAACTCGTTGAGATTGGCGGCGATTTCCGTATTCCTGACGTCATGAAGAATTCCGGAACTCAGATGATTGAGGTCGGCACAACGAACCGAACGCGTCTCGATGACTACCGTCGCGCAATCAATAAAGAGACCAGGCTCGTCATGCGCGTTCATCCCTCAAACTACCGCATTGTTGGATTTACGACTTCACCGGGGCTTTCAGAGCTTGCGTCGCTAACGCATGAAGCGGGACTTCCCTTGTATGAGGATGCCGGGTCCGGCGTGCTTGTGGACCTAAGTAAGTATGGTTTGGCGGGGGAACCGATAATAAAAGACTGCGTCTCGGAAGGGGCCGATGTAGTGTCGTTTAGCGGTGATAAGTTGCTGGGTTCAAGCCAGGCGGGGCTGATTGTGGGAAGAAGAGAGATCGTGAGCCGATTGCGAAAGCATTCGCTTTATCGCGCGTTGCGGTCCGACAAATTATGCCTGGCTGCCCTTGAAGCCACGCTTGATGCCCATCGTCGCGAGGCACTTGATGAGATACCGGCCTTGCATATGCTCGCTTTGAGCAGTAATGAGATTGAAGCGAGGGTAAGAAGCCTGATTGAACGCTTGTCGCAAGGCTTCAAACCTCCCGGCCTACTTGCAAGTATCAAAAAAGGTCAGTCGGCTGTCGGAGGGGGTTCCGGGCCCAACACGCATCCTGCGACCGTATTGCTAGCCCTGCAACACGAAACACTTTCGGCTGATGAGATTGAGAGCCGTCTCAGATCGCACACCCCGCCTATCATAGCTCGCATTGCCGAAGGAAAAGTCCTCCTCGACCTCCGCACAGTCGCCTTTGAGGAAGAGCCTCAGTTAATAGACGCGCTAATGCTATTGGCACCGTAACTCCTCGTCAGTCCTGCTTGTAGGTGGATTAACAATGTCTAACGGTGTATAATCCCCGTAGGCTTTGCCGTCTGGGCAAGGCGCTCAGCAGTGGCTTACCACACTCCTTGCCTTGGCAAAATCCTTATCTTATAGACGATCGATTGTATCCGCCACATTAGCTTTGCTAGGCGCAGTGGCGACGCTTGTCTTATGGCATTCAGGCTCCCTGGCTTGGCTGCACTATTCGTTCTTAGTCAAGCCTGTGAGTACGGAATCCAGCCTGGCCCTGGCAACAGGACCTACTGCCTTGTTGATTATCTTAGCCAGCATCTCAGCAGCTTTATTAGTCGAACGGTTGGGAGCTCGCCGCGCATTCCCGTACCTCGGGGCAGGCTTTGTCGGGCTTGCCATTATTAATCTCATTACCTCTGCATTGTTCTCGTTAGACCTTCTGTTCGCCCCCTTGACTCTGGCCGCTGGCGCGGCGGTCCTGGCAGCGCAAGGTCAACGACTTTGGAGCATCGACCGGGAGTTAACAAAAAGGTTGACTCAGGCTCCAGTTAAATTGAATTCGCTACAAACTGACGAGGCCGGCCGAAGACTCATCAGCGGCTTGCGACTTCTGGAAACCGTTCTTTCGCTCAAAGAAGCAATTGTCTTTCAGTGCGGCAAGAATGGGGAATTGATCTCTTCCGCGCGTCTTCGCTCTGAAAGCACGGGTCCAGTGGACCTCACCCGCAACTCAACCTGGCGTGCAGGCATGAGCTTATGTGAGCGCGCCCTAAAAGCGGGCGAGATGGTCTGTGACCGAATCGCGGACCTGGATTCGGGTACAAATGTAGCCTTACCCCTGCGCCACGCGAGCCGCATAGTTGGCGCGCTCTTGATTCGCTTCAATGACGATTTCAATGAAGATGACCGACCTCTGCTCTTAGCAGTTGGAGCGCAGTTAGCACGCAATCTCCAGAGAGAAGGGGCCCGCAAATCGGCGGCTCATCTCGGTTGGCTGGACTTCCTATCTGCAGGTGCGGGCGAACGAAGGCTTGGCTCGGTGGATGCGCTAAACGGACTCTTATCGGAAGAGCGATTTGGACTACAGGCAGTTTCAGAAATGCCAGACGGAATTGCCATTGCATACCTGGATGGCACCCTGGGGTGCGTTAATTCGCGAATGTCACAATTGGCCCATCTGACCGAAGAACAGGCACAGAACTCCAGCCTCTTCGACCTTCTGGATGGTTTGCGCACCGACGTATTCGATGAGCCGGCGATTGCCATTCGCCGAGTACTACAAACGGGAAAGGCTTTTGAACGCGAGCTGTACTTATCTGACTCAAGCGTAACTCTTGGCCTTCGAATATCACTTGTCCTCGATCAGGCGGCTGCAGAAAGTGGATTAAACCAACCCCTCTGTATAGTTATCAGTGTACGAGATTTGACCCGCCTCAAGGAATTCGAGAAGCTGAAGAGCGATATGATTTCTCTCATGGCACACGAACTCCGCACACCGCTGACCAGCATCAACGGCTTCGCGGAACTATTGACTGCCGAAGATGGCCTTCCTGAACAAGCGAAAGAATTTGTAACGATAATCGCTAACGAAGCGCAACGACTATCGAGGATGATCAACACCTTTCTGGCGGTCACCCAATTAGAGCGAAAGGACAAGCAGGAAGTTCTAAAAATTCCACTTCGGCTCGACGATGTTGTACGCGAAACGATAATGGGCCTTCATCCAGCAGCCAAGAAAAAACGAATTCGTCTCGTCGTACCACCGACACAGAGGCTTCCGCCTGTGGCTGCAGACAAGACTCTTATTTCGCAGGCAGTGAGGAATCTGGTCAATAACGCGATCAAATACAGCCCGGAACGCACGACCATTACCGTCTCAACTGCGCTGGAGGCGGAAGCGGTGCGAGTTTCAGTCGAGGATCGGGGTTTTGGAATTCCCCACGAAGCCATTGATCGAGTCTGGGAAAAGTTTTATCGCGTGGTGCGGGAAGGACTAGAGAAAGATGAAGAGTCCACCGGTCTGGGCCTATCTTTCGTTCGCGAGGTTGTTGAACAGCACGGTGGCGCGGTGGATTTGGAGTCGGAGGTCGGCAGAGGATCTAAATTTAGTTTCACCTTGCCGAGGTTGTGATGAGTACATACATAATTCCGAAAAGAGGTTTATCAGGACTCGGATATTCCCCGTTTCAAGCGTATCGTCCGCTCTAAATTGGACAACAAAGCGATTCTGTTTTGAACTGTCCTAATCCTCAGACTTGTTTATCGTTCCCCTGCAGGAAAGTGCACCACAAGTGCACTTTTTTTCATTTGAGTGAAGCGTTGAATCGTAGTCAATGGTGATCTCTTCACCTGCATTCATGTCGCGAAGTGCGAAGAAAAGAATGTGCCCATAGAGGATCTTCATGTAACTGTTCGGCTCGCAGGAATGGTTAATGTAATGCGTCCCATTCCCGCCTTTGCTGCCATCGAGACTCCAACGATCGTTTATCGCGCAGATGCGAAGCCTGCGCCGCTGCCCTCTGCGATTCGACTCCGCGTCTGAAATCCTCTCACCAGTGTACTCTGCTATTTTCCGGCCTCGCCTAAAAACCACCTTCGAAAAACAGCCATGGCCCTCAATAGCCGACTTCTTGATTTCCAGTCCGGGTGCAAGTTTCAGTTTCATTGCAGTTTCACTTGACGCCTCGGGCCTCCTCTAACTCAACACCAGCGCGGTATAGCCAACGAGAAGCTTAGATAATGTTAGCATCAAGCGTTGTGAGTTCTTGAGGTTGTGGATAAGAAATTTGGCCGCCAGCACGACTGGCGGCCAACAGGAGATCAACAATAGAGCGTTGATTATTTAACTCTAAAGCTGCGAGCGATCGAATCCGTTTGGTTGCGAATGCGCGCCAGCTTATCGCGCAGGCCAGTGAAACGTAGGGCGAAGATGGTGCGATTGTCGGTCTCAAGATAATAGATCCGACCGAGCATTGGCTTGCCTGTCTTGATAAACTCATAAGAGACGGTTACGCCACTGACCCGACCGGAAAACCTCTCTTCCTTTCCCGCGACAAAGCCCGGAAGAAATCTGAGCTTCTGATCCTGATCTCGCCGTGCAAGATCCGAGGCTTTTGTGCCGGCATCAACCACTTCTTTGCGGATTTGCAAATATCCATCCAGCCGGTCGCCGAATACGAATTCCACATGCTCGTGAGCAGCGTCGGGTTCAGAAATCACCCGCCAGACTGCAGAAGGGAGCTCAATCACGTAGTCGATCTTGTCGTTTGAGTACACCTCCTGAGCCGCTGCTAACGAACAGCTCAGGGCCAGAATGACAACGGCAGACACCGTTCTTAAAAGTCTCATCTTTAGACTCGCTCCTATCTGGGTTATTCAATTCTGCCTATTCAATGGCTATGTAATTTGAGTTTGATGCACGTCATCCGCAGCAGGGAATGGCTAATCCTTGAGATGCTCCTGAGTGACAATGCCGTTGTCCCGGGAAGCCCCGTTTCTAACCGGACTCCACGCGCGTAATGGCCTCGCGCTGAAGGGTGACGAGGCTTTCGATTCCAAGTGCGGCCAGGGTGAGCAGCTGATCCATTTGCTCTCTGGTAAAAGGCTTCCGCTCTGCAGTTCCCTGTACTTCGATAAAGCGACCGTCGCCCGTACAGACTACGTTCATATCTACGTCCGCCCTTGAGTCTTCGTCATACTTCAAGTCGAGTAACGGGGTATTGTTAACGACCCCAACACTGATTGCGGCAACCTGGTTCAAGAGGAGATTTCTTGCCGTCCTGCCTGTCTTAAGGAGACGTCTACTTGCCAAAGCCACGGCGACGTAGGCACCTGTAATCGCAGCGGTGCGCGTGCCTCCATCTGCTTGCAGCACATCACAATCGAGCGTAATCGTTCGTTCTCCAAGAACTTTCATGTCGACCACGGCGCGCAAGCTGCGACCAATCAGGCGTTGAATCTCATGGGTTCGGCCAGAGGCTCCGCCACGTCCGGTTTCGCGCGCGGTGCGTTGTTGAGTAGAACGCGGAAGCATGGCATATTCGGCGGTGACCCAGCCCTGACCGCTGTTTCGCAAGAAGGGCGGCACCCGGTCGTCAAGGGAGGCTGAACAAACCACGCGCGTTTGCCCCATCTCAATGAGCACCGAGCCCTCCGCATAGGGCATGTAACCAGGCGTTATTTTGACGGCGCGCAATTGGTCTGATGCGCGTCCGTCAGTACGTTCGAAGCTCATCGTGTCCCCAAACTTCAACGGCCTCGAGCACGGAAGGCGCGGCGCCAAGAAATCGCTCCGCGACCTTCGCGAATCGCTGGGCCGCATCGGTAACATAAAAGTGGTCGAGGTCGTCGCACAGTTGCCGTTCTCTATCATGGCGGCCCGCTTCGGGGTGGGATAGTCCGCTCGATTCCAAAAGATATTGTACCTCAGTTGCAGTAGCCGCCCCTGAATCGATCAACGGGACGCCCCTTCCCAAGGCGTTGGTTATAACGGCTTGCAAAATGGGGTAGTGAGTGCAGCCCAGCACCAGTGCTCCAAGATCGTTTTGCCTCAGGTCGCTGAGATACTGCTCGGCCACTAACCGCGCCACGTCTGTCTCAGCCCAGCCTTCTTCTGCGATCGAGACAAATAGCGGACAGGCTCGCTCAATGACTAGCGCGGCGGGATCAATTCGAGAAATCGAACGCGCATAGGCTCCGCTTTGTACAGTTGCCTCAGTCGCGATTACGCCGATTGTTTTCCCATTCGTTCTTTCAATTGCCACTCGGGCGCCCGGATCAATAACGCCGACTACGTCAACACTAACGGCAGTGCGAATCGCGGGCAACGCCAGGGCCGAAGCTGTATTACAAGCGACAACTAGTATCTTAATCCCGCGCGACTCAAGAAACCTGGAATTCTCAGTGGCGTAGCGCTCAACAGTAGCAAGAGATTTTGTCCCGTATGGCACGCGAGCGGTATCGCCAAGGTAAACAAAATGCTCGTTCGGGAGGCGCTCATGTAACTCGCGATAGACAGTAAGCCCTCCCACGCCGCTGTCAAAGATTCCGATGGGAAGAGAATTTCGAATTTCGGATTTCATTCTCAAGCATCAGATACCGATTTCAAGTCCCAAATTCAAAATCCGAAATCCGAAATTCGAAACTTTCAAAGGATGGTGGAGGCGCCGAGAATTGAACTCGGATCCAAGAGCCAACTCCGAAAGACTCTACATGCTTAGTCGCTTCTCTTCTTTGTCTGGCAAGCCAGACAAAAATTCGCTCGCTGCCGAGTAAGTGAAACGACAAGACCCCGGCACGAGCTAGTCCGACTTTGTTCTCGCCCACTCCCACGGACCGAAAGAGCGGGCCAGCTCATCTGAGTGACATCTCGTTCCGCGCGCATGAGCAACTTGCGGTGAGACGCCCGCGGCCTAATTAGGCAGCGAGAGCCAATTCATTGTTATTGGCAATTGTTTTTTCCCTACGCGTTTTAACGAGCTGCCTAGAGGAGCCCGGCATGGCATCCGTCGGTCGTCAGGATCTCCTGTCGAAGCCTGTCGCCCCCGTTTGCTGTTCTTAATTATAGCAGAGCATGCGTTATAATCCTTACCTGCGCTGCCTCTTCAGACAGCCCAAGCAACTCTTCCGACCAACCGCCCTTCAGGTGGGCCACAGACCCTGAGAGGTCAAGTTTTTATGGCTAAAGATTCGCGAACGTTTTCCCCACGCGCAGTTTTCAACGCACCTCCCAGGGAGAGGCAGCATATCCTACGCCGCTTCTGGTTGCCCATGGTGCTGCTTTTGGCACTCGCGGCTGGAGGGCTGACCGGCATCGTGGCTGCTTATCAACTGAACTATTCCCGTGCGGCGAATGAAGTAGCCGCGTTAGCGACCTATCGTCCGAGCTTCGTTACGCGCGTTTATGCCGACGACGGCGAGACTGTCATCGGGGAGTTTGCGCTTGAGAAAAGAATCCCCCTGAAATACGAAGAAATCCCGCAAGTAATGAAGAACGCTATTCTCGCTGTAGAGGATGCTCGCTTTTACGACCACGTGGGCATCGATCCGATTCGCATCATCGGCGCCGGGTGGAAAAATCTGACAACAGATAAAGTAGAAGGCGGGTCAACACTGACCCAGCAGCTGGCAAAGAATCTTTTCCTTTCCCGGGAACAAACGCTGAAGCGAAAGATAAACGAGTGGGCGCTGGCGTTGCAGATTGAACGTTATTACACCAAGAACCAGATCATGGAGTTGTACGCCAACCACACCTTCCTGGGCGCGAACGCCTACGGTATCGAGGCTGGTGCGGAGACCTATTTCGGTAAACAGGCCAAGGATCTCACGATCGGTGAAGCTGCTTTGCTCGCCGGGATCCCCAAAGCGCCAAGTGAGTATTCACCCACAGCCAACGCCGCGAAAGCAAAGGAGCGACGAGATTTGGTGCTCGACTTGATGGCCCGCCACGGCTTCGCTTCGCAGGGAGACGTGGATGCTGCAAAGGCCAAACCGATTCAACTTGCCGATACCGCTTACTATCAGTCCCAACCGCGTTCAAGTCCATTTGATTACGCTGTGGAACACGTCAGACAAGAGCTTGAAGACAAGTACACGACGCGGGTGGCCCAGGGTGGACTGTCAGTCTATACCACTATCAACGTCGAGGCGCAGAAGCAAGCTTATGAAGTAGTGCGAGCCGGTTTGCGTCGGTACGATCGCAGCCATACCGGATGGCGTTCGAGCTTCACCCCTATTCCAACCGCTGGCAACGCGGGTTCGCCAACGCCACAAGAGCTAGCTAACTTCAAACACGCTGATTGGTACGGGAACGATTATCAGGAAGGCCGCTTCCTCATCGGCCTGGTGATGAAGGTGGACCGCCCAAACAATGAGGCCACTGTGCGTTTCGGCAACTACACTGCCACTGTCACCGCCGCAGAAATGGGATGGTCGAAGCGCCAGCCAAAGGACGAACTGAAACCAGGACACTTGGGAGAGTTTGAGATCAAAGAGGTTGACAAGAAAAATCGCCGTCTCAAAGTTCAACTGTCGCAGGTGCCCGCGGTGCAAGGGGCGATGATCACCCTCAATGCGAAGACCGGCGAAATCATAACGATGGTCGGTGGTTATGATTTTTACAGTACCAGCAAATTTAACAATGCGACCCAGGCGTATCGTCAGACTGGTTCCTGTTTTAAGCCCTTCATATACACAGCCGCTGTTGAGTGGGGCATGACTCCCGACACGACGGTGAGCGGTGCGCCGATCAGCCTCGGCGATTGGAACCCTCACAATTATGACGGCTCGCTTGGTAACGGCGACCTGCCACTGAAAACAGCGCTGGCGAAATCGATGAACGTTCCGGCGGTCCACCTTCTGCAAACGGTTGGCATTCAGACCGGAGCACAGATGGTAAGACGCTTCGGTATCAAGGTACCCATGGCGCCTTATCTTCCTTCTGCGCTGGGCGCCACGGAGGTGCCGCTGGATCAGATGGTTTCGGCTTATTCAGCCTTTCCCAATAAAGGCGTACGTGTTGAGCCACACATGATGCGTCGGGTCCTGGATCGCGACGGCGCCGTTCTTCAAGAGTGGGAGAAAACTACTTACAAAGTTGTAAATGAGTATGTAGCGTTGACCATGGTGGAGATGATGCGCGGCGTGGTGGAAGCTGGAACTGCAACGGCCGCGCGTTCGCTCGGGGTGCCAATCGCGGGCAAGACGGGGACGGTAAATGACCACACAGACGTGTGGTTCATCGGCTACACACCGACTTATGTGACCGGTGTGTGGATGGGGTACCCAGGCAGAAAGAAGCCACTCGGAAACGATATGACCGGTGGAGTCGGCGCGTTGCCGTTCTTTATCGACTTCATGAAGGTCTTCCTGAAGGACAAACCAAAAGAGAACTTCGACAAGCCATCTTCCATGCCCGAAGACATGAAGGAGCTTGTCCGCCAGCGTAAACGGGAACTGGCCGCCGAACGGTCCCAACTCGCCTCGGAAGATGAAAAGGATGAAGGCGACCAGACTACCCTACCGGTCATCACCGAACCCAAGCTGGAACAGGTGACGCTGCCACCACCTCCCAAAGCTGAAGAGGCTCCGGTCATTTCGTCTCCCAAACCTGAGACGGTAACTCCGCGCACAGAACCTCCCCCTCCCCCTACGACACGACCTCGAGAAGTTGACCCGCAAAAAAAGAAGGGAAAGAAGGGGGAAGACGAGCCTTAGTCGAAGGGTAAGGGATGAAGG
>JBPCIQ010000116.1:0-10087 GCA_051006135.1 Pyrinomonadaceae bacterium | reverse complement strand
AGTTTCACCCTTAAAGATATTCAATTGTTGCCTTTTCCTTGCGCTATGTTTGGGTTCTCATTCTAACCGCCCTCCTAAGGAATGCTGCTCACCTTACGACTTTCCTCTCCAACAAGATTAATCTCTTGTGCACATGAAGTTGAAAGCCTCCGCCGGAGCCAGCGGTCTTATTAACTTCAGCTGCTGGGACCAAATCATAGTAAGGGGGATTACATGAGACTCATTAACACAAAGGAAGAGGAGCAGGTGCGGGATCTCTTGGACGAGAGTGGTGAAGCCAACCGAGCTATCCTCGGATTTACGCGGAGAAGAGATAGACTTGAGCGCGCGGATCCTATTTGTTGCGGACGCCTTCGACGCCATGATGAGCGATCGCGTGTATCGGCCTGCGAGGTCTTACAAAGCAGCTGTGGCAGAACTGGATTCCTGCGCGGGTACGCACTTTGATCCGGGTGTGGTCGCCGCATTCCACCGTCTTGCGCGGGTGGACTGGGAACTGATCGCCAGCAGAAAGAGTCTATTGTCGAAATCGAATATCGAACCAGCGAACTCGATGGCAGCAGGGCTCTACTAGCTTTCGAACGGTGAAGGCGCCTGGGCTTTCTGGTTGATCCCGAGGCTAACACCGCATCATTCTTCATATTCTTCCGAGCCCTGCACCCACATGAACGATTGAATGTCGATCATATCGCGCGGACGCAAGTCGCGAAGGTCCCGTTTCACAACATCCGCAAATTCAAGAAAGTTGGCATAGGTTTCCCAGGATGGCCTGGAGTTGTACTTGAATTCGAACCCGTACTCGCTCGCTGCGTCGCGAGTGACGTTAGGTTTAAGGAAAATGTGAATTTGCGGTTGCGCAATAAATCCAAAAACCGTCACCAGCGGCCACGTTAGTACACGCGTTTGCTTCCTTGGGAGTGAGGCAATGACAGCGCACCAGCGATCAAACTTGCGAGTCATATTACCAGCGCTGTAGAGAAAGTCGTAAAGACCTGTAGCAAAAGCGTGAGCGCCTTCGCGCGATTTCACGGCATCCCGCAACGCCATCTTTTCGAAAGAGAAGAGGAGATTGGTGCGCGACTCGATTCTCACGGAGCGGGTCGCGATTTCATTGAACTCGTCATTGCGCAACAAACTGCGATAGATCGCCCGATCTAACGTCGCGCTCCACTGCTCGTGTGCTGTCCATTTATAGCCCCGTTCCCAATCAAGATAGGTCTCATCGCGGAATCTGCCAGGAAAGAAACGCAGGAACTTGCGCCGGCACCGAGCAGCTCCCGCCGACGTTTTATTGCCTCTGACCGCACGCGATGTGCGTGACAGGTCAGTCCGTTTGCCCGTTTCCACTTGAAACCCCCTTGTTCGATCTATGACTGATTCTGGCGCCACTCGCTTGGAGCTTTCAGCGAGCGAAAACTTTAAACCCAGGTTGTCGCATTAACTTGTCGTAATTAATGGGAACTTGTTCCTTAAACTCTGGCGTCGCGGTGGTTCCAAGATGCCATTAGGAAGTGCGTGATGTGCGGCATGAGCCCTATCATGCCTGGACGTTTTTGCCGCTAAGTTTAGGTGATGATTTTGCAGCCTTTTTACTTTGGGAGGTGTGTCCGTTCGGCCGAAATTACTCTCACGGGTTGGCTGCCGTGTCGTAGCCGGGTGTGCTACCCTAGGCCCTTCCCAGGTCTAGTCGTATCTTGAAGCGGCCAGAGTTTCTGGTTTCGATCTATGTCGCACCAAGCTATGTCGCACCAGGCTATGTTGCACGAGGCCGTTGCGCATTATCACGATCTGCTAACGAAAGATAATCTTGCCGAAGACTCCCGGGCGATGTTGGATGAAGGTCTCGAGCGATCCAAACTAATTTTTGGAGGACGAAGGCTTTCTCCCTATCTCCGGCCACACTTCGTAACGGAAGAAGACTTCGCACTCATATGTAAGATTTGTGAAACGGTTTGGGCGGCCATCCAGCAGGTCAAGGATGCGGCGATTGAGGATCCTTCAATTATCAACGAGCTTGGACTGACGGAGATCGAACGTGAGTTGATCAGCATCGATCCCGGGTACCATGCCGTCTCGCCTACTTCCCGGCTCGACTCGTTTCTTACGGATTCTGCTTACAGCTTTGTGGAACTGAATGGCGAGAGTCCTGCCGGCATCGCTTATGCAGATGCCGCCTACGAGATCTTTTCTGCTCTTCCCGTGATGCAGCGTTTTGCGGAAACCTACAACCTTCGGGCTCTCTACGGCCGGCGCTTTATGCTGGCTGTGCTACTCGATTCGTACGAAGAGTTTCTTGGTCGCAAACCTGATCACACTCCACGGATTGCCATTGTCGATCTGAAGGGAATGCCTACCCAGAAAGAGTTTGAGTTATTTAAAGAGTATTTTGAGGCGCAAGGCTATCCTGCGGTTATTTGTTCACCAGAAGAACTGGTATTCGAGAATAATCGACTCTCGGTTCACGACTTGCAAATCGATATTGTTTATAAGCGCCTGCTTGTTAATGAATACATTCCAATCATGCATGATTACCCGGCGCTGCTAAATGCCTGTCGCGCAGGCGCGATCTGCATGGTTAACAGCTTTCGCTCGAAACTGATTCATAAGAAAGCTCTATTTGCGGTATTAACGAGTGCGCAGCGAGCGGGCCTTTTCACTGAACCGCAACAAGCCGCGATCAGGGCCCATGTTCCATGGACTCGCTTTGTTCGTAAGGGAAAGACGGATTATCAGGGAGCAGAGATTGAATTGCTGGATTTCGTCGCTGCCAACCGCCAAAGACTTGTGCTCAAGCCCAATGACGATTACGGAGGACATGGAATCACGATTGGCTGGAGCACGGATGACAGCGGCTGGACCGACGCATTGAGAATTGCCCTGACAGATGGTGACTATGTTGTGCAAGAGCGCGTGCCTACAGCCCGCGAGACCTTTCCGGCACTGAAGGAGGACGGCAGCATAGAATTTGCCGAACAATTGGTTGACCTTGATCCATTGCTCTTCAACGGCAAGTTGGGTTCAGCCTTCACGCGGTTATCATTTACCGAACTCGCAAACGTCACGTCTGGCGGCGGAATGGTTCCCACCTACATTATCAGCCGAAAAAAGTAGCCAAAAGCGTGTACAATGCGCCCGACCGCGTCCAAACCCATCAAGGAGAGACACTCACGTGGCGAACGAGCTTGATCCAAATCTGACCTCCCCAGAAGAACGCCGACAACACGATCGTTCTCGCATCATCATCGACGTCTTTTACGATGGCAAGGATGCGACAGGAGTGGCCAGCACGCAGGACATCAGCATTGGCGGCCTCTATATGACCACCAAGGCAGACTTGCCAGAAGGTTCAGTGCTCCTGGTGCGAATTCCTTTCGGTGAGTGGAAGCAAGTGGTGGTGAACGCCGAAGTGGTTTATAGAAATGCGGGAGATGGAGTCGGCTTGCGCTTTCAGGGTCTTTCAGCTGCCGACCGCGCATTACTGGAGCTCGAACTTAGCAATGAGTGAAGGCGTCGTTCGAGGTCTCCCAGATTTTACATCCCCGCCGGACCCCGCACTGCCTCTGCTGCTATGACGCATCAACAGTGGCACGATCTGCCTCCAGACGCGCGTGACGAGTTCAGCGGCAGACTGTCCGGACTCTGGGGAGCGGCAACCGACGAATCGGCGTTTAACTCGTTGCTGATAGACAAACAGCAGGCATTGTTCCTAATCCTTCTCCGGATGCGTGCAAAGCAACTGTGGCATGTGGTAAGGAAAATAGAAAACCTGTACGGCGAGGGAGGCGTTGGAATGACATTTACTGCGTGGCCGCTGATTGAATCGACCCTTTCGCGCCGGACTGATTTCACACGGCTTTTGGCCAGGCATGAAGACACCGATGGCGGGTTTTATGAGAGAGGTCGTGCCGAAGCCGTGCTTCATTTTCTATATCAAGAGGGAAGTCCGCGAAGGTGGTCTGTGCACTTCGACCTGTACAGCCCTGTTCATTCGGTCGGCAGTGCTCTGAAGCATTTCCGGCATGAGTTTGTGGGCAAACTCAGGCCTGACTGGAAGATAATTCAGCAACACTTGAAACTTTGAGTATCACGAACCAATATCAGGTAATCCTGACCCCCAGGGAATAGTCTGATCGTATACACCACCGCTCTGAACAGAGGAGCCCCTTATGTTCGACCAATTCACGCTGGGAATTGAAGAAGAGTTTCAAATCGTTGACCCTCGCACACGTGAACTGCGCTCGCACGTGATGGAGATTCTCGAAGAAGGCACAATGCTGCTGGGCGAGCAGATTAAGCCCGAGATGATTCAGTCAATGGTCGAGGTTGGCACAGGCATTTGCCATAACATCCAGGAAGCCCGTGAGGATATCACGAGACTCCGCAGCATTATTTCAAGTCTCGCTCACAAAAATGGACTGGTAATCATTGCTGCGTCCACGCACCCGATTTCACGTTGGCAGGACCAAAAGATTTTTGATGATGAGCGCTATGAACTCCTGGTGCAGGAACTACAGACGGTTGCTCGCTCTCTGCTGATCTTCGGTTTACACGTTCACGTCGGTGTTGTTGATCGCGAGCGGCAAGTCCACATCATGAACGCCGCGCGCTACTTCCTGCCCCACGTGCTGGCCCTCACTACTTCGTCTCCCTTCTGGATGGCGCACAACACCGGGTTGAAGTCGTATCGCTCAGAAATCTTCAAACAGTTTCCCCGCACAGACATACCTGATCATTTCGATTCGCATGTTAGCTTCCTGCGTTACGTCGATCTGCTGATTAAGACGGGATGCATCGATAACGGCAAGAAGATCTGGTGGGACATTAGACCACATCCATTCTTTCCTACCCTGGAGTTTCGCATTTGCGATATTCCCACGCGAGTCGACGACACAATTGCGATCGCCGCCCTGTTTCAGGCAATTGTTGCGAAGCTATACACGCTAATCGAGAAGAACCTGGGCTTCAGATTGTACCGGCGCATGCTGATCCAGGAAAACAAGTGGCGGGCGGTGCGCTACGGTTTGGAAGGAAAGATGATCGATTTCGGTAAGCAGAAGGAAGTGCCGACCCGAGATCTGATTCATGAACTGCTTGATTTCGTTGACGACGTACTCGACGACCTTGGATCGCGCAAGGAGGTCGAGCACATCCATACGATTCTGCAGCGTGGTACGTCAGCAGACGAACAGCTCGAGGTTTATCATAGTAGCAACAACGATCTGAATGCGGTCGTCGATCGATTGATTGAGCGGACAATGGAGAACGTGCCGCTTACGGCCCAGGTTGATCTGACATCGGCGGCGAAGACTTCAACCTCTACGATCTCGAAGTGATGGCAGGTACACCCTCGCACGCTGTGCCAGGTAATACTGCCAGAACATTCTCGCTGCTACCGAACGAAACGGGCGCCATGCCCAAGCGATGTGCGCAAGTTGATCCGGCGTGGGTCGCTGCTTGAGCCTTTTGACTTTGAAAACGGCCGTTGCCAGCGCCAGATCGCTGGCGGGCCAGATATCCGGTCTCCGCAAAGCCATCAACAGATAAATGTCCGCGCTCCAGGAGCCGATACCCTTCACCCGCATCATCGCCGCCTTCACATCTTCATCACTGAGCTTTGACAAAGCAGAGACCTTCAGACTGCTAGCGATTATTGACTCGGCAAGATGGATGCAATAAGCAGTCTTCTGGCGGGTCAGGCCCAGCGACTTGAAGTGTGGTTCTCCCAATTCAACGAATCGATTGGGCCGGAAAGGGCTGACGTTCTCTCGGAGTCGCTTGTACATCGAGGCTGCCGAGGCCAGCGAAACCTGCTGTTCGAGGATAATGCGCACCATGGTGTCAAATCCTGGTTTCCTGGCCCACATTGGCGGCGGCCCATGTCTCTCTAGTACAAGAGCCAAATCCCGATCCTTACATGCCAGGTATTTCGCCGCGTTCGCGAGGCTGATCTTAGTGAGAGGAGCTGGCGGCATTAGCGCGTGCTAACAAGGAGTCGTCGCCCGCTCAGCGGGCGCGTCATTGTGTTTGGGGTAAGACTAGGCGCGACGGGCCAGTGCGAGTTCAAGAAAGTTTTCGAAAATGATCCTGCCGTCGCGGGATTCGTTCTGGTGTTCCCAGCGCGTACGCGTCTTGTTCCAATCCTCGAACGACTTCTCAAGGTGGAATTGGACTGTGTAGATGAGTTGCTCGGCGCTGCGCAGCACCATCATTTGATTGCGGCAAAGATACGACGTTGCGAGCAGTTTGAAGCCTGCGGGGAGGGAGTCGAGTTGTAATCCGTGGTTTTGCCAGACGCGAAGAATGCGGGCCTGCTGAGAGTAGTCTTGCCAGATACCCGAACCCGGATCGTTGATCCCGTGAAAGATCGGGTCTTGAGGATCGGCTATGCGCACGAAGCGGTACTGATACTCCGACGGGCGGTTTTCACGCTGCTCGTGTTGTTCCAGTCGGTCAAGAGTGACGACGCGAGCGCCAAAGCTTAGCCCGACAAGCTGGTGTCCGCCACAGATCGCCAGGACGGGAATCTGTGTTGCGCGAATAAAGCCACCGAAGGTTTCGATAATCTCCGGGTTGTAGAAATCAAAATCACGGAGCGTGCCGCTCAAAACGATTGCGTCCGGTGCAAACTCCCGTGCCGCTGAGGCAAGGTCTGATATATGGGTAACCTCGGTGACCGGGTTTCTCACCAGGCGGGCGACGTTATTGAGAATGTTTTCCATCGCCATCTGAGCGATCGTGCGCTCGCGCTTGAGCTGCGCCGCAGCCGCTCCACCCCATTCCTTACGACCAACCTCCGAGAGGTCTTGCGCATCGCGTAAAAGGTTGTCGACTACCAGCACGCGCGCCTTGTCAATCCGCTTCTCGATCGGTTCATAACGGCAGAATGTTCGCTGGTTGAATGGGAAGGGCAGCGAGTCGTCAACCGGCGGCGGCGGATTCTCTTCGGCGGGAAGCTCTTTGAGTTCGGGCGTCATCTGCTTTAAGTAAATGTCCAATGGCCTCCAAAATCAAGGCTTCAGCAATAGTAGCATTAAACGCGCTGCTTAGTGCTTTTCTTGAATTCTGGTACCGGCATTCCGGCGCCTGCCGCTAGAATTTCGGCTCTTAGTTTGTCAATCAATAGGCCATTGATTCGATGTTTGAACGCCTCGCTTCGCCCAACGGCATAGTGGTTCGCCAACAGCAGCATCCGCTGCCAGGATGATTCGAGTTCGTCCGCTAGACGTGAAATCCTGGTGATGTCGTAGGGAATCGCAACTCCCTTACAGCCGGCTCGGGCAAACACCGAAAGGTAGCGAGCCGTCGCCAGGTCAGGACATGACAGGCGTCGACGGCCAACCTTCAACTCTACGCCCAGCAGAGTGTGCTGAATCTCCACACGCGGATCTCTTTGCAGCGCTCCAAGCTCGTAAGAGCGCGTTCGCATTGTAAGTATGCGCTCACGGTAGATCTGCGCCAGCCAGGAGTCCTTCAACTCGTTTTCGACCTGCTCAGCGTATTCTTTGGCGGTCATTGGGAATGGAAACTAATGCAACGATAGGGAAACAATGGGTTTGGTCTGAAGAGCGTTGATTACGTGTCCGGGGAAAAGTCCCAGATAGAGCACTGCGGCCGCTGTGAGCACGAGGGCGATGGCGATGCTAGCCGGTATGGGTGGCGCAAGCCACGACGTAGTGCGCTCGCGAAAAAACATCACGATGATCAGGCGCAGGTAATAATAAGCAGACACCGCCGTATTTAGCACGCCGATTACGACGAGGATGACATAGCCCTGGTCAAGGGCTGCGCGAAACACCAGACTCTTACCCATGAACCCGGCAGTCAGCGGCATTCCCAGCAGGCTAAGCAAGAAGAGCGCTAACGAGAAAGCCAGAACGGGAGACTTGAAACCGATGCCGTTGTAATCTTCGACTTCTGTGCGGCGGTCCCCCACTCGCGCGATCAATTGCACCACGGCGAACGCGCCGATATTCATCACAGCATAGGTCAAGAGGTAGAAAGTTACGGCGGTAATCGCCGTATTTCTCGCTTCCAGATCAGGGGCTGCGCCTGCGGCGATGACACCCACGAGCGCGTAACCGGCGTGCGCGATTGAGGAATACGCCAGCATTCTCTTTACATTGTTCTGCACAATCGCTACGACGTTGCCAACTGTCATCGTCATGATTGCCAGAACAACAAGCACCGTGAGCCAGGCATTATGAACTTCGCCGCCGATTGTCTTGTTGGCCGTGGCAACCACGAAGGGAAATCCGAAGACGAATACTCTGACGAATGAGGCGAATCCCGCCGCCTTCGGCCCCGCAGCCATAAATGCTGTTACGGGAGTGGGCGCGCCTTCATAAACGTCGGGCGTCCAAATGTGAAAAGGAGCGGTGGCGATCTTAAAGCCGAAGCCCACCAGCATCATCGCCGCACCCGCGAAAAGGAGTGGCGGATACTGAGCATCGTTTAATCTGCTGGCAATCTCTGCAATGTTGGTTGTCCCGGGCAATCCGCCGGTTGTTGCGGTTGCGCCATAAACCAGTGCAATGCCGTAAAGCAGAAATGCTGATGACAGTGAACCCAGGATGAAGTACTTCAGTGACGACTCGTTCGAGCGAACATCTGTGCGGCGAAACCCGGCCATTACGTAAGTAGCAATCGAGAGGATCTCCAGGCCCAGGAAGATAATCACAAGGTCGCCACCCGAGGCCATGAACATCATTCCCGCGGTGGCGAACATCAGCAGTGAGTGAAACTCCCCCGCTGGAAGGTCTTCGCTTTGCACCCAGACCATAGAGACCAGGACCGTCAATGCGGACACAACAAGAAAAACAAGGGTGAACCCAAGGCGCAGTTCATCGAGCACAATCATGCCATTAAAGGCCTGGCTGGGACCGCTCCACGATAACCACAGCCATACTGAGCTAAGGGCTGCCGCCGCTATTCCAATGAGGGAAATGGCACCGGTTATCCAGCGTTGACTTGGCCGAGCAAATGCATCCACCAGCATGACCACAACAGCCACGACACAGATGATCAACTCCGGCGCAATCAACGAGAAGTTGATATCCGGTTGTGTGAATTGCAGAGCTAGCAAAACGTTCATGCGTTTAGAAGTTCTTTCGTGACCGTGCTGGGTCTAATCTATTGCTCACTCGGCCGCCCTGGCTGAAGGCGATCCATCGCCCTCCTCCTTGTTGGCAGCAAAGGATCCCCCAGTCGGTTGCGCAGCTACGCGAGCACGCACCGCTTCGATGCTTGCTTTAGAGCGATCGAGGAAAGGACGTGGGTAGACACCCATCAAGAGCATTAAGATGAGCAGGGGAATGAGAAGCCCGATTTCGCGTGCATTGAGATCCCGCAGTTTCGCATTCTCAGGATTGCTCACCTTGCCGAACACTACCCGCTGCAACATCCAGAGCATGTAAACCGCGGCCCAAATCACGCCGGTCGCGGCAAGCATGGTGGCGATCCACGAATGCGCAATCGCAGTTGAAGTCCAGACCCCGATCATGATCAGGAACTCACCTACGAACCCGTTTAAAAACGGCAGACCAATTGAAGATAGCGAGGCAATTACAAAAAGAGTGGCAAACCAGGGCATCGGCGTGGCAAGCCCGCCGAAGTCGCTAATCATGCGCGTATGTCTGCGTTCATAGATGAAGCCGACAAAGATGAACAATGCTCCCGTTGAGACACCGTGGTTGAGCATTTGATACAGCGCGCCTTGCATGCCCATTTCGGTAAAGGAGAATAGCCCCAGCACGACGAAGCCCATGTGGCTGACAGATGAATACGCCACCAGTCGCTTCACATCCGGCTGGACCATCGCGACCAGAGCGCCATAGATGATGCCGATCACGGCCAGCGTGATCATAATCCAGGCAAACTGGCGAGACATGTTCGGAAACAGACCGAGGTTAAAACGCAGCAGTCCGTACGTTCCCATCTTAAGCAGCACGCCCGCGAGAATAACCGAGCCGGCAGTTGGCGCCTCCGTGTGGGCGTCCGGGAGCCAGGTATGAAAGGGGAAGAGAGACACCTTGATGCAGAACGCCAATGCGAACGCGAGAAACAACCAGAACTCCGCCCCCTCAGGTAG
>JBPCIQ010000115.1:0-19241 GCA_051006135.1 Pyrinomonadaceae bacterium | reverse complement strand
CCTCGCGAACACCTCTACATGCGAGGCCAACCAGCCGAACTACTCCTGAGCAAGATCAACTCGATGGTGTTCGATGTTAGTGAGTTTGACGCCGGCGGCAACGTCCCGGTCGTCGAAGTCGCGAATCGGCTGAAGCAGGCGCTTGATGTCGAGAAAGTTACGAAGAAGTTCTACAACGAATATCAGGATGAGCATCTTGCGTTCCTCCAGTTGATCAAGGGCCTCAAGGATGAAAGGCAGCGGCGCTGGTATGCGTCCGTCTTGCTCAATCGCTTGATGTTCATCTACTTCCTCCAGCGCAAAGGTTTCATCGATAACGATTACGACTATCTGCAAAAGAAGCTCGCCGCCAGCAGAAAGGCCGGCTCGAATCGCTACTACTCAGACTTTCTCACAAAGCTGTTCTTTGTAGGATTCGCCAAACCGGACGAAGATGCCGAAAAGAAGGCTGCGAAGAGTCTTCTCGGCGATGTGCCTTATCTGAACGGCGGTCTATTTCTGCAACACAAGATCGAACTCGAAAACCCGAACATTCAAATTCCCGATAAGGCATTCGACAACATCTTCAAACTGTTTTCCGGCTATTCGTGGAACCTTGACGACACTGCAGGCGGACAGGCGGATGAAATCAGCCCGCATGTGTTGGGTTACATCTTCGAGAAATACATCAATCAGAAATCCTTCGGCGCTTATTACACGCGGCCTGAAATCACGCAGTATCTTTGCGAGCAAACCATCTACAAACTCATCCTCGACCGCGTCAATCACATTACCGCTCCGCTAAAGGAAAAGCCCGATGCAGCTAAACCAGCGCCAACGGAGGTTAGACGGGCGGAACCCAAAGGAGCATTCAAAGAACGGCGATACGATTCCATGCCGGACCTGTTGATGGATCTCGATTCATGGCTTTGTCGCTTCTTGCTCGACGATGTACTACCGCAACTAAAACTGCTCGACCCAGCGTGCGGGTCTGGGGCGTTTCTGGTGGCTGCGATGAAGACGCTGATCAACGTCTATTCGGCGATTACCGGAAAGGTTGAGTTCCTCGGCGATGCGGGTTTGAAAGCCATGCTCGCAAAGATGAGGCGCGAGCATCACGGCTCGGTTGACTACTTGATCAAGAAACGAATCATCACCGACAACCTGTTTGGCGTTGACATCATGGAAGAGGCGACGGACATTGCCAAGCTGCGCTTGTTTCTTGCTTTGGTGGCCTCGGCAAAAACTCGCGACCAACTCGAGCCGCTGCCTAATATCGACTTCAACATTCTCACCGGTAATTCCTTGATCGGCTTGATGCATGTTGACGACAAGGAATTCGACAAGCGCAATGCGCAAGGCAATCTGTTTCTGAAGTCGTATCGGGATCTTGTGCGCGAAACGGCCAACGATATTCGCGTCTATCGCGACGCGGCGACATACAACAAGGATCTTCGTCAACTCCGCGACAGCATCGAAACGAAGAAGCGCGAAGTGGCCGCCACTCTCAACGAGATTCTGCTCAATCAGTTCACGCAACTGGGCATCAAGTTTGAGCAAGCCACCTGGGATGAGAAGAAAAACAAAGAAGGCAAGCCGCAGAAACGAGCCGTCAGGCTAAGCGACATCGAAGCTTTGCATCCGTTTCATTGGGGCTTTGAATTCGACGAAGTGATTAACAAAAATGGCGGCTTTGACGCCATCATTGCCAATCCGCCATGGGAAGTGTTTCAGACCGATGAGAAGGAGTTCTTCCGGGAATTCGTACCGACGATCCAAAAGAAAAAGTTGCGCATTGAAGACTGGCAAAAACAGCAATCTAAACTGATGAAGGATCCTTCGCTTCGAGATGCGTGGCTAACTTACGCGAGCAGATTTCCTCACCTGGCAAAGTATTTCAAGAATACCTCTCAGTACAAGAATCAGTCATCGATTGTTAATGGTAAGAATGTGGGTTCGAAGATCAATCTGTATAGCTATTTTGTCGAGCAATGTTTCAATCTCTTGAGGACCGGTGGCGAGTGCGGCATCGTTGTTCCGTCGGGCGTCTACACCGACTTGGGCAATAAGCAGTTGCGAGAAATGCTTTTTGGCAAGACCAAAATAACCGGATTGTTTGGCTTCGAGAATCGCAAAGAAATATTTGAGGGAGTTCATCGCAGCTACAAGTTCGTCGTCCTCACCTTCACCAAAGGCGGAGCGACGGAGCGGTTCCCCGCGGTGTTTATGCGACTTGACGTTGAAGAACTCGAAGGCTTTCCAGAGACAGGTGGGTTCAATCTCTCCGTCCAACTCATTAGGCAGCTCTCTCCGGACTCCCTATCTGTTATGGAATTCAAGAGCGATGTAGAAGTGCGCATCGCCGAAAAGATGTCGCGCTTTCCGGTCCTCCACGAAAAACTCGCTGATTCATGGAATGTAACGTTGTGCTCTGAATTTAACATGACAACCGACAGTTTTCTTTTCAAGAACGCGCAAAAGGCGGGATTGCTTCCGCTCTACGAAGGCAAGATGATTCATCAGTTCGATCCTGATTTTAGCAAGCCACGCTACTGGGTACATGAGAAAGATGCGAGAAAGGTCTTGCTTGGCCGCGGCCAAAAGGACAAAGGGCAACATCTGGAATATCAGGACTCCCGGCTCGCGTTTCGGGACATAGCGCGGAACACCGACGTTCGCACGATGATTGCTACAGCCATTCCACCAAACACATTTGCCGGCAACACCCTTGTGCTTTCGAAACCGTTTTCGAAGCAGGGCGAATTACTTCTTCTGGTAGCGGTGCTCAATAGCTTTGCCCTTGACTTTATCGTCCGCCGAAAAGTCACCGCACATTGCAACATTTTCTACATCTACCAGCTTCCGGTTCCGCGTATACCGGAAGAAGACAGCGTGTTTCCAGGTGTTGTCCAACGTGCGGCCAAGCTGATCTACACGACACCCGAATTCGATGACCTGGCTCGAGAGGTCGGATTAGGAGATCACCGCGACGCTGTAACTGACCCCGTAGAGCGAGATCGCCTGCGCGCCGAACTCGACGGCATGATCGCTCATCTCTATGGACTGACTGAAAAAGAGTTTGCTTACATCCTGACCACCTTCCCGATTGTCGAGCAGTCAGTCAAAGACGCCGCCCTCGAAGCCTATCGCCAGTTCGCGCCCAAACCCGGCGACCAGGAGATAGCCGCGCTTATCACAAAGGGTGAAAGCGCCACACTGGAATTCAACCCATCCGCCCGTTGGGATCTCAAGCAAAACGTCGCCAACAAAGAGATGGAGAACGTAATCGTCAAAACCGTCGCCGCATTGCTGAACACCGAGGGCGGGGCGCTCCTTATTGGCGTTGCCGACGAGGGAACCATCCTCGGGCTCGAGAAGGATTACAAGATGTTTGGCAAAAAGAATTCGCGCGACGCTTTTGAAAACTTCTTAACCACTCTTCTTCTCAACAACCTCGGCAAGGATTCGTCGGCACTCTTCTCAAACAGCTTTCACGAGCTTGAAGCCAAGGACGTCGTCAAAGTAGCGGTCAAGCCGTCACCCAAACCCGTGTTCGTCAAAGACGACAAAGGCGAACACCTCTACATCCGCGCCGGCAACTCCACCCGGCTACTGACAACCAAGGAAGCTTTGGATTACTGTAAGATTCGCTGGCCCGGTTAGACCAAAGAGCGAAAGATCCAAGAAGGCGGATTTGGATTCATCCTAACCACGACAACGCTGTTCGCGTTGTAGAAATGGAGAAGGTTTGATGCAGAAGCATTACCACATCACGACGCAAAAGTTCGACGGCGAGCGATTCAAAGATCATGGGTTGGATCTGGATGTCTTGCCAGAATTGATCGCTTACAAGACGCTATTGGTTGAGACTGCGAAAGCCCTTTGGCGAGCCGGGAATCCGGAGCGTCAGAGCCTGAGGAAGAACTTTGAAGATAACCTTAAGTTGAAGTTCTACCGGCTGGGAGAAGGAAGCGTGGCCCGTCCCCATCGAGCGCGAATACGACGTGCCGGATCAAGCGTTTGATTTTGGTCACGAGCCGGACGAACTTGATGAAGCAGCGGGAATGATTGACGAAGCCATCCAGGCTGGGGCCGAAGATAGGTTGCTTCCGGCAGCTTTTCCCAAGCAGGTTCTTCCTCTCTTTGAAAACCTGGGCAAGACCTTGCGCGAAGACGAAAGCATGGAATTTTCACCCGCACCAAGTCGAGGGGGTCCGACGATCGTTTACACGCATGTGGTGCGAAATAAGCTCCTCGCGCGAATTACCGACGAATACACCGACCGAGTTACGATTAGCGGCGAAGTCCGCCGAGCATCGATTGACGGCAATCGTTTTACGGTTCGACAAGACAATGGCTTTATTGTCGAAGGTCGGTTTAAGCCTGAGCAGGAGGGAACCATAACCGAAGCTTTGCATGAGCATGCATCATGCCGCGTGGAAATTGGGGGCATAGGCACCTTTGGATCCGATGGCATCTTGAAAACGAATTGATGAAGTTGACGGGTTGATTGTGCGCAAGGTGGGCGAGACCGCTTACGATTCTTCCGCACGGCCGATCTGGGAAATCGTGGAGGAACTTGGCAGATCCATCCCCGATCATGAGTGGGACAAACTGCCAAAGGACGCTTCGGTAAATCTGGATCACTATCTCTACGGTCGGGAGAAGCAGCAGCCGTGAAGCAGCTATTCGCAGATACGGGGTATTGGATCGACTCTCTTCGATCCCAAGGACCAGTTACATGACAAGGCTTTGGCTATTTCAGCAAGCCTTGGCGAAGCTGTCATCGTCACAAGCGAGATGGTGCTGACTGAATTCGCAAACCACTTCGCCGATCGCGGATCGCAATTCCGAGAAACCGCTACGAGAGTAATCGACGAGATCAGAGGTAATCCCAATGCACGATTGAGTCCGCAAACCAGTCTCCAGTTTCAATCCGCTGTGGCCCACTATCGAACTTTCCTTGACAAGCAATGGAGCTTAACAGATTGCGCTTCGATTCTGATTATGCAAGAGCAAGATATTCACGAAGCACTCACACACGATCACCATTTTATTCAGGCAAGTTTCCGGGCTTTGTTAAGAGAGTGATTTCTGACCTTTTTCCATGAGAGCATAGTGCGACAAGGTATATCACGTTGGCGCCGGAATCACTGCTCACATCACCGGAATACACAATATCCAAACAACTTCACGAATTAATACAAGAATGTGGCCGTTCAAACTGGGATGGCTACCTGGTACAACCACTGCTTTTCGAATCCTACGAAAAGGCGAAGCGGTTCGTCCTGGCGTTGCCGTTCGGAATTCCATCGCCAGAAGTCTCCGCCGAACCGGACGGCGAGATCACGTTTGAATGGTACTCAGCTCCGCCGAGTGTTTTCTGTAAGTGTGGGACCAAATAACGAACTCAACTATGCTGGATTATTTGGCGCCAGCCGCACGTATGGAACAGAAGTCTTCCATGATGAGATCCCTGAAGTGGTTCTTTCTCACATTAAAAGAGTGGTTTCTTAAGCTTGGACTCACCCTGGCACTATTATCGGAGCGAACGAAAACCTCTCTCGCTTTATTCTTTCGACCCGCCATTTCAGTCGGCAAGCCCTCCGGGTTAAAGCGGTATCCTCAAAGAGTTTGTGAAGATCGCTGCAAAGTCAGGTGCGAATCCTGACTACAAACTGTTTGATGTTGGACATCCTTGCAATCGACAAGGCCAACACTCCGTTCATCATCCAGTTTTAAGTGGGATTTGGTCGATATCGGCGCGCTTCGGCAACTTGAGAATTAGACAAGGCGCTGGTGTAGTGTCTCTAAAGTTCGCTGACAATTCCGTCGAGACCAAGTTAGGAGTCAGAGACCAAAGGCAGTTTACGTAGGGACCTGATGTTTATAGACGCTGGTGCCATAGGATGTCGCAAGCTTCGGAGGAGTTCAGCAGCCCGTGCGGGACGGGCGTTTGCGCGTTATGAAACTTGCACACCCTTCAAAAATAAGGACTTTTTGGGCAAGTTCCTAAGGAGCGAAATGTATCGCTTCCGTCACACATCGGTAAGGACATTTCGCTCCGCTGGAGCTGGTGCTATATTCGGGCCGATCGTCTATAAACATTACGTCTTTACGGGATTGACTTCTGACTTCTGCTCGCTGACACATTTAGTGATTGATATGTTTCGTTTCACAACGGCAGGAGAATCTCATGGGCGCGCCCTGGTTGCGATAGTTGAAGGTCTGCCTGCCGGAATGCCCGTGGACGTGGAGCAGATCAATCGCGAACTGAAGCGCCGGCAGTGGGGCTATGGCCGCGGCGGCCGAATGAAGATCGAGCAGGATCAGGTAGAGATCTTGAGCGGGGTACGTCATGGTCTCACATTGGGCTCACCACTTGCGCTGATGATCCAGAATAAGGATTGGGCGAATTGGACGGATGTGATGGCGGTCGAGCCGCGCGAGATTGCACCAGAGAAATCACGGCGCTTGAAGCGGCCACGTCCCGGTCACGCTGATCTCGCAGGAGGACAAAAATTCGGCGTGCGCGACCTGCGCAACATACTCGAACGCGCCTCCGCTCGCGAGACCGCAGCCCGCGTCGCGTGCGGCGCGCTGGCAAGGCAACTTCTGGCTTCATTCGGCGCGGAGCTTCGCAGTCACGTGATTCAACTCGGCGGCATACCGGAAAAGCCGCTGGAGCTAACCTGGGAAGAGATCGTCGCGATACCGGATGATGCGCCGCTGCAATGCGCGGACGAAGCGTCACAACAGCAGATGGTCCAGTTGATTGATCAGAAGCGTGAGGCGGGCGACACGCTGGGTGGAGTTTTCGAAGTTGTCGTGCGAGGTATTGTTCCCGGGTTAGGCTCACACACGGCCTGGGATCTGAAATTAGATGGTCGTCTGGCCCAGGCTGTCATGTCGATTCCTGCGGTCAAGGCCGTGGCCATTGGCGCCGGCTTTCAAGCAACTGATTTACCAGGATCAGAAGTGCACGATGAAATCACCTACAGCCAGGAAAGCAAAGAGTTCATTCGCCAAACGAATCGCGCCGGTGGTCTGGAAGGCGGAATCACCAATGGAGAGGAGGTGCGCGTTCGTGGGCACTTGAAACCACTATCGACCCTGCGCCGACCTTTGAGATCCGTTGACATCGATACGAAGCAAGACGAACCGGCCGGATTCGAGCGTTCTGATATCACCGCGGTGCCGGCGGCTGGCGTAATCGGCGAAGCAGTGGTCGCGCTTGTTTTGGCTTCTGCAATGCGCGAGAAATTCGGTGGCGACAGCCTTGGCGAGATGCGCCGCAACTTTGAAGGCTATCGCGAGCAGTTGCGTGGATACTGAAAAGATGAAGCTTGAAAAATTACTCCAGGAACAAGAAAAGGAAGATCCACGAAGTCGCACGAAATGACACGAAATGCCTGCCTCATTCGTGCTTTTCTATTCGCCCAGGCTGAGCCTCGGCGAATTCGGGCCGTAGAGTCACTCGCCCGGGTTGTGCAGTCGGTATTGAAGGACCGTCGCCCTTCTCAGAAATTGCTCGTAAGCTGTAAAGCTTCGAGAGCACTGTACGAATCCCTTCCGGCAGGGTGCTGAATTCTGCTCCATCACTCCGTGTCACACCGGTATGCTCCTGAATCAAGTTCTTTACCTGCACAACCTCTCCCTTGTTAAGTCTCTCCAGCAACTCGATGATCTTCGGGTCTGCCGGAATGGTAAACGCATGACCGTTCGCCGAGCAGGCTAACTGGTGGTTTGCGACAGGAATCCAGAGGATCGGATATTCCAGGGAGCCTTGCACAATAGCGTCGTCGGCCAATTCCTTCCATGGCAACGGCGGCGGCACCGGATCACTACCGGAGCCGGTCAGGCGATCGAGCCAGGAGACTTGAATAGCTTGCGCAAAGTCCGAGTCACGGCTTGCTTTTTGTAATGCTTTGATCCCCAGCTTTGTAAACTTGGAGATCATTTCCGCGCTCTCCTCAAGTTGCTTCGGAGTGGTGGGGAAATTAACCCCGTCTAGCGAACCGTTGACGAACTCCTCGATGTATTGTTTCAGGTGGTCCAGTATCTCACTCGCTGGCTGTAAAGGTTTGAGCGCGAGGCTGAGACTGAGCGACAAGCCACCGACCGCCTCTCCGACATGCCAGTAACTTGAAGGCCAGTAGATCACATCTCCCGGCTCTCCCTCCAAAATGAGCGCATCGCGACGAAGGATTGCAAAATCCGAGTCAAGTCGCGCGTCGTGATCTCCGTCTGGAAAGGATTCCTCCGGCCAGAGGTACATTTTCTTGCGCCCTTCGATTACAAACAGGAAAATGTCAACGGGATCTTTATGTATTCCGCGCGGAGTTTTATCGTAGTTGCCGAAGAATAGGACCCCTTCAACCATAGGTTGGATCGAAATTTCGGTTAACAGGCCCCGCAGGAACTCTCTCACCCGGCGCCAAAGCTCGACGTCGTATGCCTGGAATCCGTTAAGTATCAATCCAAAGCACTGACCACTTAGCTTCCGCGTTACTCGTGCGGCATAATCCGTAGCGGAGTGATCGCTCGAATCAGGAAGATATGGTGCAGGTTGCAAGCTAAAGCCATCTTCCATGTAAAACCGAATGCGAACATTCGAATCACTCGCACGAAATTGATCGGTGGCGTGACGGATGGCTAAGAACACCTCTTGAGCCGTCGCAAGCGATTTGGCAAAAGGCTTCTTAATGACGAGAGGGCTTTTGCCCCAGCGGTGCGCAACGAAATGCGACCAGAAGTCGGAGGGGAGAACGAATTCAGCACTCATCATTTCTCAATCAGGTCATCGAAGCATGAGATGACTTTCTGCTCGCGAAAGATCACATGAGCAGCGATACAGTGTCGCTGCTGATCGCGAGCACCACGTTGCGCATGTGTCAGCATTTAGCCCCGACGCCAGTGCCATCGCTGACTCGCAGCGTTCGTTAAGACGGTTCTCAATTTAACTAATCTCCCCACAAGTGCAGAGAGAAATGATTGCCTTGGCTTTGCCACCCTTGATCTGTTTTCGTTGGCTGGCGGTCAAATCCTTGACCGACTCCTTGTTGAGGGTTAACTTGGCGACCTTGACTCGGCCCTTCTTTCCTGCCTTCTTACTTGTGCTCTTCTTTGTCACCATGACTGCTCTCCTTTTTGGGGTGCTCAGCGCTTCCGCTGGAGCCGTGTTATTTGATGCGAAGTGCATCGAGGCGTTCAAAGCGTGGCGAGTGTAACACCGGGGGCCAAGATGCCGTCAATGAAACTTGGTGCGCAAAGCGTCGCGTTGACGCGGACGTGCGGGGCTGTGTTGTTCAGATTCAGGGAGAAGTAACCTTGATGGGTCCCGCATTAGAGTTTGAATGATTGCCAACCTCACTCGATATCGGATGGGTTGTTGAATAAGGGCGGTGAGCTTAACGCTCCCATGTCCGAATTGTGGGAATCCCGTCGCCTGACGATTGCCGGGATCAAGATTGGAAGCCGTATCGTCCGGCGGAAACATAACCAGCGAATTCAGGAATTCAAGGAGCTTGAACTGATTTCCGGGGCGCCAGCTCCGCGAAGGGCTCGTAGGCTGTAGAGCTTAGAGAGCTCCGTGGAATCCCTTCGGTGCTGACTTCTACTCCATCGCACTGTGTCACACCTGCATGCTTCTCAATCAGGCTCTTCAGCACGGCCTGTTCCACAGCGTGATTAGAGTTGAAGTGAAGTTTGTAGCGGATTACGCCTTTGATAACCGGCTCGACATGCGTCGTAATAAGTTCCGATAGGAACGTGTCAGCCTGCTCGTCACCGGCCGCCAGCAGTAGGGGTTCAAGCAGAGCGTCGGTATTGGCTGGCAGCTTTTTCACCACTCATTCAAGTCCGTTTTGTGCCGGAATTTGCACACATCATTGCCTTGGGTGCGATAGCGTTTCCAGGCTCGAGCACTGGCCGGGATAAACTTTCAGCTCGGCAAATTCAGGGTAACAAGATGATGGCAAATGGCGGCAAGATCAATCTAAATCTGAAATGAAAAATCTGCAATCCGAAAACTCTGGGGGGCACTGTCCGATGTGACCTGACAGGTGACGAAGGTTGAGAGGTTGATTGCAGCGGAATGGTTTCCAAGCCAGGCGGCGACAGGGTCCACCTTCCTGACCCAGAGGTTATATGAGAGGTTATGTAGTGAGATGTTCAATTGCTGATCAGCAAAATTCAGACAGCACCGCTTTTAACGGCTCGCTAGCGCATCGAGCATCGGTCGTCGTAAAATCAACATCGTAGGCAGTCCGAAATGACAGATCTTCGGTTTGATGGTGAAATAGATGGCATTAATGGAAGTCGTAAAATGGCCTAATCCGATACTCGACACCCCCGGTGATCCGGTAACCGACTTTGGCGACGGTCTCAAAAAACTAGTTAGCGACATGTTCGAGACCATGTACGCGGCGCCGGGCGTCGGTTTGGCCGCAGTGCAAGTTGGCGTGCCCAAGCGTCTATTTGTGATGGATTGTTCGGGCGGCAAAGATCCGGACCAGCGTGTGGTCATGGTTAATCCCGAAGTGCTGAGCGTCGAAGGGAATCAAAATGGCGAAGAAGGCTGTCTGTCTTTCCCTGGCATCTTTACTCCGGTTGAGCGAAGCTTGAGGGCCTTAGTCCGAGCGCACGATATCAACGGCAATGAGTTTGAGTTGGACGGCATGGAGCTAACGGCTCGTTGCATGTTACACGAAACTGATCACTGCGACGGCATCGTCTTTCTTGACAAGATGAGTCCGCTGAAGCGAGAACTGGTAAAGCGCAAGATCAAAAAGCTGCAAAAGACCGGTAAGTGGGATTGAAGAAGGAAGCAGACAGCAGGAGCAGGAGGCAGACGGCGGGAGCCGGACGGCAGGAGACGGTAGAACAACTCCAATCAAGAATGGTTAAATGCGTGGTCGGAACGCCCGGAGCGCCGGCCGCGTTTTCTTTTGGTCACAAGCCTTCAGCTCTTGTTTTGTGAACAAAGTTCCAGCAATAAAGACGATTCACGAAATAACAGGAAGTCGCACAACACAACACGAAATTGGTTGGTGCGCCTTCGGGTGATTTCGTGGATCGTCTTTGTTTAGCTTGCGGCTTTGCCGTCAGACCCTCGCTTTAGGCTGATAAAGCGGTCAGTGTTACTATTTCCGCATCCCAAAATAGGAGCTTAGTATGCCGACAGAATTTCGTAATGAACCGTTTACGGATTTCAGCAACAAAGAGAATGCGCAGGCAATGCGCGACGCGATAGAAAAAGTGAAAAGTGAACTGGGCCGCGAGTATCCGCTGGTGATCGGCGGCGAGCGTATTACGACCGAAAGCAAGCTGGATAGTATCAATCCTGCCAACCGCACACAGGTTGTTGGTCGCTTTCAAAAGGCGACGAAAGAGCTGGCGAACCGCGCGGTTGAGGCCGCTTATGAGGCCTTCAAAGAATGGAAGCACGTCGGCGCCGCAGAGCGCGCAGATCTGCTATTCCAGGTTGCCGCGATCTTGCGTAAACGCAAACATGAAATGTCGGCGTGGATGATTCACGAAGTGGGAAAGACGTGGCCCGAGGCCGATGGAGATACCGCTGAAGCAATCGACTTCTGTGAGTTTTATGGTCGCGAAATGCTACGCTACGCAAGCCCATTACCGCTCACCAAAATTCAAGGTGAAGAAAACCTGCTCGAATACATCCCCCTGGGTGTCGGCGCGGTGATTCCGCCGTGGAACTTTCCCCTCGCCATCATGGCGGGTATGACCCTCGCTTCGGTCGTCACGGGAAACACGGTTGTCATAAAGCCTTCTTCCGATGCGCCCACTATCGCCTACAGGTTTTTCGAGATTTTAGAAGAAGCTGGCCTCCCGCCGGGTGTGGTCAATTTTATGACAGGATCGGGCGCCGAGGTCGGCGACGTCGTGGTGGACCACCCGAAGACGCGCTACGTCGCTTTCACTGGTTCGAAGGAGATTGGGCTGCGCATCAACGAGCGAGCGGCCAAGGTCCACGAGGGCCAGCTTTGGATTAAGAGAGTGGTGGCAGAAATGGGAGGGAAAGACGCAATCATTGTCGCTGACGACGCGAACCTGGACGACGCCGCTAGCGGTGTGGTCCAGGCAGCGTTTGGTTTCCAGGGACAAAAGTGTTCGGCATGTTCGCGGGTTATCATTGACGCGAAAGTGTACGAGCCCATGCTGGAGAAGATTGCCGAGCAGACCGAGAGGATCAAACTTGGCGATCCAACGAGTTCGGCTACCACGATGAGCGCGGTCATTAACGAAAAGGCTTTCCGGACAATCAACGAATATATCGAGAAAGGCAAAGCCGAAGGTGGCCGCTTGTTGGCCGGCGGCGGATCGGACGGCGAACAGGGTTTCTTTATCGAACCGACTGTGATTGCCGACGTCACGCCGGGCGCGACGATCGAACAGGAGGAAATATTCGGGCCAGTGCTCGCGGTAATCAAAGCCAAAGACTTCGATGACGCGCTTAACATCGCGAATGATACGGAGTTTGGCCTGACTGGGGCCCTTTACAGTGCTAGTGAGGATCGGATGGAAAGGGCGCGGCGCGAGTTTCATGTAGGCAATTTGTATCTGAATCGCAAGTGCACGGGAGCGTTGGTTGGTGTCCACCCGTTTGGCGGCTTTAACATGTCGGGTACTGATTCAAAAGCGGGTGGCCACGATTACCTCCTACTATTCATGCAAGCGAAGGTGTCATCCGAGAAAATGGGCGCAACAGCTAACACCCGCGCTCAGAAGAGCGTCGCAATTTGAGTCTGCTTTTGAGTTAGAGTTCTGTTCAGGGAGGCTACGCCCCGACATGGGAGGCGTAGCCCCCTTTTCATTTTGGATTCCTGCCGTGAAGGCAAAGAGGCTGTGTCAAAACCCCAAAAGGATGACTCGAGCATCGCCAATTTACAGGTAAGGAAGGGTGGTTTACCCCCGCCTTCCTCACTAAAGACAAGCGGGGTAAACCACCCTTCCTTACCTGTAAACTACCGTAGTTCCCTTTTGGTTTTGACACAGCCTCAAATCCCTACCGCACGGATAGCGGCAGAGGCGCCTGAATTATGCGAATAGTTTTTATGGGCACACCCGAAGCAGCCGTGCCTGCCTTACGGCGCCTGCTTGAAGATGGCCACGAGGTAGTTGCCGTTTGGACGCAACCAGATAAACCTTCGGGAAGGGGAAATAAAGTTTCCGCTCCTCCAGTGAAGGTGCTTGCACAGTTGCGTGGTCTCAAGGTCTATCAGCCGGCAAAGATACGAACCGATGATGCGAAGAAACTCTTTGCATCGCATAACGCAGATCTGGCGGTGGTTGTGGCCTATGGCCGCATTCTGCCTGTGGAACTCCTGCGCGCTCCGCGTAGAGGGTGCATTAATGTTCATTTCTCATTGCTTCCACTCTACAGAGGAGCGGCGCCGGTAAACTGGGCCATCATCAATGGCGAACAGAAGACTGGCGTCACGACCATGTTCATAGAAGAAAAGTTGGATTCGGGTCCCATTCTTATGCAGCGAGCCACGCCTATCGGCGAGACGGAAACGGCTCCGGATCTGACCGCGCGTCTAGCCGAAATAGGGGCCGAGCTGCTGGGAGAGACGTTTGTTCAGCTTGACACCATCACACCCCAACCGCAGGTCGATCGGGATGCGACCTTTGCCCCGATGCTAGAAAAAGAAGCCGGCCTCATTCAATGGTCGAATAGTGCTTTCGCGATCGAACGCTGCGTTCGAGGCCTGCAACCGTGGCCAAATGCTTTCACCCATTACGGAACTCAGCGGCTGATTATCTGGAGCGCTGTTCCAACAGTTGTGGAGCGCTCTGACGCAATCGCCGGTCAGGTCCTTGCAGCACAAGGAGAAGAATTTCTTGTTAGTTGTGGTGAGCAGACGGCGCTGCGACTGATTGACGTGCAACCCGAAGCAAAGCGTCGCATGAGCGAGCGTGATTTTCTAAATGGAACTCTTGTCAGGGTTGGTGACAGACTTGGCTGAGCCCGACAAGGCAAAGGGCAAACAGCGCATTACCGTCTCACCGGCTCGCCGGACGGCATTTGAGATTCTGCAACGCGTCGAGAACGGAGCCTATGCGTCAGTCCTCCTGACGTCCCGAGAAGAAGAATTGAGGCCTGTGGACCGCGGGCTCTGTCACGAGTTAGTGATGGGTGTGCTTCGATGGCAGTTATGGCTGGACAAGCTCATTGAACATTATTCGAATCTAAGTATCACTAAAGTAGATCCCGCTGTTCGCATCACCCTGACACTTGGTCTCTACCAACTTCGCTTCCTGTCACGAATACCCGCTTCAGCGGCCGTAAATGAGTCAGTCAATCTTGTGAGGTTGGCGCGGCTTCGTTCGGCGAAAGGTTTTGTAAATGCAGTTTTGCGACGAGCGACCCGAGAACCACATTTTAATCCCGCAGCAAACATCTCGGATCCAGTTGCACGCATCGCCGTTGAGACTTCCCATCCTCCCTGGCTAATTGAACGCTGGACGAAAGCCTTTGGATTCGCTGAGACCGAGGCACTGGCCGCCGCGAATAATCAGGCGGCACCGGTTGCTTTCCGAATTGTGCCGACGAGAGCAACTGAGGCTGAAGTTATCGATCAGTTGACAGCAGCTGGCGCGAGCTTGTGCGCCTCAAAGATCGCCCAGGGCTCGTGGCGAGTCTGGGAGGGTGGGGGTCTGTTGCGTGAGTTATCGGGCGCGGGTAAAGTCTATTTACAAGACGAAGCCTCGCAACTTGTAGCTCAGGTACTGGAAGCGCAACCAGGGAATCGCGTGCTCGATGTTTGTGCCGCGCCTGGGAGCAAGGCGACCCAGATTGCCTCGTCACACCGTTCCATCAAGGTTTTTGCTGGCGATCTGCACGAAAATCGACTGCGGACAGTCGCGCAAGCGGCCCGATTACAGAATGCCAATGGTCTTCAATGCGTCGTGTTTAATGGCCTGGAGCCCCTGCCGTTCCCTGACGGTTCTTTTGAGCGAGTGCTGATTGACGCGCCCTGTTCAGGAACAGGCACCCTGCGGCGCAACCCCGAAATACGCTGGCGCATCTCAGCCGAGGACATTCGAGATTTGTCGGCCCGACAAGGACATCTCCTGAGTAATGCTTCGCTAGTACTTAAGCCGGGCGGCCGGTTAGTTTATTCCACCTGCTCGGTCGAACCAGAGGAGAACGAAGCAGTGATCAGCGCTTTTCTGCAAGTTCAGGATCGGTTTCAACAGGTGAAGTTGTCCCTGAATCCTTCCCTGATCACACAGTCGGGAGCCGTGCAAACATGGCCCTCCAGGGACGGCGCCGACGGATTTTTCATAGCGGCGTTTGAGCGTAAATACTAGGTAGTAAGCCAAAAGGGGGTTCCTTGCGGCTCATTAGGTCGGGTGTTAGACTTCGCAGCTTGGTTCTGAGGGAGAGTGTTAATAGGAGTGGGGCAGCGAATAAGTGGATATCGGTCATCAGGCATTTTCGGCGCTACGAAGGATCGGCATCATTGCACTGATTGCAATTACTTTTCTGTTTGGTCTAAGTGCCACGGTCTACCTGTCCTTGCGTAGCCCGGAAGTGAAGGTTCCCGAGGTTGTGGGGAAGGATCGTTTTGAGGCCGAGAGGATCCTGGCGAACGCGGAATTGAACTTCCGCGTGCGAGCGACGAGACCTAGCAATCAAGTCAACGCAGATACTGTCTTGTTTCAGATGCCCCGGGCCGGAGAGGTTGTCAAAGTAGGCCAAACAGTAGCGATGGACATAAGCAGGAGTGCCAAAGCGGGCGAGACTCCCGAAGCTGTTGTCCCCGAAGATAAGGCCGATGATAAGGGCAACAAGGTAGATACTAGCGCTAACCGGAATACCAGCGGGTCCTCAGCGAGTAAGAATGACAACGAAAACCGGCCGAAGAGAAATAAGAATACGAACAAGAACGCCAACGACAATGCAAACGCCAATGCGCGGGCGCGTGGCGCTAATGCCAATCGGACCCCGGCTGACGCGAACAACGTAAATACCAGGCCCAGAGAAGTCGGCAACAATGCCAATGCAGATTCAGGTCGCCCCGCAAGTCAGAACGAGAACAGGCGGCCACCCGCTCCCCGACCTTCGCCCACGGCTCAGAAAAACAATCGCTGAGTTTCTTAAGGCGATTGCGGGATCTCGAACAGCCACGCACGGTATAGTTGAATGGTGAATACTAGAACAATCGATATTGCTCCTTCGATCCTTGCGGCCGATTTTGCGCGGTTGGGCCAGGAAATAGCGGCTGTTGAGCGCGGTGGCGCAGCGGTGCTCCACGTTGACGTGATGGACGGTCACTTCGTGCCGAACATCACCGTTGGTCTGCCGGTCGTCAAGTCATTGGCACGGGCGACAAAGTTGCCGATCGACGCTCATCTAATGATCTCAGAACCTGGCACGTACGCCGAGCAATTCGTCAAAGCCGGAGCGAAGATGGTGTCAGTGCATGTAGAGGCAGATGCCAACCTGCATCGCACTCTAATGTCGATAAAAGCGGCCGGTGCTCAAGCGGGAGTAGTGATTAATCCGGGCACCCCGATTGCGAGTATAGAAGAAGCTCTGAACTACGTTGACTATGTCTTGCTGATGTCGGTTAACCCGGGTTTCGGTGGCCAGCAGTTTATTAGTAACTCGCTCGAGAAAGTGCGCCGCCTACGGCGGATGATTGATGAACGGGGAGTCAAGGTGCGAATCGAAATTGATGGTGGCATCGATCTTAGCAATATCGGAGAGGTAGTCGCTGCTGGTGCGGAGATCATAGTGGCCGGCTCAGCAATTTTTGGAGCACCCGATCCCCATGTCGCCGTTCGTCAGCTGCTCGAAGCAACTGTTGAATGGGCCTAGGGGATTTTCGACTTGCGATTTTTGATGTGCGATTTCCGACGTCGTGAAGAGGAAGTGCTGATGAGATCTCGAAATCGCAAATCAAAAATCGCAAATCGAAAATTATTCAGTTGGTTTCTATCGGAGGATTTACTTATGCGTTTTCGCGTCATTGCTCTTTTGGCACTTTGCGTCGTGCTGAGTTTGGGTCTGTGTAGCACTGCATTAGCGCAAAGCGGTAGCAAGGGGCAGAGCGACCTGTCGGCTGCGCAGCGGTTGGAAATTATGCGATCGAAGCTCGAGTCTATGCGTCGTTCGCTGACCAGCTCAATCTCTGCCCTGGAGACCAAGGGTGCTGAGAAGAAGGACAAAGAAAAGCCGAACCCCGAGGATCCGCGCGAGAGACTCCGTGGATTGGAAAAAGAAGTTGGCTCAATCCTTTCCGAAGTGAATGACATTCGCGGAAAGCAAGAACGCTCAGAACGCTATGACACCACAATTGTCGATCGGCTGGAGACCTCTGTGGCGGATGTTGACACGCGAGTGCAGTCCGGCCTGCAGGTCACTGCGAGCGCGAGAGCCGCTGCCGGAACCACAGCGATTTCTACCTCCGCCCCGAAGAAGAAAAAGAAGAGACGTTTGTTTGGCCTTTTGAGCGCTGGCGAAGATGACAAGTATGCCGATTTGACGGGCACTGCTGCAGTCGGCCGCGATCGCGTGCTGTTTGAAGAAGCCGCGAAGCAAGTGCGGAAAGGCAGCCACGACACCGGCCGCCTGCTCTTTACGACCATCATTAATACTTACCCCGACTCACCTTTTCTGCCTCTGGCAAAGCTTGCTATCGCTGACTCGTTTTATCTGGAGGGAACAACGAGTTCGCTGATCCAGGCCGCCCAGGGTTATCAGGATTGGTTGACTTTCTTTCCCACCGATCCTCTCGCTGACGACGCAATGCTAAAGGTAGCGGAAGCCGAGATGAGACAGATGGGCCTTTCTGATCGCGATATCACTCACGCCCGCAAAGCTGAGCAGAGACTGAGAGTCTTGTTGCAACAGTATCCGCAAAGCCGATTGCGTCCGGATGTGGAGCGGCGTCTGAACGAAGTCCAGGAGAATCTGGCCATGCACAACCTCCAGGTTGCGCGCTTCTATTACGACGCTCGCTATAAGGGTGCCAAGGGCGGGTTAAAGGGCTCGCAGTCGCGACTGAAAGAAATTGTTGACAAGTATCCCAACTTTTCTTACATGGACGAAGTGCTTCTGCGTTTGGCCACCACCTACCAACAAGAGGAAGAACCTGACGAGGCCGCGAAGTACTACCAGCAGATTATTCGCAACTATCCCAACAGTGAGTACGCTGACCAGGCTCGCGAGCAACTGGGTATCATCGGCGCACCCGTTCCTGAAGTTGATTTGGCAAGGAAGTCTGCTGCAACCCCGGAGCGTCCAACCTTCATGGGAAATCTGATGAAGCAGGTCAGCGGCAGAGTAGATGTGACAGTCGATAAGGATGGCATCCTCATCAGCAAAGACGGAAAAGAGGGTACCGACCTCATTGACGAAGCACTGAAGTACAACGGCCAATTGCCCGACAATACGACGCCTTCGGCACCAACTCAACGCAGTGCCCCTCGGCCCCCAGCTAACACAAGTCCTGTTGTGGTGCCGGTATCGTCACCGTCTCCAGGTGTCAAGCCCTAGCGAGACCCTCACGGAACATTTCCTATTCGGCGGTCTGGTGTGGAATCAGGCCGCTCTTTTATTTATCGCACTCGATTACACTTTGCGCAGCGGGGCGAGGCTGGTATTTTATCGCGCAGATAATTGACCTTTCGCGGGCGTCCTTCGTCCGCACGTCAGCCGTTGACTTAACAGATGGATTCATCTAATCAAAAAACAGGAGCGATTCAGGCTGAACTTGCCAGGCGTCACAAAGCAACGGCGACGACCGTCACGGGCTTATTGATTGCGACCATTCTCCTTTCATTCGTGGCCTTTCTCTTTAAAAGCTTTTTGCGACCGCAGAATAATCCACCCCTCGATATCGCTTTAAGAATCAGTATTCTGATTTTTGGTCTTGGGTCGATCGCACTACGTCGTACCAAGTTTTCGGCGATGAGACTGCGGGACATCGGAGGCTTGGAAGGCGCATCGGGCTTGCTTCGCACTCTGGAGAAAACGACCCTTCAGGTTGCACTCATCGGCGCGGCAATATCGGCGATGGGGTTTATAGCCATGCTGTTAACCGGAAACGCTTTTTACACCTACGGCGCCGGCCTGGTGGGTTTGGCCGTATTGCTTTACTGCTATCCCACACGCTCTTCCTGGGATCGGACCTTGCAACAATTTGTACTGGACCCTGCCGAACCGGGTGCGCCCACCCCAGCCAACCAATAGAGGTTGGGATTGGCGTGCCAATTTGACCGAA
>JBPCIQ010000114.1:0-18944 GCA_051006135.1 Pyrinomonadaceae bacterium | reverse complement strand
ACAACTGACTACTGACCATGGCAAACTATTACGGCAACAACCCGCCGCTTTCATACAATAAATATCTCCGCGTACCTGATTTGATCGGCCTGCAGGAGTGTCTTTCAGGCGCGGAACATCACGATGAGCTTCTTTTCATTACAGTTCATCAAGCCTACGAGCTGTGGTTCAAACAGATCCTGCACGAGCTGGATGCTGCCATAGTCATGATGAATGAGGATCGTATCCCATCCGCGGCTCGCGCCGTGCGGCGAATCGTCGAAATAGAGAAACTGCTGGTCAACCAGATTCACATTTTGGAGACCATGACGCCTATCAGCTTTCTCGGATTTCGAGAGAAACTCAATCCGGCCAGTGGATTTCAGTCAATGCAATTTCGCGAGATCGAGTTTTCGTCCGGGCAAAAGAACGACAGCATACTCGATCAATTTAGTAATGATGCTTTCGCCTACGAACGACTTCGCAGACGCTTCGAAGCTCCGACGCTTGGCGAGATCTTCTTTACGGTTTTGCAGCGTCGGGGCCTTGATGCACCTGCTGATGATGCTTCCCTCGATCAAGACGCAAGAAAGAAGCTTTACGAAAAACGTACCCAGGCTGTGCTCGAGGTCCTAACGCATTTCGAGCAGCGCTACGAAGAGTTTCAATTGGCTGAAGCACTCCTGGAACATGACGAGTATTTTTCCCTCTGGCGCGCGCATCACATTAAGATGGTGGAGCGAATGGTGGGCGCGAAACGAGGCACAGGCGGCTCCGAGGGCATCGGCTATTTGCGTACAACGTTAACTAAAAAGTTCTTTCCCGAAATCTGGGAGGCGCGGACATACCTGGACGTAGGCCATGGTATGGATGGGTGTCCTTTCTCAGCGCCCCCAGGCGTGGGCTAAACTTCGCGAGGGGAAAGAGTCTAGCAAGTGGCCTTGCGCGCCGACTGGATGAGGCCTGGAGTCTTTACGAAAGTTTTAAGGAAGGTGCCCGGTCCATCTGCAAGGCACCTTGAACGGCTTTTAGTATTTGGATGGCGCCGTCAGGCCTCAGGTCTCGTCTATCGTTTATTGAATTCATTTAGAGCGGATAACTAACTATGACAGAGGAGCGACGAAGATCTCAACGAGTGGATGTGAGCTTACCGGTACGCTGGGAAGGTGTGCTTGCGCAAAAGTCAGCTACGGTGACGAGCCTCAGCGATAGCGGTTGTTTTATTCTTACTGGCGGCAAGGTAGAACCAAAAGAACTAATCAGGTTGGAGATAAAACTGCCCGGCGCCGAACCGCTCTACTTCTGGTCGGAAGTGGTTGAAGAAGCTTACGACATCGGTTTTGCTGCCCGTTTCACGTCAGCCAGCGATGAAGACAAAGAGCGATTGACGGCATTCATGATGCAGGAACTTGCCCGGAACCCCTCCTGACACGCCGGACGAAAGTGATCCAGGCCCCCTTTGCGCAATGCGAATAGAATTCCCCGAAAAATTTAATATGGCCGATTACTTCCTCTACCACAACCTGGAGGAAGGTCGCGAGAACAAAACCTGCCTCTATTTTCAGGACCAGAGTTTCACCTACGGTGATGCTGCCCGCATGTCGAACCGCGTGGGAAACGCACTACGCGAGTTTGGTGTCGAGATGGAAGATCGCATTCTGATTGCCCTGCCGGATTGTCCTGAATTCGTCTGGACCTGGTTTGGCGCGGCGAGAATCGGCGCTGTGATTACTATGGTAAATCCGTTGCTTCCCGCGGCCGATTACCAGTACTACCTGGAATACACACGAGCCAAGCTCGCAGTTGTTCATCGATCTTTACTGGATACCTTCGCACAAGCAGTGGGAACTGCGAATCATTTGCGCGCCGTACTCGTGGTTGACGATGGGCCGGAGGAAACTGAAGCCGATTTCCAGAATTCGAATCTGCAGTGGTCCCAGTTCAAAGCTCAGGTTATGTCGAGCCCTGATGAATGCATCCCCGCGGATACTCACCGCGACGACATTGCCATCTGGTTGTTTACCTCCGGTTCGACCGGACACCCAAAAGGCGCCGTGCATCTGCAACACGATCTGCCGTTCAACACCGAAGTCTTTGCGAAGCGCACCATCGGCGTGAATGAAAGCGACCTTACCGTTGCGGTGCCAAAGCTCTTTTTTGGGTACGCAACGGGAACGAATCTTCTCTTTCCCTTCGCTGTAGGTGGGGCAACTGCGCTTTTCTCGGAGCGCTCAACCGCCGCTAAGATATTTGAGGTAATAGAGCGCTATCAGCCGTCAATTCTAACGACAGTACCGACAATGATTAATGGGATGCTGAACGCTGAAGAGGCGGTCAGGCGGAACCTTTCCAGCTTGCGTTTTTCTTACTCGGCAGGCGAGGCTCTGCCGGTTGAACTTTATCGACGGTGGCGAGAGACATTTGGCGTGGAGATTTATGACGGGATCGGATCCGCTGAAATGTTTCATATCTACATCAGCAATCGCCCAGGTGACGTTAAGCCGGGAAGTCTTGGTCGTATCGTTGAAGGCTACGAAGCACAAATCGTAGATGCGGAAGGGGCGAGAGTGCCCACGGGAGACATGGGCACACTGCGGATCAAAGGCGACTCAGCGTCGCTCTGCTACTGGAATGCTCATGAGAAGTCGAAAGAGACTTTTGCCGGCGACTGGTGCACGACGGGCGATCAGTTCCACGTTGACGATTCAGGCTATTACTGGTATCACGGGCGCACCGACGACATGTTGAAGGTTTCTGGTGTTTATGTGGCGCCTGCAGAAATTGAGAATTGCCTGCTGCAGCATGAAGCTGTTCTGGAATGCGCCGTCATAGCACACGACGCTGGCGATGGACTCTTAAAGCCTAAAGCGCTGATCGTACTGCGGGATGGTTACCGCGCTAACGCTGAACTGATTGAGGAGATCAAAGAATTCGTGAAATCCCGAATCGCGTTGTACAAGTACCCGCGCTGGGTGGAGTTTGTTCCTTACCTCCCGAAAAATGATCGCGGCAAGATTGATCGCCGGAAACTCAAAGACGGCAACAGGTGATAGAGCCACTAGGTTGTTCATCCTTCCCCAAGGTTCGATTCCGCGACACTGAACACCTTCAACGCCCAGCAATTGGCAGCCTTGGCCAGTTATATAAACGCCGGAAATAACATCGCATTCGGATTCGATCCGGACTGTCACTTTTTGAACAAGGGCATTAAATTCCAGATCATCACGGGACCTCAGGCAGTACCCGAGCCCGCAACTCTAGCCCTGTTGGGAACAGGCCTGATGAGTACAGGCTTTTATCTCCGCCGCCGCAGTAAAGTAATGACTAACACTGAAAAGTAGGAACCGTCGTACAGGTTCGTACAGTCGGCTCCCAAAAAGATCGGCGCGAATGGTTTGCTCTAATTGGTAGTCCGGGCACACCACCCCTTTCAGAATTTTGGGAACATAGCGCTTGTTGCAGCGCGGCAGAGGGTAAATATGGGAAAGTTATTTGTTCTGTCGTCCTTGTTGTTGCTTGTCTTTGCCACAACTTCGACGGTCACTGCCGACACAGTCACACTTACTGGAGCTGGTAGCACGATTTGGAGTGGGGTTCATTCAGGGCCCTACGACGCTACCCTGAATGGGAACTCAATAACGATGGTCTGCGTGAGTTTTGATCGCCACGTCACTGTTGGTCAAACATGGCAAGTAGTGGTCAACCAACTTCCAGAGGGTGGCGTCGCTAACGCGCTCTACGGATCCCAAACAAATGCGCTGTTGCAGTACCAGCAAGCCGCCTGGCTCTACGACCAAATGAGTCTGCAACCGAATCAAAGAGGGGACATCCAGGGTGCGATTTGGATATATTTAACCCTAGTTCTTCTCCCGACACGTTAGGGTCTACTGCTTGGCTCACAAGTGCTCAAAATCAGAACTTTTTGGGTTATGATTTTAGTAGATTCCGCATCTTGACTCCGCTTGATCGGACGATTAATGGACCCCAGGAAAACCTAACCCAGGTTCCCGAACCCGCCGCGCTGTTCCTGCTCGGCTCTGGGCTGGTCGGAATTGTCACAACTCTTCGCAAACGGCATAAGGCCCAATGCGACAGCGAAGCAGGGTAGCGCTTCCGCTCACCAATATTCCCAAACATCTTCTTAGTTGAAAGAAAACGGCGCGGTGGCTATACCCATCGCGCCGATTTAACTTCCATGTCCCCTGTCGCGGCTTCTCCGTTTCTCCCCTTCGCCTTGTCGCCCCATCTCCCCGTCTTCTTTGACCTGGGGCTTCCGCATCGACCAGTGGAATTATCGTCGTCTTTCCAGATCGTAGTCGCGCAGGCGGCGGTACAGCGTCGAAGGGGATATTCCCAGTATCTCAGCTGTCTTTCCCCGGTGCCAGCCCGTCTGTTCAAGCGCCCCCAATATCTGTTGACGTTCCATGTCGCGCAGAGAGGCGGGCGATGATGCGGCTGGCGATCCGGAATCAGCAGCTGAGCCGGGTGTCGTACCAGCCATCACCACTGGCGTAGCGGGGGCCGGTCGTGCCACCTCGGGAGGCAATTCAGCGATCGTGATTCGGCCGTTGTTGGATAACAACACGGCGCGCTCCAGGCAGTTCTTCAACTGCCGAACGTTTCCGGGCCAACTATAAGAACGTAGCGCCTGGATTACATCTGGATCTAGCTCGGGAGGACTGGTGCCACCCACCTGTTGGAGCAGATGGCGCGTAAGTGGTTCGATATCCTCCGGTCTCTCGCGCAGGGGGGCCATGCTTATTTGAAACCCGTTAATGCGATAAAGCAGATCGGCACGGAATGATCCGTCAGCCACAACCGAATCCATGTTTCGATTCGTGGCGGCAACGATACGCACATCAACTTCAACCTTCCGCACGCCGCCTACGCGGAAAAACGTCCTTGTTTCAATTGCCCGCAAGAGCTTCGCCTGGAGTTGGGCAGGAAGCTCAGTAATCTCATCGAGGAAAAGCGTGCCTCCATCCGAGAGTTCGATCAATCCCAGCTTGCGGCCTTTTGCTCCTGAGAACGCGCCGGCTTCGTAGCCAAAGAGTTCGGATTCAAGCAGTGATTCCTGAAACGCTGCACAGTTGAGATCGATGAAGGAAGAATTCGCTCGATTTGATAAACGATGAATGGCCTGTGCAATTAGTTCCTTTCCCGTTCCAGACTCTCCCGTAACCAACACCGATGCATCTGACGGGGCAACACGATCGACCAGTCTGAGTGCTTCCTTCATTGCCTCGGAGACGGAAACAATCTCCGGCAAGGTGGATTGGCGCGCCAGTTGTTCTCTCAGGCGCACGTTGTCAACGCGTAACCGCCGCTTCTCTGCTGCTTGCTTTACGCGTACGTCAAGCTCTGTAATTCTGTAAGGCTTCGTTAGGTAGTCGTAAGCGCCCAGCTTCATGGCTTCGACCGCTGTTTCTACCGTCGCCTGTCCCGTGAGCATGATCACTTCAGGGGGGTTCGGTCTTTCATGGACGCGGCGGAGGACTTCCATGCCGTCAATCCTCGGCATATTAATGTCGCAGAGCAAGACGTCTACATTGCTCTCTTCAAGTTTCCGCAATGCGGCTTCGCCATCGGGAGCAACTTGCACTCGGTAACCAAGCCGCTCCAACTCTTTCTGCAGGACGAGACGCAGGTTGGCCTCATCTTCCGCAATGAGAATTCGTGCTGCTTGTTGCTCGCTCAATCTTTCAGGTCTCCGTGTTCATTTAGCGCCGGGAGAGTGATGGTAAAAGTCGTGCCAACGCCCACTGTGGATTGCACGTCGAGCTTGCCCCCGTGCTCTGTTAAGATACCATAACAGACTGAGAGACCAAGTCCTGTTCCTCGTCCGACCTCTTTCGTCGTAAAGAAAGGTTCAAAGATCCTTGGCACGTTTTCTGGGGGAATCCCAACACCGGAGTCGCTGACCTCCACCAGCAAGTCTGGTCCCAGGTGCCGCGCAGAAACTGTCAATACTCCACCCTCCGGCATCGCGTCAAAGGCATTAGTGGCGAGCGCGATTATTGCCTGCTGGAGCTGTCCAGTGTCACCTAATACCAAGGGAAGATCGTCGGGCGTCTGAACTTTGAACTCAATCCTGCCTCCCCGCTGTTGATGGGCTAACAATCGCGCCGCTGAAGCTATGACCTCCGACAAATCAAGCGGAACGTGTTGGGAGGCTCTCGTACGGCTGAAGTCAAGCAAGCCGTTGGTAATCGTCTTGCAGCGAAAGGTCTCGCTGCGAATCAACCCCAAATATTCACGCAGGTCTTCCAACGCGCTGGAAGCTTCGAATGCGCCCTCTTGCACCCGTGATTCCAGAGCTTCCGCACAAGCTGCAATCGTCGCAAGGGGGTTGTTTATTTCATGAACGACCCCTGAAGCAAGACGTCCAATGGCAGCCAGTTTCTCAGCGCGCGCAACGGCACGATTCGCCTCGACTCTGTTGGTGATGTCCTCACCCACCGTTATTACATGCGAGACCTGGCCGCTGTCATCAATCCACATTGGAATTTTGCTTACTAACCAATGCTTGATTTCACCATTAGGTCTTACCGTCTCTTGCTCAATTCTTTCAATTTCGCCACTTTCAAATACGCGCCCGAACTCCTTTTCCAGCACATCGCGTTTTTGCCGGGTCAGAACGTTGAAGATGTTTTTCCCTAACACCGAACCGCGCGGAATACCCAGCTCTCCCAACTCGCGGTTTCGGTTCCAGGCAACGACCCGGTAATCGCGATCCACCGCGTAAAGCGAAAGTGGCAAGCCATCAATTATTGCTTCTGTAAAACGCCGCTGCGCTTCGGCCTCCGCCGTCCGGCGATCAACCTCTTTCGCAAGAGTGGTAGAGGCATCCCGGGCATCAAGATAAAGGGATGAAATGTGCGCCGCAAGAGCGGCCTGCTGGGCGGCGGCGTCAATCAGCCGGCATTCCGTTTCGCCACAGTCTTCGCGGCGGTCGAAGGCCACTATCAGCGCGCCTTTAGAACGGCCGCCAAATCTTAGCGGTACCGCATACTCGACCTTGTGCGCTTCATCGAGCAGAAAAAAGTTAGCCCGATCATTCTCGAAGAGTGGCGCGGTGGTCGTGGGAGATGCCAGCCAGGTATGCAGGCGATCCATCTGAATCAGAGAAGTATTTTCGGCGCTTCCGTCGCGATCGAAAACGCAGCCCACTTCGCAATCCGCGGATAGTTTTATGAAGGCGGCGCAGAGAGCCGCGCCCGTCCCTTCGAAGGTTGAACCCGCGATCCGGCGTACTAGTTGGTCCGGCTCGAGGGTGCGCAGCAGGCCCCGACCCAGGTCTGCCAAAAACCTCAGCTCGCGATTGCTTCCGATCAGCGCCCATTCTCTTTGTGCTGCTCGGAGGTGGGAAGCTACCCGGGAAACGAGTTCGCCCGGGGTGGAGGGCTTGGTTATGTAGTCATCCGCGCCAGCGGCAAATGCCTCAACCTTGCGACTCTCCGAGTCGCTATCGGAGAGTGCGATTACCGGCAGCTGACTGGTAGCCGGCTGGGCCCGTAACAGTCTACACAGCGCCAGCCCCGCCACACCTGAAATCTCAAGGTCCAGCACTACCAGATCACAGCGTTCTCGATGAATTACCCGTAGCGCGGAAGGAGCATCGGATACCGTTAAGGCGAGGTAACCGGCCTCCTCAAAAATATCGCGCAACCGGTTGCGCTCACCGGTCTCCTCGTAGACAATTAAAACTGTAGTGTTTTCTCTTGCGAAACTGGCAGGCGCAGACATGCTTCAATCCTGAAACTCAAACGGCGGAACCTACTTCTGACGGATTCGGTGCGCGTCGCTATGTTCACTTACCAGGAACGTTGCGATACGCGTGCTGTTTGCGATTGAATGCGATGCGGGAGGGGAATGTCAAGAATGGGGTGAATAGAGTGGGCTTAGTACTTTGCTTCGTTAAGTAGCGATCGCCGAGGCCTCGATAATCTCTTCTAGATCTATGTCCAGGACAAAATCTTCTGAACTCGCCACTACTGCTGGTCCAATATCAACCAAATCTAACGGTATCTCGGCAAGCTCCCGGTAAACTATACATCGGCGATTTAGTAGGGTTACTCTGATATATTTTCATTATCCACGCGAACGTTCAACGAAAACTTCTTGATCTCAAAACGCTACTAAGCAATTCAACCGGAAGTGACACTGGAGCAACTCAGCATCACTTCCGGCGATTGATGGGGGCAAGCGGCGGGCGCCTTATCGGCCCGCCAGGCTGGGTGAGATTCCGCCAATGCGATGTTTGACCGATAACCGCATTAGCTCACTATGCTGTCAAAATATTGCGGCTCGGACTCCGTGCGGAGAGTCTGTGAAGCTCAAGGCTTCTGAGCCGCGGCTTTTACTGTTTCAATTGGCGTGCCGCAGAATCGGCAACTAAGAAAACTGGAACTACCCCCGGTTAGCAGGGGAACCGTTCGTATTTCGCGGCTGGCAGGAGAATAGATAACAGCGCGGCATCACTTTGACGGGTCAAAATGAGAAGTCCAGTCAGGCTGATAGCGAAGTTGGCAATATTCATGTTGGGACCAGGAATCAGTACTCGTAAATGAGATGGAGGGCTAAGGCAAACCGGTGTCCAGATAGCGAACTACGAGATTATCCAGGCGATGATGGGAATGAAGCTCAAGGTAGGTGTAATCGGATCTGCAAGCGACAGGTCCTCGGGTTCGGCCGCCGACTCCTTGTCGGAAAGAGCCTCGGCGCTGGCCCAGGCTCTGTCTAAACGCGACGTCATTCTTCTAACTGGCGGTACCACCGGTGTCGTTTATGCCGTGGGAAAAGCCGCGCATGACGCCGGTGTTTTTCATGTTGGTGTTTCACCGGCGAGTTCTGTAAGCGAGCATCTTGGGTATTATAAGCTGCCGACAGACGCCTGCGACGTTATGATTTACACAGGCTTTGGCCTGAAGGGTCGGAATGTCGTACTGGTGCGTTCATGTGACATTGTGGTCTGCATTGCGGGTGCAATGGGTTCGTTGAACGAATTCACTATCGCGCACGACGAGGGTAAAGTTGTCGGCTGTTTGACGGGCACCGGCGGTGTAGCCGACGAAGCCGGTTATCTGTTGCAAAAATTCTCGACGCAGAATGATGCTCGATTGATTCAAGATCAAGATCCTGACAAATTGCTTGCTGCTTGTCTGCAGGCGTTTAGCCTTACTTAAAATGCGGCCTGAACGAGAGACTGGAGACCTGAAAATCGAATCCGGGGATGCTGCAATCGCACACTGGGTGGACTCTGATCTCCTGGCGGTTGATATGGATCATCCCGCATGGACGAACGCGCCTGCGATCAACCTGAGTCGCTACTGGTCGGGCGAAGAAGCGCCTTCTAACCGTCATGCTGAAGCCCGGATCGTCTGGTCGGAAGAGGCCATCGTTGTTCGTTTTCTTTGCCCCCAGGCGGAGCCACTCATCGTCAGCCCGAATCCTCAAACAGACAGGAAGGCTATCGGATTGTGGGATCGGGACGTCTGCGAGCTTTTTGTCGCCCCTGATCCCGATGAGCCAAATCGTTATTTTGAATTTGAAGCCGCACCTACCGGGGAATGGATTGACCTGGCGATTGATCTGACCGCGCGGGGGCGCGAAACGGATTGGGACTTCCATTCAGGAATGACCGCCGCCGCGCATGTCACCAAACATCGCATACTGATTGCCATGCGAATTCCCTGGAGCCTGTGGATTCACAAGCCGCAACGCGGCGACCGGTGGCGTGCTAATCTTTTTCGTTGCGTGGGCATTGGTGAGGAACGTGGATACATTGCCTGGAATCCGACTCGCACTGCGCAGCCCGACTTCCACGTTCCCGACGCTTTCGGTTGGCTGCACTTTTCGTAGAGTTTCAACTACATGAATTGGTGCATCGCGATCAGGTATGCTGCTGTATCTTAATGAAAGCTGTGAGGGTTTCGCGGTGCTGATCGCTGATCCTCGTTATCTGGACCCCAATCAGGTAACCAATCTCGCTGCCCTCTTCATCGAGGCGTTCGTAGCGGGTCGATATCGCTTGCATTTGGATTGGACCCGAAGGCAGCTCCAGCACAATTTGCAGCGGGCGATCCTCGCCAACTAGATAGTGCTCGCCAATACGTATTGCCGGGAGTATGATTCCCAGCCCGTTGTTGCTAATGTCCTTGGTATATCCTTCGAGCGTTGGGAGCGCGCGTCTTCCGTTCGTCCTCTTGTGTGTGTCAACAGGTGATACGCTGAGAGGTAGACGTACGAAGCGTCGAGCGTTTCGACGGTCACCGGCATATCCGCGTAACCTGCCCAGAAGGGATCTGAGGAATTCCGACATCTCGTGGACAACCTCGTGCTCCGATTCTTCGAAACCGGAGAGTCGTCACTGAACGGGAGGCACAAAGCAACCGGGAGAAAGTGAAGCTCGCTCAGCCATTGTATGTAAACGGTTGACCCGCTTGCAATAGGCAATTGGGAACGGACTCGAGGAGGCCGCTCACGAGATTGCTTCGGGTGGGCAAGCAACTCGATTAGCACAGGGGCATGCTCGCTAGTTCCTTAACGGTGAAGCTGGCAGGGGCTTCCCGGAGACGTCGCCACTTCTCACCCCGGATTTATCCATGAAGAACGAGAGGCGGCCCGAGCGCCCGTACTTAGCTGGTTCAGCGGCCGCACTCCAACTCCTGCCGTCCGGTGACACCGTTATGCGAAACCGATAACCCGTGGATTCCGTTCCTTCGACATCTTTTGGTATCAAGGCAGCAGAGATGAGGGTTGCCATATTGCCGAACTTACCAGCGTGTTGCTGACTATAAACCAACTGGGCCACTGCAATGCGCTGCAACATGGCCTGCACTTCACTATGATGCGTATCGATCCGAGCCTTGAAGAAGAACGTTTTTCCTGCCTTCTTGACGATCTCCTGATTCTCTTTATCTCCTACGATCCAGTTGCCATCCACGCGAATCAGTGTCACAGGTTCGGCTTGTTCCGGCTTTTCATCAGCTTTGACTTTAATAAACACCGTCGCTTCATCGGCGCTAAGCTGCTCTCCGTTTATTTCGACCCGGTCGGGCATTACCGCGGCTATCCGTTCAAAATCTGGCCTCAGATCTTCAAACTCTTCAGGCTTTAATCCTTCAATCGCGGGCTTATAGATTGACATCGCAAACGCTTCGCGGAATCTCTTTTCGCGCATGGCTTTGTAGAATTCGCGTACTGTGTCGGATGGTGATCGCGAATTGGCGATGTCTGTGCTGGCTGTGGTCTGGGAGGAGTTTTGCGCCCGCACCTCCTGCCGCGAAAGCGTCATGCAGGTGCAGAGCGCGATCAGTGCAAGCGCATAGCTGCTCGGGGAACGAAAGGGTATCGCACGGAAGGTCGGCCGCATCTTTGAGTTTCTGTTCATCTTAAATCCTTTAATACCTGTCTGGCTGCAAAGCTCGGCGCGGCCCGACCCTGCGTCTCGACCGCGCCTCGCTATCATAGAGACCCACAGAGAGGGAAACGTTGTCTATGTCCCCTTTCTGCGCGGAGTGGCCAGTATCCACTCCCGACCGACCGCATAGAGCAACACCGTAATGGCCACAAACGGGAGCAAAGATAACAAGTCAGCATATCCTTTGACGTGTCCCGGAGGCTCATCGAAGAACGGGTTGTACGCAAGCATCCACGCCTTCGTGGCTTCGAGCGCGTCTGTGAAGTAACCGGCCATGAAAGCAAAGACAATGCCGGCAAGTGCTGCTCCAGCGATGTAGCCCGAAGCCATCAACACGCCGGGGCTCTTGTCGCTTTCAGCGACTAGTTCCTCTTCGGTCATGTGTGCATGTTTGCGTCGCGAATTGCGATCAACGAGCCAGCGCACCATGCCGCCAATGAAGATCGGGGACGACGCCGAGAGAGGCAGGTAGACTCCGACAGCAAAGGCGAGTGAAGGAATCCCCGCCATCTCCAGCACAATAGCGATCATCACCCCGATGAGCACTAGGTTCCAGGGAAGTTGCTGGTTGAGAATGCCCTTAATGATGTAGGACATCAGAGTGGCTTTCGGGGCGTCAAACTTCTCGACCTTCTGGCCATTAGGGCGAAACTTGTTTTGACCGTTAATTGCCGGGTCAACGATATACTGAGGCACGCCCTGCGTGTCCACGAGGTAACGACCCTCGCGACCGCCCACTGTGTCCGTCTTTTGCCAGACTCTGTAGCTATTTCCATCGTCAGCGGCCTGCGATCCTTTTAGTTTTTCCTCATGGCCGAGCTTCGACATGTCAGCGCGAAGCTCAGGCGTGAAGTTGCGTTCGATCTTGTAGAGAATCTTGCCGGAGTCGTTGACGAGGTATTCGCCTTCCTCCAAACCTTCGATCTTAGGGCTGCTGGCGTCTCGCTTGAGAACGCGGTAATTGCCAGGCTCACGCGGCTTGATGTCTTCCGAATAGGTAGAAAGCGCCCCGACCTCGCCCGGTGGAACGCCCTGCACCTTCTCGTCTACTCCGGAGAAAGTGATGCGGCGCGCGTAGATCGTGCCGTTCTCGTTCAGGCCAATCAGGATCGGACCGAGAACGAGAGCGGAAGTGATAGCTCCGACAAGAATCGCAATCTGTTGATACTTCGGCGTTGCGCCCACTAGAAACCCAGTCTTCAAGTCCTGCGATGTGGTGCCCCCGTTCGAGGCCGCAATACAAACGATAGCTCCAATCGAGAGGGCAGTGACGTAATACGGCGGACCGGTCCATCCCATCAGTAAGAAAATCAGGCAAGTCAGAAGCAAGGTCGCGACCGTCATACCTGAAATGGGATTCGACGACGACCCAATTTCTCCAGTTAGCCGAGATGAGACTGTTACGAACAGAAATCCGAAGGCGATAATCATTACCGCGCCCAGGAATGCAACGAGAGGACTCTGCTGCAGGCCAAGCTGCGGGAAAGCCATGATCATCGCGATGAGGGCGATGATGCCGGCGAGCACATACTTCATTGAGATGTCCTGATCGGTACGAGGCATGCGAGCGTTCGCCTCCTGGCCTCCGCGCAGGTCGCTCAAGCCACCCTTCAAGCCATGCCAGATAGTGGGCAGCGAGCGGAAGAGACTGATGATGCCGCCGGCCGCGACTGCACCGGCGCCGATGTAGAGAATGTAATTGCCGCGTATGGCGTTTGGACTCATCGAACGAATCGGTCCCGTTCCGGGCGGGATGGCTGCCGTCGTCTCTCCACCACCGAAGTAGGCAATTGTGGGGATCAACACGAGGTAAGCGAGTACACCGCCCGCACACATAATCGAAGCAATGCGGGGGCCAATGACGTAGCCGACGCCCAGGAGCGCCGGGTTGACCTCAACGCCTACCGAGCCTTTGTCATAGGGCGCTCCGAAGATTTTTTCCGGTGCTTCCTTCCAGGTGTAAAAAGCCCTGTGAGCGGCCTGGTAAAGAATGCCTATTCCGAAACCAGTGAAGATGGTTTTGGCGCCAACGTTGGTTGCGCCAGTATCGCGCGCTGCCATATCCGCCTTGGCTTCATGCGAGGCAGCCGCCCGCGATTCATCGGAAGCTCCGGCTTTCAAAACTTCGGCGCAAGCTGTGCCCTCGGGATACTTGAGAATTCCATGCTGCTGCACGATCAGAGCGCGCCGCAACGGAATCATCATCAGAATGCCGAGCAAGCCACCCAGCACTGCGACCAGCATTACGCGCGTCAACTCAAGGTCGAAACCGAGAATCATGATCGCCGGCATCGTTACACCGACGCCGAATGCGATTGACTCGCCCGCCGACCCCGCAGTCTGCACAATATTGTTTTCGAGGATGGTTGCGTTTCTAAGCCCCATCTGCGCCATGAGGCGAAAAAGCGCAATTGAAATGACGGCGACGGGAATCGAGGCGCTGACCGTCAAGCCGACTTTCAAAACCAGGTACAGGGAAGACGCACCGAACACGATTCCCAGAAGTGTCCCTACGATGAGTGCCCGCGCTGTTAGTTCCGGTATGACCGTCTCAGCCGGAATGTACGGACGAAATGTCGCGAGCCATGGATTTTCAGGTTTAGCTTCGGCGATATCCGGAAACTGATTCGCAGGAACGCTATCAGCAGACATCTGATGTGACCTCCGACAGATTTTTTACAAAAGGGAGTGCGCAGGGGATTGTTATGCCGTCGCTACTCTACACGGATGGGCCGCGACTGGGCAAGCTTGTTTGTCAGTAAATCCCTATAATTTACACATATTTGCGACGAACTCGCGGACCGATAAATGCCCGGACCTGGACCTCATTTTCCATTTTCCATTTTCCATTTGTCATTTCTCATTTGGCAATTCGTTGCCTTCTTTGTTCGTGTCCGTTCGTGTGATTTCGTGATCCTTCTCATCTCTCGGCTAGCAAACGATCCACGAAATTACACTAAGCACCACGAAATGAGTTTCCAGAAACTGCGAAATGAAAAATGACAAATGGAAAATGGAAATGATCTGACCACTGACCCGAAATGACTTCCTCACCTTCAGAGCGGCAGCTTCTCCCTACGTTTCCCACGCACTTTCGATTACACTCTGGGTCGTCCAGATCACAACTCTAAAGCGAGACACGCTTACACATGTTCAGACGCACACCGCTGCTGCCGCTGCTGATCGCGGCATTGATTTTTCAATTGGCCCCGCTCGCCATATTCAGTGCCGCGCGATACCAAACTCGTTCCACTACACACACCAGCTCGACGCTGATTCCCGCTCCCGAGGAGGTGCTGGGCTTCCGGCCCGGCGACGATCGCAAACTCGCGAGTTGGAGCCAGGTGCTTACATATTTCGAGAAACTGGACAAGGCCAGCGACCGCGTGAAGTTTGAAGCGCTTGGCAAGACAACGATGGATGTGCCGTTTGTGATGGCGACGATCAGCGCTCCTGAGAACCTTGCCCGCCTTGAAGAGTACAAAAGGATTCAAGACCTTCTTGCGGACCCTCGGAAGCTGGGAACAAATCGAGACCGAAAAGCGCGGCAACTCATCGCTCGCGGCAAGACAATCGTCTTAATCACCTGCGGCATTCATTCGACGGAAGTGGGTTCGTATCTTTCGAGCATGCTAATCGCGCACCGGCTCGCTTCGTCCAATGAGCCCGAGATTCAGGAGATACTCAAAAACACGATCATCTTGCTGGTACCGTCTCTGAATCCTGATGGAGTGGACATCGTTAAGAACTGTTACGACAAAACTCTGGGTACGCCTTATGAAGGCACCGATCCACCTGAGCTTTACCACAAGTATGTCGGCCATGATAACAACCGCGACTGGTATGCTTTCACCCAAGCCGAGACAATAATTACAGTCTTCAGGATTCACAACGTCTGGCACCCGCAGATTGTCCACGACATACACCAGCAGGGCGCCTTTGGCTCTCGTCTTTTTCTCCCGCCTTACATGCCGCCCGTCGAGCCGAATGTGCCGAAGCAGATCGTCGAAGGCTACACCGAGCTCGGCAATTGGATGGCCGGGCAACTGCGTGCAAAGGGTTTCCAGGGGATCACCACTAATTCCACGTACGACGCCTGGACTCCCGCCCGAGCTTATTCCCACTATCACGGCGGAGTTCGCATTCTTTCCGAGACTGCTTCAGCGCGCATCGCTTCGCCAATCACATTGAAGTTTGAAGAGTTGCGTTCTCGCGAGGGTTACGATCCGCAGAAGGAATCTGACAAGTTCAGCCCCGTCTGGCGCGGTGGTGAGTGGCATTTGCGCGACATCACAAACTATATGACCACCGCCGCTTTCACGCTGTTGCAGCACGCTTCGCAAAATCGGCAGCGGTGGCTGAGCAGGTTTTATGAGATCGGGGAGGAAGCAGTTAAGACGCGAAAGAGGGGCGAACTTTTTGGCTTCAAGATCAAGGTTGGCACTAACACCAGGCCGCTTCTCGATATTCTGGAGAATGCAGATGTTGAGATTGAGTGGCCAAGAGGAGGCACGCCCGTCGAAGTCGCTGCGGCTTCGCACCTGGGCGGAACTGCCGGGTTTCCCGGTGGGACGGCGATCGTCAAGCTATCACAGCCCTATGGCAACTTCGCAAAGGCGCTGCTTGAAACTCAACATTACCCAGACCTTCGAGACACAGCGGGCCATCCAATACCCCCATATGACGTCACAGCACACACGCTGTCTCTACTCATGAACGTGGAGGTCGAGCCCATTCTCGCTCCGTTTAGAGGTGCGTTTCTAAGGAACCCCAGGTTTAGCGAATCAAGACCGGCTTGTGGCCCGCCCGGCGATAAGAATGTTGCTCTCTATCGCTCCAGTGTACCGAATATGGATGAAGGGTGGACGCGCTGGGTTCTAGGGGAATGCACAAAGTACGAATCGTTGCGCGACAGCCAACTTCGCGAGGGTAACTTGTCCGCGTTCCGTTGGATCATTATTCCTGACCAGCCACCTCGTATAATCCTCAACGGTTATCGGCCAGGCACAATGCCTCCCGAATTAACCGGTGGTGTCGGTGAGGAAGGAGTAAAAGCTCTGCGTGAATTTGTTGAAGAAGGCGGAACGCTGGTCTTTCTGAACCGAGCTTCGGATTTCGCAATCGAACAATTCAAGCTGCCTCTGCGCAATGTTGTTGCGGGGCTACCTCGAACCGATTTCTACGTGCCCGGTTCGATCCTGCGAATTGAGCTTGATACGTCACATCCGATTGCTAAGGGGATGCCGATAGAATCGATTGCCTGGGCCGAAGACTCGCCGGTGTTTGAACTGATCGAACAAGGCGCAGCCGCGTCCGCCCCACAGGTGAAGATCATCGCTTGGTATTCGAAAGATCAGGATCCACTACTATCAGGATGGTTGCTCGGAGGCGATCGGATTAAAGGCAAAGCAGCCCTCGTCGAAGTAACAATAGGCAAAGGCCGCATCATCCTTTTTGGCTTTCGCCCGCAATACCGCGATCAGTCGCTGGCAACGTACCCTCTCTTCTTCAACGCGATCCGCGATAAGTGAACGGCCGGTCGCTACCAGAACCTGAGACCGACATCCAATTTTTGGAGGACGGCTGAGTCCTGCTAACTTACAAGGCCACGACGGAAGCGGAGACCTTTGTCCCGGCTTCCACCTTGAAAGCCACTCAGCAGCAAATCAACCTGCAACCTAGTCACCTCAAGGTCAGGAATGCGGACCCTGTCCCCACTCCTACGTCGAAAATCAGAATCGGCTTAAGTTGAGGCGGAGACATCTCCATCTTCCTCACGTTGAGGTGACTAAGGGTTGAGAGTTGATTTGTTGCTGAGTGGCAGCGAAGCCGGGGTCGGAGTAGGAATGGCCATTGCGGGCCACCCCCTCCACAGATCCGGACGGGCGCTACTAACGCATCCGGCTCCCGCCTCAGGTGATGACGCCAAGGCGTCGCGAAGGATAAGGGTGATGCAGCGTGGGCCAGGGCAGCCAACGATCAAGGCGGCTCATGCGCTCCCACGTAAGCCGCGTCTTCTGGCTGCGACGCCTCAGCGTGCGGTACCAGTAGCGACTCGCATGGTAACGAAACGAACCCAACGACGGCAGATTCGAAGGAACCCCGTAGTAACGGTTGTGTCCGGCGACCACCGTCCGCAGCCACTTGCCCATTTCAGCCACGGTTTGGTGCATTCGTTGGCGCAATTCCGCTTTGACCGCTTTCAGCTTTGTGCGTTTCCTCTTACTCACGTGCGCCGCAACACCGTGAACTTCCCGTTGCTTCGCTGCTGCCCACAGATGTGGGTGAAGCCAAGAAAGTTGAATGTATCCGGCTTCCCTTGTCCCCGCCGTTTTCTTCGCTCAGCCGCGTAACGGCCAAACTCAATAACGCGCGTCTTCTCGGGATGCAGTTTCAGTTTGAACTTGGCAAATCGCTCCGCCAACTCCTGGTGAAACCGCGGCTTCCGACTGGTGCTGAACCCACCACGAAGTCATCAGCCCAGCGAACCACTATCACGTCGCCTTTGGCTTTTGTCTTGCGCCAGTGCTGCACCCAGAGGTCAAACACATGGTGCAGGTAGATGTTAGCCAACAAAGGCGAGGCACTGCCCCCTTGTGGCGTTCCTTCTTCGCTGCACCTCCACTGTCCGTCTTCCAGCACGCCTGCGTTCAGCCATTTGCGGATGAGCCGCACCACGCGCCGGTCTGCTAGGCGATGCTCGATGAACTTAATCAGCCATTCATGGTCCAAACCATCAAAGAACGAACTGACGTCGCCATCCAACACCCAGTCCACCTTCTTCCTCTCCAGGCCTATGAACAAGGCATCCAGCGCATTGTGCTGGCTCTTACCCGGTCGGTAGCCATACGAGAAGCCGAGGAAGTCGGTCTCGTAGATGGCATTCAGCACCTCGACTGTCGCCCGTTGGACTATCTTGTCTTCCAACGCCGTGACTCCCAGCGGTCGCAACCGCCCGTCGTCTTTGGTGATGAACACTCTCCGCACCGGCTTCGCTCGATACGCCCCGCGCCGCAGCCGCGCGGAGAGTCCTTCGAGATTGCTCTCCAGTTTTTCTCCGTACTGTCGCCACGTTTCCCCATCTACTCCCGGAGCCGCATCGCGCTTCAGCTCGTAATAGGCTGCGCGCAACGTGCTCAAGTCGTAGATATGGTGCATCAGGCTGGTGGACCTCCCCTGCTTATCTTTCACGGCTGCTTGCCGTATCCGCCTCAGCGCACTTTGCACGGTGGCCCGGTCCTGTGCCCGGTTCGTGTTTTGCCGCGGCGTCTTCCCTTCGACCAGCCCCCTTCGCTCCACCTGCTCCGCCGCCGACTCTTCGACCTCATTCGTCGCTGGGCCAGCTTTGTTCACGGGCTTCGTCACTACTACGGGTCTGTCCGACTTCCTGCTTCCGTTCATCATCGCCGTGCGTCCTTAGACTTCTCGATGCGACCCAAGCGTGCCGGCTTGGGTGGTCGCAGGATCTCCCGGTTCTCGCGCAAGTTGCTTCCGTGCCTGCTCGGGGTCTGCGACCGCGCGGGATACCAACGTCCCTTGCCCA
>JBPCIQ010000113.1:0-14403 GCA_051006135.1 Pyrinomonadaceae bacterium | reverse complement strand
AGATCGATTACTCCATCCGACGCATGACTCGGGGCCGTTATGGTTGGCTAGTCCTTTAACGTATGACTCTTTCATTCACTACAACTTGCCGGTTTATCCCGGCGCTCCGGGGACAGGGTCCGCCTTCTAGACCTGAGAGGTTACGAAGTTAGGAGTTCTGCTCTTAATCAGCTAACGTCCAGCTGCTAACTCGGTCTGCTTAGATGCTGTGATCTTTGCGAACTCGGAATGTAGGTAAACCACTCGACCGCCGACGAGTGTCGCCACTGCCGCTCCCTTGAAAGCTCTGCCGTCGAAAGGGGTGTTGCGGCTCTTGGATCTCGATCGCGAAACATCAAAAGTCCATTCGAGTTGCGGATCAAGAATCGTGATGTCCCCCAGAGCGTTTGCGCGCAAAGTGCCACGGTCTTTAAGTCGGAAGATGCGTGCGGGATTCGTCGAGCACAACTCCACCAACCGTTCCAGGCTGATGACTCCCTGATGCACCAGGTCAAACGCGAGGCCAACCGCCGTTTCAAGGCCGGTGATACCAAAGGGAGCCTGGTCAAACTCGAGTGCCTTCTCGTCTGAATGATGCGGCGCGTGATCCGTGGCAATCGTATCAATCGTTCCGTCTCTTAAACCTTCGAGCAATGCGCCGACATGATCGCGCGTGCGCAGAGGCGGACTCATCTTGGTGTTTGTGTCGTACTCTGAAACAGCTTCGTCCGTAAGCGTCCAATGATGAGGCGTTACTTCGCAGGTAACCGGTAAGCCAATTTCTCGCGCGCGGCGGACGGCTTCGAGCGCACCCCGGGTCGAGAGGTGCGCTAAATGAACTCGGGCTCCGGTCAGTTTTGCCAGCACGCAATCGCGAACGGCGTCCACCTCTTCGGCTGCCGCCGGCATTCCTCGGAGTCCAAGAATCAGCGACCATCGCCCCTCGTGCATCACACCACCAGCGCTTAATGAAGAGTCCTGGCAATGATCTACAACTGTGAGATCGAAGCCCCGCGCGTACTCCATCGCCCGGCGCATCATTTCGGCAGTGGGTACCGAGCGACCGTCATCGGAAACTGCAACAATGCCGGCCCTCTTCATCTCACCCATTTCAGCAAGCTCTTTGCCGCCGCTGCCCTTTGTCAGCGAGCCAACTGGAAATACATTCGCCAACTGAGCTCGCTGCCCCTGCTCAATGATGAAGCGCGTAACTGCCGCATTGTCGTTGACGGGATCGGTGTTAGGCATGGCACAGATGCTGGTCCAACCTCCTGCCACAGCTGCCGCCGCTCCCGTTGCAATTGTCTCTTTATACTCCTGCCCTGGTTCACGCAAATGGACGTGCAGGTCGATGAATCCGGGAGCGACCATCAGTCCCGTCGCATCAAAGACTTCCGCATCCTCCGGCACCGGTTCGCTTCGATCCAGGAGACCTAGAATCCGACCGTCTTCGATCAGCAGATTCTTGCCCGCATTCAAATTCTGCGACGGATCGATTAAGTAACCGTTTGCAACCAGCAGTTTCATGTCTTGCTTACCTTGCGACCTCGTCTGCCGTTCTTCCCTTGCCGCGCTTTTCCGTCCTCCATGTCGTCGCGTCCTCCTCCCGCAAGCAAATAGAGCACTGCCATGCGAACTGCTACTCCATTGGCCACCTGATCCAGGATTAACGAACGACTGCTATCGGCAATTTCCGAGGCGATCTCTATGCCACGATTTATGGGCCCGGGATGCATCACAATAGCTTCCGGTGCGGCCCGCTCCAGGTGGTCCGGATGAAGGCCGTAGTGAATGGCGTACTCGCGCATCGAAGGGAAAAAAGCTGCGTCCTGGCGCTCGCGCTGAATCCTTAAGATCATTACGACATCCGCGCCTTCTATTGCATCTTCAATTCGTTGCTCGACGCGCAAGCCATGCTCGACGAGCTCCGCAAACTCCGCAGGTACAAGCGTGCCGGGGCCTGCGACTTTGACGTTCGCCCCAAGTTTTGTCAGCAGGTAAACATTGGAGCGAGCCACTCGCGAATGGAGAATGTCGCCTATAATTGCGACGTTTAATCCCTCGATGCGACCCTTGTATTCCCGAATTGTCAGAGCATCGAGCAGCGCCTGCGTCGGATGTTCGTGGGCACCGTCGCCCGCATTTACGATCGGGGCGTTGCACATTCGGGCCAGATTATGCGGCGCGCCAGCCATCGAATGTCTAACGACTATGCAGGCGGGAGCCATTGCCTCGAGATTACGCGCCGTGTCCAACAACGTCTCTCCCTTAGTCACGCTGGAAGTTGACGCGCTGATATTTACGGCGTCAGCAGAAAGACGCTTGGCGGCAATTTCAAACGAGGTTCGGGTACGCGTTGAAGGTTCAAAGAAAAGATTGATGATCGTACGCCCTCGAAGTGCGGGTACTTTTTTTATTTCGCGGCGGGAGACATCGGAGAAGGTTTCTGCCGTATCGAGCAGGTGAACAATTTCTCCCGCCGAAAGCTCACGAATCCCCAGCAGATGTCTACGGTTGAATCCGTTCTCCATTTTAGTAGCAGTCTGGTCTTTGGTCTTTGGTCTTTGGTCTTTGGTCTTTGGCCTTGGGCCTTGGGGTCTTGGCTCTTGCATCTTAGGGCTTACATTATAATCTTGAACTTGACGCCCTAAGGTTACAAAGACCAAAGACCCAAAGCCAAAGACCAGTTCTTACAAAAAAAGCGGCCACCGTTGGCCGCTTCTCTCAACCCTTTTCTTCCGGCGGTCGCTCAACTATTGCTACACCCTCTTCTCCATCAAATTCCTGCAACATTACCTTGATGATCTCGCTCTTTTTTGTTGGTACGAGCTTGCCACTGTAGTCTGCCTGAATCGGTAGTTCGCGATGCTCTTTACCGCGGTCGATTAAAACAGCGAGTTGCACTCGTCGGGGCCGGCCAAAGTCAATCAACTGATCAAGCGCGGCCCGAATTGTGCGCCCGGTGTAGAGTACGTCGTCGATCAAAACGATATTTCGGCTTTCGATGTCACCGGGAAGTTCTGTGCGATTGACAATGGGTTGTGCTCCCACCATCGATAGATCATCTCGATAAAGCGTGATGTCAAGAACGCCTACCGGCGGCCGAGCACCTTCAAGGTCTGCAATCTTGTCCGCCATGCGTTCAGCAAGAGGAACGCCCCGGCGGCGAATACCCACCAGATAAAGATCACCGGCGCCGTGGTTCTCTTCGACAATCTCCGATGCCAGGCGAGCGAGCGCGCGATTAATGCGAGGCCCGTCCATAATCCGCGCTTTCTCGATAAAATCCATTTCGCGGGATACTAACAAGAAGAGGGATGCGTTACAAGGTAACCATTAATCGTCATGCCCCGCTACCCGTTTGTACAAGCGCTTGTCACGATTCTACTGCTCTGTTAGTCTCCCACGCTGATGAATGAACTGCGATAAATACCCTGCATGCTCTATCGCACCTTGTTGCGTCCGATACTCTTTCGCTTGCCTCCGGAAACGGCCCACGAACTGGCGTTGCACTCACTCTCTTTTGCTTCCGGTTTGGCAACACGCCTTCTGGCTCCCAGATTCGAGCGAGGCTCATTTGGAAACCTGAAACGATTTGGTTTGACCTTCTCAAATCCAGTAGGTTTGGCCGCGGGCTTTGACAAAGATGGTGTCGCCTTGCAGCCTTTAGCCGCGTTGGGATTTGGCTTCATCGAGGCCGGCACGGTCACTTACCATCCTCAACCGGGCAATCAGCGGCCGCGATTATTCCGGCTTCCTCAAGACAAAGCTCTGATCAATCGCGCAGGATTCAATAACAAAGGTGCTGCCGCTTTTGCGGAACAGATCTCCACCCACCGGCCGCGATGTGTCTTGGGTGTCAGCATCGGTAAGAGCAGAGTGGCTCCCGATGATGAAGCGGTTGAGGATTACTTGAAGAGCTTCGAGATCGTTTATCCGGTGGCAGATTACATTGCGGTTAATGTCAGCTCGCCAAACACGCCTGGTGTACGAGAATTGCAAATCCCAGCTCCGCTTGAAACCTTGCTCCAGGCGCTGCAGGAGCGCAATTATGAGTTGAGCAAAGAAAAGGCGCTGGCCAGTCCAATTCCTCTGCTGATCAAGCTCTCTCCGGATCTCGAGCAGGAGCAACTCGAGCAGATTGTCGGTGTAGCTCGCCAAACAAAAATCGCCGGCATCATCGCCGCAAACACCACAGTCGAGCGGTCTGGACTCCGCACATTGGCTACGCAGGTTGAATCGTTTGGTGCAGGCGGCTTAAGCGGTGCGCCGTTGCGGCCCCGATCTACCGCTATGATAGCCTCGCTCTACAAACTGACCGGCGTTGAAATCCCTCTGATCGGCGTAGGTGGCATCTTTACTGCCGAGCATGCCTGGGAAAAAATCTGCGCCGGGGCCAGCCTGGTTCAGCTTTACACAGGATTCATATATGAGGGACCAGGCATAGCAAGAGAGATCAACGAAGGCCTGAACAAAATAATGATCGCCAATGGCTGCAATTCGCTGGATGAGGCAGTAGGCTCGCGCGCACAAGATTTCGCACTCTGACGGGTCTATTTGACGATGATAAGGTTGGTCCACAAACATGAAGATTGTTGCTAAGAACAAACTGATCGTCGCGCTCGATGTTGAGACCGCCCAACGTGCCCGCGAGCTGGTAAACATCCTGCGTGATTTCGTCGGGATGTTCAAAATCGGCTCTCAACTGTTCACCGCGGCGGGCCCTGAGATCGTGCGAGAGGTTGTTAAATCTGGCGGAGGAGTTTTCCTCGACCTTAAATATCACGATATTCCGAATACTGTGGCCGCCGCCGGAGTTGCAGCAACACGACTGGGCGTTTCGATATTTAACGTACATGCTGCGGGTGGCAGGGAGATGATGCAACGCACCGCAGACGCGGTGTCTCAAGTTGCAGCGGCGGAAGGACTCGATCGACCTTCGGTGATAGCCGTGACCGTCCTAACAAGCCTCGATGGAGCGATGCTTTCCCAGATCGGATTGCCTTCGACTCCGGAGGACCAGGTTCGCATGCTCGCCCTGCTGGCGGAAGCCAGTGGCATGGACGGGGTAGTTGCCTCACCGCACGAGGTATCGCTCGTTCGCGCTAGTGTAAAGAAAGCACCTTTCCTGATTGTGACTCCGGGCATACGCCCTGCAGGAGCTGCTGTTGACGATCAAAAGCGCCTGAGCACCCCCGCGCAAGCCATAAAAACAGGAGCGGATTACCTGGTGCTTGGTCGTCCGATCACTGGGTCAAAAGATCCAGCCCTGGCTGCGCAGCAAATTGTCCAGGAGATGGAATTCTGCTTTGCGTAACCGTTCCGTCAGGAAGGGGAACCGCTAAGGCTTCGCTGCGTGTAACAATAAGCGAAGGGTTTAGAGAGCGGGCAGATAGGGGTCCTCAGCCGAGCATCTCGGCTGAGGTGCCATGCCACGTGGGGTGGCATTGGCTCAAGCTGCAACTCGTGAGTGAGGCCTTTGAAAATGCCCTGGAACCCTCGCCGAACGATGTTTTCGGTGAAGAACGAAAATCGACCACGACTGGCACATTGCTCTGACCCCGGATTAAAATTATGATACAAAGGTGAACCCAAGGTTGAAGCTTGCAGTTATTTTTGCCTCTTTCTTTTTACCCCTAGCACTGGTAACCGCAGCCTCAGCCCAGCGCAAAGGTGAAATCGTTTCTATTCCCTCCTCTGCAGCTGCTTACCGGGTCGGCGAGCGCCTGACCTACAACGTATCCTTCTCCAACTTTATTAGTGCCGCACACTTGGAGTTCCAGGTCGTTGCGCGTGGCACTTTCTTCGGTCGCGAAGGAATTCAACTTCGCTCCCATATCGAGACTACCGGAGTTGTCAACGTAGCGCTCTTTGCTATTAATAACGATTACATCACCTACGTTGAGCCTCAGACCGGCTTGCCCTTTCGTAGCCAGCAGGTGGTGCGCGAAGCCTCCCGGACTTCCGACACATCACACGATTTCAACCAACCGGCAGGACTTGGGATCCCGTCAGAGCTGAGCACCAGGGAGGCCGCCGGTATACACGACTTCTTGTCAGCAATCTATCGTTTACGAGCCTTACCGCTCAGCGAAGGTTCCACGTATTACTTTTCCGTTCGAGCCGAGAACGCCGACTATCAAGCGGAATTGAAAGTGACGGGACGGCAGGTAGTTAAAACAAACGCAGGATCGTTCAACGTTCTCGCGTCGCAGGTTCGAATTACCAACAACTCTGCAGCTAACAGCTATCGTCTCCGGATTTTTTTTAGCGACGACGAAAGACACGTGCCGGTGCTCATGACTGCGCGTCATCCCGCTGGTGAAATCCGAGCAGAACTTGCGGGATCGGAATTCGTGACGCCCCCAAGTCAAAAGCAGCCTCCGCTTATTGCAGACAACCCTCTCACGCCAACGCCGCCGAATCCCGAGATCGTACCCAGCGAGCGGGCTAACGGGCCGACCCAGCCCTCTGCAGAGAGGGGCAATGGCGACGGCCACCTCGACAGCTTGCCTTTCAAGGTTGGTGAGCAGCTGAATTATCAGGTTTTTCTTGGAAACATCGCACAACCAGTTGGTACTGCTACGTTTCAGGTCCACTCGCGCTCGCGCTACTTTGATCATGACGGTTATCAGTTTGTTGCCGCAGCCCAAACCACAAATGCGGCCCAACGCATTTTCGCAGCCAACGATCGTATTACCAGTTACGTGGATCAAAAGAGCCTGCTTCCTTTCCGAACTGAGATGTCCTTGAGTGAAGGTTCGCGACGTCTGAATCAAATTCTAAACGTCAACCAGGATTATGGCGCGGCGACCAGCGACAAAGGCCAGAGGATAGAGATACCGGTTGGAACGCACGATTTCATTTCATTCTTTTACATTCTGCGAACTTTCAATCTTGCGCCGCCGAAGCGCAATGCGATCTCGATTCTGGTAAACAATAAAACAAAGACGCTAATTGTCACCGCTTTGAAACGCGAGACAATTCGACTGGGTCCGCAAAGCATTCCGGCTATTCAACTTTCACTAACTACCGACGATTCTCCTAACGACAAATTCCAATTGCGCGCTTGGATCAGTGACGATAAGCGGCGTCTGCCGTTAAGGCTAACCGCCACGACGGAAATCGGCCCCTTGCGTGCCGACCTGGCAATCATTCCGGTCATCAGCCAATAAGCCCTCTACTCTCTACCCCGGGGCGCTCAACTGTGAGGAATTCAAGATGAAATTGAAATCTATTTTCATTTAGCTTATACTTCGCCTTGATGGGGGAAAAATGGATTCCCGGTCCCATCAACCAGACCCATTTCTCGGGAAAGACAGAAATCGATGCTTAATTCCTTCATTATTGTCCTCCGCGAAGGCTTTGAATCCTTTCTGCTGGTCGCGGTGATCCTGTCTTACCTTCGTAAATCCGGCCAAAGATGGCTCACTTCGGCTGTTTACGTCGCCATTGCTCTGGCCCTTTCCGTCAGCGCAGCCTTGGGTTATGTGTTGAAGAATGGGGTCGATGACTCGGTTTTGGAGAGCATTTTCGGACAGTCGCTGGGAGGATATGCCAGTCAGTTTCTGGGGAACGAAGCACTCCGCGAAGGTGTGCTCGGCGTAGTGGCTATCGTGATGGTCGGCACCCTGGTAATTCACATGTGGAGAACTGGACCAAACGTGCAGCAAAGGATGCGCAAAAGGCTGGGAGCAATGTCGTCGCGCGCGTCACGGCTAGCCGCATTAGCGGGCGTTTTTCTCTTTACGTTTTTGATGATTACTCGCGAAGGAATGGAGACGGCCCTGCTGTTATTACAGGTTCGTGATCCGCAATTGATCAGAGGGGCGTTGCTCGGTCTTTTGGCTGCGGGAGCATTTGCCTGGGGCTGGGCCCGCTTTGGTCATCTAGTCAACGTCAAGCGATTCTTCCGGGTTACGGGTATCTTCCTGCTACTTTTCATGGTCCAAGTTGCCATCTATTCATTCCATGAGTTCTCCGAAGCAGGGCTGCTTCCCAATAGCGAAATGCTACACGCGGCAACGGAGAAATTCTCGCCAGATGGCCTCTACGGGAAATGGTTCTCCCCACTGATGGTCTCAATCTGCGGTCTCTGGCTGCTGGGCGCCTGGGTAGCCGATCGATTTAAAGACTCGAAGTTACCTACCCTACCGAAGCTCGAGGGCACCAGCTAATCTTTCCCGACACAGTGTCTCGACCGAGGTAGTGTAGTGGCGTCCCTCCGTGGGCGCGCCCCACCGTTCAGATAAGGTGATCCAAAGAGCAGGCGGCCCCAACACCACCCGGGGGCGCCCACACGGAGGGACGCCACTACAAGCCTACCAGCTTCACAAGCTCCCGCTTCAGCAGCTTGCCAGTGGGGCCCTTGGGAATTTCTTTCACAAAGCGAATGGTCTTGGGGCACTTGAAGTCCGCAAGTTTTTCGCGGCAGAAGCTCATCAACTCTTCTTCGCTAATACTAGTCCCGTCCCTGGTTACAATGAATGCGGCGACCTCTTCACCGTAAAGTCGATCAGGAACTCCGATTGTTGCGGCGATAGCAACGGCCGGATGCTGGTAAAGAACTTCATCGATTTCCCGCGGATAAATATTCTCACCGCCCCGGATGATCATGTCTGTCTTTCGATCGACAATGTAAAAGAAGCCTTCCGCGTCACGAAAGCCGATATCACCCGTATGGAACCAACCCTTACGAAACGCGAGGTCGGTTGCTTCGGGATTCTTGTAATAACCCTTCAGAATGTTTTCGCCACGCAAGACGATCTCACCCAATGTTCCGTCGGGTACCTCACTGTCCTCGTCATCAACCACTCTCATTTCGTTTCCGATCGGCAGCCCACATGATCCTGGCCGCCGCCGCTCGTCCGGAGGATTGAAGGTCGAGCGACAGGTCGATTCCGAGAGTCCGTAACCTTCGATCACCAAACAATCAAAAGTTTCTTCAAAACGTTTCAGAACCTCAGCAGGAACAGGGGCCGAGCCACACATCGCGAAGCGAAGCTGCTCGGTTTTCAATCCTCTTGGAACACCATCCGGATAAGTGCTCAAGAGCATCGATAGCATCGTTGCCACCGAGCCAAAGGAAGTTATCTGGTAGTCGGAAACTATTTGCCAGAACCGTGAGGCTGAGAACCTCGGACTAACAACAGTCGAACCGCCTGCGTAAAGCGCTGCCATTGTCGTCACGGAAACAGCATTCATGTGAAACAAAGGCATCACTGTCAGCAAGCGATCACGCTCTGTGAAACCGAGCCACTCACTAATCTGTCTGGCATTGGCCAATACATTTCCATGCGTTAGCACACAGCCCTTTGGTTTTCCAGTAGTACCCGAGGTGTAGATGATGATCGCCTCGTCGTCACTGCTGATCTGGGGACACGGTAGGGGAACGGCATGCCCTGGTGCTCCTACTCTTGAATCACTGAGATTGCGAGTGGCATGAGCCTCGTCGTCGAAAGGAATCACCGCCTTTAGGAGAGGCAATTCCGCGCGAATACGCCCGACAATGGGCAGGTAGTCTGAATGGACCAGCAGGGCCTTTGCTTCCGAGTTTGAGATGACGTAAGCCATCTCGTGAGCTTTCAGGAGAGAGTTGACCGGCCCGGCCAGCGCGCCAAGCTTCCAGCAAGCAAAGTACGCGACAATGTACTCCGCGCTGTTCGGCATTAAGAGACTTACGACATCACCCTTACAGACGCCATGCAAACCCAACAGAGATGCAGCGCGATTTACCGCCGCGTCGAACTCCGCATAAGTGAAACGCCGGCCGTCGGACTCTGAAAAGAGGAAGTGCTTCCCAGGCGCCACGTTCACGCGACCTTCCAGTAGTTGCGGCAGATTCGCTGAAGCGTGGCTTGCTTGGTTAGGGTTCATTGCTTTGGTTTAATCTGGTTAACTAGCAGTTACGGTATATAAGCTAACATCCTCTGCGCTTGTCGGCACAACTCCGAACAATTCAACAAGACGCACCGTCTGCAGCTATCTCTAGAAGCAGTACTGAAAGCAACTGTAATGAAAGGGGTGAATATTGGTTCTGAAGCTGGAGAAGTCACCTATGATGAACCCTTACCCACCGAGCCACAGTTCCTTCTTACCAATACAGGTGCCGGGCGGACATTTGAAATTCGTTACGTTGAAAAGATTGATAAACCCGACAAGCTCTATAAAAGAAGGCGTTCACACCAGAAGTATTGGCGCGACAAATCAAAACCGATTTTCTCCACAGCAAAGTCTTTCGGATCGGAAAAGTGCAGATTACGGTTGGCGCAACCAATTTGTGGCTGAAGGCGAGAGCGTAGTTGAGTATGGCTTCCGGATTGTAGTCTTCATGCTTGACGCCGCGTAGATCCAAAGTTCCTTTCGTTGGTCTTTTGCGTTTTTTCGCGCGGAAGACTCGCTTGGCGACTGGTTCGACAGCTCATTTCAAAGTCATCTCACGGCTTCGTAAAAGCCCATAATGGTGACCAGTTCGGTTGACGGAAGAATTTCGGAAACCGCGGATGTTTGATCGTTAAGGTATTCGGGGGAATCAGCAGATGGCAAAAGTGCGTATGGTATATTACGACTTCTTTTAGTCGTCAGAGTCGCGCTGATGCTAATGAGAGAGAAGGCTCGAGGGCTTGCTATTACAGTTAGATTGATAGGTTAGAAAGGGCTTTTCTCTTTAGGATTTACCCAAAACTACTCATGGTTACCTACCGCAACTTTATCGGAGGCAAGTGGCTGGAATCGGCTTCTTCGCGGACCGTCGCCAATGTGAATCCAGCTAACACGGACGACATTTTGGGTACCATGCGTCAGGCGACGCGAGCTGAAGCGAAGCAGGCTGTGGAAGCTGCAGCGGAAGCATTTCCCGCCTGGCGGTCCACTCCATCCCCAGTACGCGGACGGATTGTTGCGAAGGCAGCGCGACTAATGGAGGAAAATCAGGAAGATCTGGCGCAAATCCTAACGCGTGAGGAAGGCAAGATCCTCGCCGAGTCGCGCGGAGAATTGCAACGCTCAATCAACGTCGCTGACTTCTGTGCCGGCGAAGCTCGCCGTATGACCGGCGAAACAATTCCTTCTGAGTTGCCGGCAAACTTTGCTTACACGATCAAACAACCACTCGGCGTCGTCGCCTGCGTCACTCCCTGGAACTTCCCTGTTGCGATTCCCGTCTGGAAGGTGGCCCCGGCCCTGGTTGCCGGAAACACAGTTGTCTTTAAGCCTGCGACGCTTACTCCTGCGACCGCCGTGCGCCTCGTGGAGATCTTTCAAGAGGCCGGAGTTCCTCCGGGTGTGCTGAACCTGGTGCTGGGTTCAGGGTCAGACGCAGGCGACGAGATCATTAACCATCCGGCCGTAAAGGCCATATCGTTCACCGGTTCCAACGGTGTGGGCATCCGGCTTTACGAACAGGCATCACGACGTGGCGCCAAGGTGCAGTGTGAGATGGGCGGCAAGAATCCCGTAGTGATCATGGAGGACGCTGACCTCCATTTGGCCGTGGAATCAACTGCGCAAGGAGCGTTCGGATCTTCGGGACAACGATGTACGGCAACAAGTCGTGCAGTAGTCGTCAATGACATTGCAGACGAGTTTGTTAATCGCCTGGTGCGGCGTGCCGAAAGCATGCGCATTGGTAACGGTAGCGATCCAACGACAGAGATGGGACCTAGTGTGGACGAGAGTCAATTCAAGACCGTGTTGAGCTATATCGACATCGGCCGCGAAGATGGCGCAACTCTTGTTTATGGTGGCTCGCGCGCCTCCGGGAACGGCCTTGACAAAGGATTCTTTGTCCAGCCGACGGTTTTCGATCGCGTTACACCGGACATGCGAATTGCGCGCGAGGAGATCTTTGGGCCGGTACTGTCAGTGCTCCGAGTGAAGGATTTCGATGAAGCAATGCGAGTGGCGAACGTTTGCGAGTATGGCCTGTCTTCTTCAATCTTCTCGAACGACGCGGCGCGCATTTTTCGTTTCGTTGATGAGATTGAAACCGGCATGACCCATATCAACTCGCCTACCACGGGAGGCGAGGCGCACATACCTTTCGGCGGAATTAAGGGCACAGGCATCGGCGATCGCGAACAAGGATCAGCGGCTTTAGATTTCTATACTGATTTGAAAGTAGTGTACGTGGACTACACAGGTCGGAAGCGAGAAGGCAACCTGTACTGATTAACTAACCAGTAGAAGATCATATGAGAAATGTGAAATAGAGGGCCGGAGATTTCTATGAACAGCACTTATACTGCATTGATCAAACAGGACGGTGAGTGGTGGATTGGCTGGATTGAGGAAGTGCCAGGGGTCAACTGTCAGGAAAGAACCCGGGACGAACTACTCGACACGTTGAGAATCACTCTTCGAGAAGCGCTGGAATTCAACCGTGGCGAGGCTATAGATGCTGCCGGATCAAACTATGACGAAGAGTTGATTGGCGTATAAAACGAGGCGAGCTGATACGCCTTCTTCGCTCGCAGGGATGTGAGTTGCTGAGAGAAGGCGCGCGGCATTCGTGGTGGCATAATCGGGCTCTTAACAAGAGGTCAGCAGTTCCAAGACATAACGAAATACGCGACAACCTCGTACGAAAGATTTGTCGAGATCTGGGAATAACTCCGTTGAAATGAGGAAATGTCAATGAGTACAGTCGAAACCAAAACCACCAAATCAGAAACCATCCGCAAGCACAAAGAGTTTCTTTTTCCCGCTGTTGCCAACTACTACCAGGAACCAATAGCGCTCATCCGCGGTGAAGGCTTCTATGTTTGGGATGATGTCGGCAACAAATATCTCGATTGCTTTGGCGGCGTGTTGACGGTAAGCGTGGGCCATGCGAACCCCAAGGTCAATGAAGCAATCATCAACCAGGTCAAAACGCTGCAGCACACCTCCACGCTTTATGCAAACAAACCGCAGTGTGATTTAGCTGAAAAACTGCATCAGATTACTCCGGGCCGATTAAAGAAATCGTTCTTTACTAATAGTGGGACCGAGGCTGACGATACGGCAATTCATGCGGCGAAGACTGCAACCGGCCGTCACGAGATCGTGGTCTTGCGCCACAGTTACAGTGGGCGCTCGGCCACTTCCCTCTCGGCTATGGGTCATTCGACCTGGCGCCCATTGCCCGCCCAGGTTGCCGGTTTCGTTCATGCGCGCGCGCCTTATTGTTACCGCTGCCCCTATAAGCTTACCTATCCGGAATGTGGCCTCGCCTGTGCGAACGACATAGAAGAATTGATCATGACCACCACTACCGGCGAGATCGCGGCATTCATGGCCGAACCAATCCTTGGTGTTGGAGGGTTTATCGTTCCGCCGCCTGGTTACTTCGAGCGTGCCGTCGAAATAACACGCAAGCACGGTGGGTTGTTTATCGCAGACGAAGTGCAAACGGCCTGGGGACGAACGGGAAACAAATGGTTTGGCATCGAGCACTGGGAAGTCGAGCCGGATATCATTACTTCCGCAAAAGGTCTGGGCAACGGTGTGCCCGTCGGCATTACCATCGCGACTCCCGAAGTCGCGGACAGTTATCCCGGACTAACCTTCTCTACTTTCGGCGGCAATCCAGTTTCCATGGCTGCTGCGCTCGCCGTTATTCGCGTGATCGAAGAAGAGGATTTGAAGCGCAATGCGACCGAGGTAGGCGGCTACCTACGCCAGCGACTCGAAGAGTTGAAAGATAGGCATACCGTCATCGGCGATGTGCGCGGCATGGGTCTGATGCAAGGCGTAGAGTTAGTAAAAGACCGCGAGACTAAGGAACCCGCGCCGGAAGCTGTACTCAAGGTGTTCGAAGAGACGAAGCGGCAAGGCGTGCTAATCGGCAAAGGCGGGCTCTACGGAAACGTGATTCGCACCGGCATGATGCTCAATTCCACGAAGGATCATGTGGATGAGCTAATCGGCGCGTTGGATGCCGGCTTTGCGGTCGCATGAAATATCACCCGTCCACGAAACCCGTCTCCCCTTCTTTACGTAAGACAATTTGTTGTATTTACATCTGCATTCCACCCAACATCTAAAGAGGTTTTCCCATGATATCTAATGGTTTTTCGCAAGTTCGTTCGAGATTTTTCCCATTTCTCGCGGCCGTGCTCTGCCTCGCAGCGTTGGTCGCAATCCCCGAGGCCATTTCAGCGCAGCGAACGGGGCTACCCCCGTTAATTGATCGCGAATTGTTCTTCGGCGACCCGGAGATATCCGGAGCCCAAATCTCGCCTGATGGTAAGTTTATTGCCTTTATCAAGCCGTTCAAGGGCACCCGCAATGTCTGGGTAAAGCGAACGGAAGCACCCTTTGATTCGGCAAAGCCGATTACTGCCGACACCACTCGTCCGATCCCGGCTTACTTCTGGAGCCGCGATGGTAAATACATTCTCTTTGTTCAGGACAAAGCCGGTGATGAGAACTATCTGGTCTATG
>JBPCIQ010000112.1:0-6961 GCA_051006135.1 Pyrinomonadaceae bacterium | reverse complement strand
TGGACCTGAAGATCCAATTGGCAAATCATGATCCCAACGAGGCGTGGGATCCCATGCTGGACTACGCAATGATGAGCCGCAATGTGCGTGGCTTCATGAGCCTCTTTCACAGTGACAAGCCCGTGCTGTGTAAGGTACACGGTTTCTGCGTGGCTGGCGGTACTGACATGGCGCTCTGTTCCGATCTACTGGTCATCGAAGACAAAGCGGCCATCGGTTACCCGCCGGCGCGTGTTTGGGGCGCTCCTACCACAGCACTCTGGGCCTACCGGATCGGAGTGGAAAAAGCCAAGCGGTTGCTATTTACCGGCGACTGCCTTACCGGTACCCAGGCCTTTGAATGGGGCCTGGCGACTGAAGCCCCAGCCTCCGACCAGCTTGACACCCAATTTGAGAAGTTGCTTGAACGCGTGGCCCGACTCCCTATCAATCAATTAGTAATGATGAAGCTTCTGATCAATCAAACGATGCTGGGACAGGGTCTGAATACGGCTCAGCTACTCGGTACGATCTTCGACGGCATAGCGCGTCATACTAAGGAAGGTTATGCCTTCCAAAAACGAGCAACAGAAGCGGGTTTCAAAGAAGCCGTCAAGGAACGCGACGAACCTTTCGCCGATCAGGCAGTTCCGTCCACATGAAATAACCGAGTGCTACTTTTCTTCAACCTTTAGCGGGGCCAACTAACTATGATCTTCGGCAGTCCTCACCCCGCTGTCACGATCCCGGATACGTCCCTGACGGACTTTGTGCTCGGGCGGGCGCCGGATCTTGGCGGGAAGCCAGCGATCATTGATGGGCCATCTGGTCGAACTGTAAGCTACGCACAGCTAACGGAGACAATATCCCGCCTGGCCGCCGGCCTGGCCAGTCATGGGTTAAGTAAAGGCGACGTACTGGCAATCTACAGTACGAACTCACCCGAATATGCGCTGGCTTTTCACGCGGTTGCGAAGCTGGGCGGCGTCGCTACGATGGTCCCGCCGTTGTTCACCGATGATGAGCTTAGAACCCAATTAAGGAACGCTGACGCTAAATACCTCCTCACGATTCCGTCGTTGCTGGACCGAGCCCGAGCGGCGGCGCCCGCCGGCATCCGTGAGATCTTTGTCATTGGCGATGCTGAACGCGCAATTTCTTTCGCTTCGCTGCTTGATACCAATGGATCAATACCGCTAGTAAAGATTAATCCCCGCGAAGACATGGCCGCGTTGCCCTACTCGAGCGGAACGACTGGATTTCCAAAGGGCGTGATGCTCACGCATCACAACCTCGTTTCCATGTTGTGCCAGTTGGGTGCAATTGATGCTCTCACAGAAAACGACACGATGATCTGCATCGTGCCGATGTACCACCTCTACGGCTTACAAGTTGTCGTGAATCTTGCACTGAGCAAGGGAGCAACCGTTGTGACGCTGCCTCGTTTTGATCTTGATCAATTCCTGAGCACACTTGAGCGATACGAGGTGACGGTCGCGCCGCTCGTTCCGCCAATCGTCCTGGCGCTTTCGCGCGCTGGTGAGGTGGACAATTATGATCTTTCAACGCTCAGACTGATCCATTGCGGCGCTGCATCGCTACCGCACAACATCGCCCAGGTGTGTGAACAACGTCTGGGCTGTGAGATCAGGTACGGCTACGGTCTAACCGAAGTGAGCCCACTTTCACACGCGAGCATGCCACCAAGAACCGACAAGCCGGGATCAGTGGGTTACTGTCTCCCCAATACCCAATGCAGGATTCTTAACTACACGACTGGCGTGGAGCTCGGTCCAAACCAGGAAGGCGAAATCTGGTTGCGAGGACCGCAAGTTATGAAAGGGTATTTGGGAAATCCCCAGGCAACCGTTCAAATGATCCGCGGTGACGGCTGGCTACGCACGGGAGACATTGGATACGCCGACGACGAAGGGCGGCTTTATGTCGTAGATCGGTTGAAGGAGTTAATTAAGTACAAAGGGCGGCAGGTGGCGCCGGCTGAACTGGAGGCGGTTCTGCTTTCGCACCCCGCGATCGCGGATGCTGGAGTTATCCCCAGCCCGGACGAAGAAGCTGGCGAAGTTCCGAAGGCCTTTGTGGTTTTGAAGGGTGAAGCAACCGCGCAGGAGATTATGGAATTCGTCGCGGCGCACGTTGCGCCTCATAAGCGGATTCGTCGGGTCGAGTTTGTAAATGAAATTCCCAAGAGCCCTTCGGGAAAGATCCTACGTCGAATTCTGGTTGAGCGTGAACGCAGTAAAGGATCTGTTTAGACTAAACCTACGCTGTTTCTTCTTAAGCCTGGGCCGCTCTCCTCTGCGCAATGGGTGCAGACTGCAGTAGCCCCGAATTTACGATATCCTCGTGCAATTCTCCCTGCTTGTCCGTCACCATCGTCGGCTTAAAGTAACTTTCGAAGCGCGAGTCCACGCGGAATGCCGGCGTGTACATGTGATCGAGCGGTTCGGTAGTACTGATATAGGTACGCGGCTTTGGGCGGGCCTTAATCCAGCCTAAGCCTGAGAAAGAAGTGGACACAGGTTGCGCGCAGATCAGCAGGCCATTGCCGAGGGCCAGAACTAACTGCATCTTCGTAAGCTTTGAGCGATAAAGTTTAGTGAAACCGACGGCATGTTTCATTATTCGTCCGTGAAAGCCTTTCAGGTTTTGCACATCATCGACAAATTTCACCACCTCACTAATCGGGTCAAGAGGCTTCTGTAAGACAGTCGTGCCGTCCATGTCACGAAGTTTCGTCTCAGGAAGAATCGATTTCCTCTGCAAGCATTCATAAAAATACGGTGTCCCGAGAAGCGGTATCGAGAGCGTCACAAACGAAGGCACCGTGATCTCGGGGGTGCCCGTTATGAAGTGCAGCTCCCGCCGCAGGTCTGCGACGCTGCGACTGGTCACGTCGACCATAAGGCCATAAGCAAAGACGACTCCGGAGTTCAGGGATTTGCTAATCATCTCGACCTGCGGAGCTGTTGTGTTCTGCAGTTTGTTGAAATTCCGTAGCCAGTCGGTATCAAAAGACTCAAGGCCGCTAAAAAGAAGTTCGCAGCCTGCCTCTTTAACTAGTCGCAAGTTATCATGACGCAGGTAAAAGTCGTTCGTTACCAGCGCACCCCAGTTTTGAAACTGGCCTTGCTGACGCATTTCACCGATCAGGTTAACCCGCGCACGAAAGTGATCCCGGTCGCTGCCATAAAAATTGTTATCAAGGAAGAACATTCGATTTCTCTTACCCGACGCAATGATTTGCCTGCGAATATGATCGATGTCATAAGTCTGGTAAGGGCGGCCCTCGGCTGTCAGGGAGCAAAAGGAACAATGGAAGTTGCAATAGCGAGTTGTCTCAACATAGCCAATTCTTCCCAGCCAGTAGGCGAGGTCGTAACGCGGGATCATTTGGGCTGCGACATACTCTGGGCCAAATGCTTCTGCTATCACCTCGCAGAGTTCTTCGATGTCTCCCAGGCAGGTGTAGTCGAAAACCTTTCGGGAGAGCAACGGTAGCGCGCGAGCTGTCGGCCCTCCGGCAACAACAATCACTTTGGGGTTCTTCGTACGAGCATAGGCGGTAAGGTGGAGCATCCGATCAAAGCAGTTCGTCAAGCCGGTCAGGACCAGCATGTCCGGCCAGGCAAGCAGCTTTTCATCTTCGAGTGGCCCACTCGCCAACTCCGTGTAACACCGCACTTCACAGAACTCGCGCTCGAAAGCTCCCGCCAGATAAATCGGTCCGACTGCCTGTGGGATCTTGCTTGTCCTGTGGATTGGCTGCCTGGAATCATCAAAATAGCAATTCACTACGAGGACGCGCTTCCGCGAGAGCGTAGCCGCCCGGTTCGTCGTGGAATGCGTTTTCTGCATGAGGCTATCTCCCTGTCGAAACAATTTGCGATTTCGGCTTTACCGGACCCTGACTAAATTTAGTGCGGCTAATTCAATAGCCTCGAAAAAGCAGAATTGGCGCGGGCGCGATAACTGGGAATCAGCGAACTGAGAAATTCGGCGCTACTCTACTCTCTAAAATTTGGTTAGGCAATAATTTGCCTGGAGCCTGCACTTCTGCGGGGCCGCCGTGCGGGGCAAAAGTCCGCTGTTTTGACGCTATTTGACGGTCTCGCGCACTAAGACCGAGAGAGCGTTATCCTGCAATACTAAGTTGTTGCAAAGGCTAAGAGCCGCCCAAAGAGCAGATAAGCGAGGTGATAAGTACGACGGATGCGATTTATTGATCATGGTTTTGCCCTTTGGTTGTTGGCTAAGAAAAGTGCTGCAAATGATCTCTCACGGAGCGCTCACAACCGGCCCTTTCTTCCTATCAAGTAACGCGTCATTAAAGCCGAAACTCCATCAGAAAAAGTTTAAAGCAGAGCGATGTCCGCAGCTTTTCCGTCTCTACCTCTTAGTGACAGGCGCGGGAAAATATGTCATGGACGGTGGGGGCGCATGATCGAGTGACCGGGCGAAGAAGAAAGTCTGTAAAGAAACGTTTGTGAGAAACAACCTCCTAACTCCCTGGGTGGGTACTACATCTTGGAAAGTTCAGTCTGGCTGTTCAATTTGAAGGGAAAGTTGAACTTTACCGACGCGTAGTGTCGAAGTTGGTTGAGGTGTGCTTTGCTCTAGCCTGAAATAGTACTCTCCGATGGCATCGAGCGTGTCGTCGGCGGTCGCCCCCACTCACCTAGCAGGTGCCTGATCGACCCCTTCACCGAATCAGGAAAGCGCGTTCCTATCCTCGGGTCCATAATATCCCCTCCGAAACCCGTCTCTTGATCCGTTCCCGTTGTCAGAAATGCTTCAAGCCTCGGGATCATCTCCCTGGCATTCTGTCTCTCAAGCCCCCAGACGCACATCACCTTGGCAAACCCTTCGCCCCGGCTTTCAATGAACTTCATTAGCAGCTCCTTAGCCTTTGTTGAGTTTATCCTGCTGGTTGCCCTACAAGCCGAGATCTGTACGTGATAGGTGTCGTTCTCCATAAAAGGAATAAGTTGGGAGAGATCAGTTCCATTCCTCAAGTGGTAGAAGGTTTCTAAGGCTGCGTGCTGCAGGAAGAACCTCTTACGCAAACCAGGATCATTCTCTCCCTTCCAACTGGCAACATTCTGGGTGAGCTGTTCCCGCAGAAATGCGGACACATACGCCGTATCGTACGGCTTACCCTTGATGCTGTTGAATATCGCCTGCATTGTCTTCTCGTAAACATCTTCCGGGACAATCGCCTGATGGAAGGTATGCCGGTACGTTGCGTAAACATCACCGTCTACTACTTTGGCCCACCCGGACGTCGGCGTTGAGATCTGATACGCATTAGTTTTCTCATCTCTCTTGATAAGGAGATAATAGACCTGACCAGGTTTTAGCAGCAGCTCTGGCCCGTGATCACCCGATGAAGTGCTTGTCAGCCTTAGCATGGAGAAACCGGTCAACTCGATCTGATGAGGCGTCTGGGTGCCAGCGATTAGCTTTATGACATCAACTCTAGCCCTGGCGCCCTGGTTTTCGAAAACCTTAACTTTGACAAAAGAATCTGCGTTCTTCAGGACGTCCTCATGCCACGGCTCATCCCATGTGGTCGCGCGCGCCGGAATAGTTGCCGAAAGAAAGAGAAGTAGAATTGTGAGCAGAGAACCCATGCTTTCCCCCTATTGTGCAGATTGTTAAAAACTCCTTCGGCTCCAAGAAGCGCATAACTATTAGGATTCTAACAAATAGGATTCTCCGCTCACACTTGCATACAAACGGGCGTTGTGGGAACAGGTTGGTCACAGTTGCAGCGTACCATTGAGAGACTCCTCAACTAGTATCCAACTTATGATGAATCGAGCCTGAGGTGGAGCCCCGGCGCGTTGTGACCGTAGTGCCTGGGCCTAAAAGTGGGCAAGGTATTCCTGCGTCACACGTTTTTTTGACCTTGATCCAGTTTGCGGACTGAAGACTCGATTCTCCGGTTGCTGTTCATTTGACGCAGATCGCAGTGTGCGGCGAGCCGCCCCCCGGCTACCGCAGCAGCCTGAGGTCTACTACCAAGCCGGCGTGGTCCGACGGCATCGGCCGCTGAGGGGTGACATCCCTTTCGCCGACCACATCCGCCTTCTTCGCCTCCACCGCGCCGCGGGTCAGCACCAGGTCGAGTCGCTGGTAAGGGCTGACGTACTCGAACGGGTTCACCAGGAAGAGCGGCCACGTGTAGCCCGGATCGTCCGGGTTAGTCCCCTCCCAGGCGTCGATGAAGCCACCACTAAGCAGCAGTCGATACGTGGGGTCTGTGGGGCTCTCCGCGTCCGCGTTGAAGTCCCCGGCCAGGACCACTGGCACCCCCGTGTTGGCCGGAACCTGCAGCAGTTCGGTGGCCTGGGCGAACCGGAAGAACGGGAACGGCAGACCCAACTGTTCCTCGAACGACTCAAGGTGGGCGGCGACGAAGCGGAAGGTCTCGCCGCACCGCTCAACGTCGGCCGCGATATACCCGCGCGGGATCGTTATGGGCCCGAGCGTGGGCGTCGGAACCGTCAGGAGCGTGGAAAAGTGGCGCGCCTCGACCTCCCCTAGTTCGAGCTCGTGCTTCTTCTTGAGATCCGTTCGGATGAGCACCACTAGCCGGTCGGTGAAGCGCACATCAAGGAGGCCTTCGGGGCCGAGAGCCGGCGCTTCGGCCTCCAGGTTGGTCAGCACCGCCACGGGCTCGTACTCCAGGTTGTGCTTCTCCAATTCGGCGAGCAGCAGTTGCAGGTAGTCGAAGGCCACCGTGGTGGCTGGCGTCTGTGGATCGAATGGGCCCGTCTGCCAGAGGGCGACCTCCTGCAGGCTGATCAGGCCGGGCTTAGTGGTTTGGATCTCGTGCGCGATGGCCTCGATGCGTGATTTGGGGTCGCTGGCCTGGACATCAGCGAAGGCCTCGGCCACCTCGGCGAATAAAGTCGGCAGGTCTTGGGCGGCCAAGATGTCCGCGAAGTCAGTGCCCGGG
>JBPCIQ010000111.1:0-49748 GCA_051006135.1 Pyrinomonadaceae bacterium | reverse complement strand
ATGGCCTCTTTCCACATTCACGCTCTGCCACTGATCCTGCGGAACTGGAAGAGGAGCGACGGCTTTGCTACGTCGCTATGACGCGCGCGGAAAAGTATCTGTACGTAACACACGCAATGAAGCGTCGTGTGTATGGTGAGGAGTTGGCCTCAGAGCCCTCGCAGTTTTTGAACGAAATGCCGCTGGAAATGATGGAGGATCTTTCGCGTGGAAAGTCCTGGCTCTCCTTCGCTCAAGGTTCTTCCGCGATCGAGTATGAACCGACAGAACCTCGGAAAGAGCGCAAGAAGTACGAAGGTAAGACCTACGACAGCATTGACTCAATTGCCGAATTCTTCAAGCAGCGCAGCCAGCAACTAGGACAAGGAGAGCGGGGCGGTAGCCTTCGGCCTCATGTCCAACGTCCAAAGTCCAAAGTCCAAAGTCCGTCACCTACCAACCGACCTGCGACTCCTGGCTCCCAACCTCCGGCTCCTCGCTCCGATTTTGTGCCCGGCTCCTACGTTCGACACGCAAAATATGGCCGCGGCCTCGTCCTTCACCGAGAAGGAGTAGGCGATTCTTTGAAATTAACCGTAACCTTCCCCGGCTATGGCCAGAAAAAGCTTGTGCAGAAGTACGCCAACCTCGAGCAGGCATGAATCGTCCACAGATTCTGCCGATTCCAACTCAGCACTCAGTACTCAGCACTCAGCATTCTCGAAACGCTAACCTCGAAAACTCATAGCTTCAAGACAAACCCTTTCCGCCTGATCCCTTTCACGCACGCCGTATCGAGATCCTTTACCGTTCCCTTTTCAACAAACTCCGTGCTGAGTCGTTCGAGACAGTCAAGGCCATCGAGACCACCAAGGCCATGTGCTCCATGAGGCACGACGACATTGAGGCTGTTGGTCAGGTGATTGGCGACTGCCTCCGCATTGGACGGTGGCGTTACCGGATCCCATTGCCCGGTCAGGATCAACACCGGCGCAGTCGCACTCGTAGGATCACTGTAAGCAGCGGGAATCGTCGCGCGCGGCCAGAGCGCACAGGCCTCTCGCTGTTGACGCAGACGATAGTCGCCAAGAAAGGTGTTGGCCGCGAGGCGCTCTCCCTCGCCGGGCTTAATCCACGGCAGATCTTCAGCGCAGGTGATCGAGAGATAGAGTCCGTTGCTGCCTGTGGCGACGATGCCGCGACGATAGTTGAGCGCAGCCTCAGCCAGCGGAACGAAGTCGCCTTGAGCGGCAAGGTGTAAAACTAGCGGGACACGGCTCGCTGATCCCGGGTGATACAGCATGTAACGAATCGCTTCCGCGGCCAGATCACGCGAGAGTTTTATTTTGGTTCGGCTTGCCTGCCGACTGCCTCCTGCGCCTGCCTCCTGATTTCGCACTTTCACCACAACCTGCCCTTTCAATAATCGATCGAGCACGGTTTTGGTTTCCGCGCGCAAGTTTGGAAATGCTTGATTGCACGCTTCATCCATGGCGCACTCAGCGAGGATACCTTGCAGCGCCCGTTCATTGTGTTGCGCAAAAGCGAGCGGCATGTACTCGTTAGTTGGCGCGACGCCCTGCAACATCGCAGTGCGAACATGTTTCGGATGGCGTTTCAGGTAGACCAGCGCGGCACGCGTCCCGTAAGAACCACCGAAAAGGTTGAGGCGCTCATAGCCGAGGGCCGCTCGCACTTCATCAAGATCATCCATGGCAATCGGCGTGGTATAGAGCGTCAGATCAGCCTTCTGCTCGAGCTGCTTGCGACATTTCTTCACATCCTCGAGCGGAAAGAAGTAACCTAAGTAACTCTGCAAATCCGCCGAGTTGAAGAAATCGCACTTGAGCGGATGCGAGCCTCCCGTGCCTCTCTGGTCCACAAACAAAAGATCACGATGCTCACGAATCTTCGCGAAGAATTGCGCAATACCAGGTGCATCTTCCGTAGCGGAAGATCCCGGGCCCCCTGGAATGTAGACAAATGGATCGGGCGAGCGCTCGGCACTCGTGGCTGGAAGAACAACGACCTTCAGGCTGATCTTACGACCCGTCCTCAACGCGCGATTCTCAAAGACTTCGAAACTCCCGCAACGTGCTTGTCCCTTAACTCCTGTTATTTCGCACGGTGTCAAACGGAGTCGCGAAGAGCGTACCTGGTCTTGACCTGTGGCAAGGGTGGATAGAGAAAGGTAGATAGATATCAGCCAGAGCCGGACCGCAAAGTACTTGAGAGATGACACGCCTGGTTCTCCTTGTACTGGTCATATTACTCGTTCCGTGGTCTTTGGGCATACTTTGAAACCCGAAACTGCCAATCAGGCTGACCTTATGAGATTCTCGGCTCAAGTTACCGGACTTGACTGACGAAGCTAAGAAGCTCAGCGTTCAGTTCGATCGAGCCTCGTGAGAAGATCCTTAGGTCACCGAACGCATTCTTTGGTTGAAGAGATCTGGGATAGCGTCGCCGAGGAGAATGAGCCGGTTCCCGGTCATGAGTGATGAGCAAGAAAGCCCGTGAACTGTGTGTTTCGGCTGTCCTCAACTACAATGTCGCTAGTCTCTTACCTGACGCGAGCTTGGCCTGCAAATAACAGAGGGCGATGTAAGTTGTTGGCCTACGGCGACTGTTAGCACCGGCGCGAAACATCCCCAGCAGCGCCGTAAAAGCGTTAAACTTAAGAGACAAGTCCCCCGCTAAAAACATGTCTGCTCCTCCCGGCAAACGTCTTGGCCGTTATGAGATCCGCTCGCTGCTCGGCGTGGGCGGAATGGGCGAGGTCTATCTTGCTCAGGACACCCAACTGCGCCGACCAGTGGCGCTAAAGCTCCTGCCGCCGAAATTTACTTTCGACGCTGAACGGCTGGCCCGCTTCAAGCAGGAAGCTTTTGCCGCATCCGCCTTGAACCATCCGAACATCCTCACGATTTACGAAATCGGCTCAGAGGACGACACTTTTTTTATCGCCACGGAATTCATCGACGGCGTTTCCCTGCGCGAATTCGTGACGAAACAGCAACTCACGCTCGGACAAGTGCTGGACATCTGTAGCCAGATCGCTTCCGCACTGGCCGCGGCCCATGCGGCTGGCATCGTGCATCGCGACATCAAGCCGGAGAATGTGATGGTCCGTCGCGATGGTTATATAAAGGTGCTCGACTTTGGTCTCGCCAAGCTGACTGACGATCCAGGACGGCATAGCGATTCCGGGGCGGCGACGGTGCAAGCGGTGGAGACTGATCCGGGAACGGTCATGGGCACCGCCCGGTACATGTCTCCCGAACAGGCGCGCGGTTTAAAAGTAAATGAACAAACCGATATCTGGAGTCTGGGAGTGGTGCTCTATGAACTGGCGGCAGGCCGGGTTCCTTTTGAAGGGCAGACCGGCAGTGACGTGCTGGCGTCGATATTGACAGCCGAGCCTTTACCCCTGCAACGACACTCGCCCGACATTCCCACAGCGCTGCAACGGATCGTGCGCAAAGCATTGCGCAAAGATTGCGAGGAACGATACCACTTGGCCAAAGAGCTGGCCCTGGATCTGAAGAATCTGCGCCGGGAGTTGGAACTAAAGGCCGAAATCGAGATTTCTCACCAGTCGTCTGCGCCTTCATTACAAACGCCGGTCACAAGTGCCATTCAGGAGGGCACTGGAAGTTCCCTTTCAACTTCGCGAACCGCGGAGATTAACGTTCAGAAGTCCAACTCGACGGCTGAATACCTTGTGGGAGAAATCAAATCTCATCCCAGAGCCCTCGCGTTTGGTCTGGGAGTTATCGGTTTGGCAGCGCTGGCGATCGTGCTGGTGGTGGCCTACCGGTGGATAGCAACACAAACTTCGTCCACCAACGTTTCTGGTTCTTCACGAAACATGAAGATTGCCCGCCTGACTAGCACGGGCACTGCGGATAGAGCGGCCATCTCGCCTGATGGCAAATACCTGGTCCATGTGGCAACCGAAAACGGCCAGCAGAGTTTGCGCGTGCGCCAGGTCAACACCAGCAGTGATGTGCAGATCGTGGCGCCGTCTGACGTGCAGTATGGCGGGCTGACTTTTTCGCGCGATGGCGATTTTGTCTACTACGTGTCTATTGAGAATAACACTCCCGCGTCGAACCTTTATCAGATTCCTGCACTGGGCGGAAACCCACGAAAACTAGTCTCAAATGTCGCAAGCGCTGTGACATTCTCGCCCGACGGTCAGCAGTTGGCATTCATTCGAAACTTTCCAGAGGCCGGAGAAGATGCCTTGATGATCGCAAACGCACAGGGTGGCGGCGAACGCAAACTCACTGTGCGCAAGTTGCCAAACTTCCTTCGCTCAGTGGCGTGGTCGCCGGATGGAAAGACAATCGCCTGCGGCGCCGGGAGTTTAGTGCCCAGCTATAACACCTACGTTGTCGAGGTAGCAGTTGAAAGCGGCAGAGAGAAACAGATCGGAACTCAAAGCTGGACGTTTATGGGCCAGCTCGCGTGGATCGCCGATGGTCGTGCTCTAGTTCTCGGCGCCTCGGAACAAGAGTCGGGCAGTTTTGACGCGCAACAGATCTGGTCTGTCTCTTACCCGGAAGGTGAAGCGCGACGGGTAACGAACGACTTGAATAATTACACTGGAATTAGTTTGACCGCCGACTCTAATCGACTGGTGACCGTGCAGTCTGAGACGAGCTCTAACATTTGGCTGGTGCCGAATGGTGACGCGAATCGCGCAACACGAACTACCACGGGTTCGGGTAAGATTGATGGCCGCGACGGACTCGCCTTCACCCCCGACGGAAAGATCATCTACGCGTCGAAAGCCAGTGGGAATCTGGACCTCTGGATGATGAGTGGTGACGGCTCCGGTCAAAGGCAACTGACAGAGAATTCCCGCATCAACAATCACCCTGCGGTGTCGCACGATGGCCGTTACATTGTCTTCGCTTCGGATCGTGCCGGAGCGTCAAACATTTGGCGGACGGACATCGATGGCAGCAATGCCAGACAGTTAACCAGCGGCAGCGGGGAAGAGAATCCGCAATGTTCGCCGGACGGTAAATGGGTCGTATACACTTTGCTGGGCGCTGGCAAGCCAACGCTCTGGCGCGTCTCGATTGATGGCGGAGCGCCTCAGCAGCTCACCGATAAATATACCGCTGCCGCGGTTTTCTCGCCTGAGGGTAACTCGGTGGCCTGCTTTTATCGCGCAGAACAACCAAACTCGCCGCTCAAGCTGGCAATTTTCCCTCTCGAAGGAGGACAGCCAACCCGTGTCTTTGACGCGCCAATTCTCGCTGAGGAACTCTCGCTCGTGCCGCCGCCCCGCTGGACAGCGGATGGCCGCGCGCTGAGCTACGTTGTGACAGGCGGCGGTGTCTCTAACATCTGGCTTCAGCCAACCAATGGTGACGCGCCCAGAAAGTTGACCACGTTCAAATCCGATCGCATCTTCTCATTGGAATGGTCGCGCGATGGTGGGCAGCTCTTAGTCGCCCGCGGGACGATCGCGAGCGACGTGGTATTGATCAGTAATTTCCGTTGAGAGGCTGACGTCGGAATGTCACTACGGAGCCATGCTTAAGTTTTTCAGCGCCGATTCCACCTCATCGTTACTCGGCCGCTCCTTGTAGTCGGTCTCGATCTTGCTCCAGGCGACTCGGCCATCCTTGGCGATGATGTAAACCGTGGCTTGGGGAATGCCTTCAAATTTCTGCCCGTTGTAAGCCGGGTCGCGAATTCCATAGGCATCGATCACCCGATGATCTGGGTCGGACAGCATCGGAAAGCTGACTTCTCCTTTGCCGTCGGCGGAAATCTTTTCAGCAAACTGTTTGCTTTCGGCTGGACTGTCAACGCTGATTCCGTACACGCGAATCTGCTCGACCCGTTTTACAAGTGAACGCAGCTCGGCCAACTGCCGAGCACAGTAGGGTCACCAGTAGCCTCGATAAAAGACGAGCACTGTAGGCATGCTGCCACGCGCCGACGAGAGTGTAACTTTTTGATTGTTTTGATCCTCGAGCGTAAAGTCGGGAGCCATCTCTCCGACCGCGACTGGCGAATTACGAGGTTTGAGGTCACCCTCGCCGGAGAGAGACGAGTTGAGTTTCGTGGTACAGGCGATACTTCCGATGATTAGGGCGATTGCTCCTAAAACTCTGAGATTCATAGGTTTTGACATCCTAACGGGTGTTTCTGATCTGCGGCTGCGGGGGATTTTTTAGTAGATGGTTCGCGGGTAAGACTATTACAAAATTAGAGTGTAGCAAAGTTATTGCTGATCCTCTCTTTTCGTGTAACTGGTCTTAATTTCGGCTTCGCTTTCGTCTTCACGCAAATGACTTCCAAGGCCTGATCGCACCACCCGCTCGGACTTTAGAATCTTGGCGTTGAACTTTGGACTGATATCGATCACAGCGCCGCATGACAAGCAAATAGCATTGCCGTCGGGTAGTTGATTGGAACAATTAGGACAAAGAGCCATAAGAATCGAATTGTAACATCATTCAACGACTTCCTATCACCTAGCCACCTTTCTGCCTCATCATCACTTACTTGCGTTCGTGCTACGATGCCGCAGCATGCCACGAATAGAACGTCGCTTTCTCTGGGTAACCGTGACGACGCTTGCGTTCTCAGCCCTTACCAGCTACGCCACCCCGTCAATCACTGCTGGTTATTGGCCCAGCAACCTGAGTGCCGGTCTGTCGCAGGATCAGAAAGCCCAGCTCTACACCCGTTGGTACGATCTGACTAGAGGTGGGCCAGAACAGCAAAAGGCCGCTTACGAGAGCGGCCAGGAATTCCTGCGGAAGTTCGGGAGCTTTGATGATCAGCAGGTACAAACTGTTCGAAAATGGGTGGCCAAATACGAACGAGCGGCGCTTGAGTTTGTTTTCAATCAAGCGGTGGGTATTAAAGATTACGTCCAGGCTTTTGAACTCGGCCGCAAGATACTGAACAACGACCCGGAGAACTTTCGCGTTCTGTCCGTGCTCGCTGTAACGGCCAATTTAATAGGACCACCGACTGATCCAAACATAAATCGTGAAGCGGCCAACTTTGCACACAGAGCTGTTCAGCTCCTCGAGACCGGTAAACTGACCTCGGCTGATCCGTTCGCTACCATGGATGAGGCAGTTGGCTTCCTGAACTTCTTATTGGGACGATTCATGGTTGCAAACTCGCCGGCGGACGCGGTCGTTGCTTTGCGTAAGGCAGCGCAATCTAAAAGTGCTTACAGCCAGGACGCTGCGACCTACTATCTTCTCGCAAGTGCGATTGCCACTAGCGAGTTCAGACCACTTCAGGCTGAGTACAGGAAAAAGTATGAGGGCAAGGAATTGACCGCAGAGGGGCGTGCCATGTATGAGCGTTTGACGCGCATAATCGAACGTATGATTGATGCCTACGCTCGCGCCGTCGCCCTCAGCACCAGGCCGGAGCAGCAGGAATTCAAGAATCAACTCATGGCGCAGCTGACAAAAGTGTACAAGAGCATTCACAACGATTCTGACGCCGGCTTGAACGATCTGATCGCAACCGTGTTGTCGAAACCGATGCCGTGAGGCAGAAACGATCGCCAATTGCCGATTGCCAATTAACAATATTCTGACAGCAGTATGTAGTGGAGAGCGCCCAAAGGAGGTTGAGTTTTACTTGATGCTTAGTGCTTTCGAGCTCAGGCGGGGACAGGGTCCCCTTCCTGACCCGGGAGGTAGCGCAGGTTGAGAGGTTGATTTGCTGCTTAGCGACTCTCAAGCCTTCATCAGCTCGTCCGCAATTTCGTTCGCATTGAAAATCTTTCGTAAGACTTCCAGCATCGCGCGCGAGTCAACTGAGATCGAGCGATTAACAGATTCATCGAAGTCAAAGGTTCCCACTATCGACTGGATGTTGCCGTCGAAGATCAATCCCACCAGCTCGCGGTCCTTGTTGATCGCTGGCGAACCGCTGTTGCCGCCGGTGATGTCATTCGTCGAAACGAAGTTAAAGGGCGTTTTAAGATCGACTGCCGCCTTCTTCTCCATCCAGCGCGGCGGTAAAACGTAGGGGAACTTGTAATTGAAGTTCGCTGCCCGGTCGTATAGCCCGGCCATTGTCGTGAAAGGCTGTACGGTCTTTCCGTTTTCCATATAACCCTTTACGGCACCATAAGAAAGCCGCAGCGTGAAGGTCGCATCCGGATAGAGCTTCGTCCCTTCGGTATCAAACAACGCACGGGCAATCTTTGCATAGCTGCCGCGCTCGACGCTGACGACCTCATCTTCGTAACGCTTGCGAGCCGCGCGCGCTTCTTTGTCAATGCTGCGAGCAAGCCCAATCATCGGATCGGTTGATTCCGCAATCGCCTTTTGGCCGGCGGCGGCAAGCTGTTTGCGAAACTCAACATCCTTTAATTTAGTTCCGTCGATCAACTCGGCTGCACGTGCCTCCGGAGTCTTTCCTTTCAGCACTGTTTGCACCAACGGATTAGTAGCGCCATAAACGCTCTGCATAAACTCCAACGAGTTTGCCAGCTTCAGCTTCTCGAAATCATCGTAGATTGGCGGCGTCGCGTAGAGTGCTGCTTCGAGCGAAGCGCGCCGGGCGTCCTGTAATTCCGGCAAGCGCTGCGCATTTGGCTTTTCATTCTCTTCCGCCATCCTGACTAAGGTGCGAGCATAGCCAAACAGGGTCGTGTTGAAGCCCGCCGCCAGATCCAGAAAGCGGCGGTCTCTCGCGTATTCAGCAAAACCCTTATGGCCTTTGGCTATAGCGTCCCACGCGTCGCCGTATTCCTGTTTCTTTTTCGGATCGGCGTTGATTGAAGCTCGCAGCGCCTGTTCGGCTTTGAGCTTCCTGGCCATCAGATTCTTATCCTGCAAGCCGGCGAGTTGGCCTTTATAAACCTTGAGTGCATTCTCGGTGCTGTTGAGTTCGTTTTGCGATCGGCGAGTCTGCTCTTCACCCTGGGCCATATACTGTTTCAACACGTCACGGCGCGTTTCGAGCATCCGTATCAGCAGCGGAATACTAACGTCGCGCAAAGACTCAAGGTGCGCGACAGTGTTTAGCCGCGAGGTTGTACCCGGATGGCCGGTAACGAATACCAGCTCACCTTCCTTTGCTCCAGTCTTCGACCACTTGAAGTAGTTTTGAACCTTTACAGGATTATCATTCTCATATACACGCACGAGCGCCATGTCGATATTGAAGCGCGGAAAGTTGAAGTTGTCAGGATCGCCACCAAAGAATGCTGCCTGAAACTCAGGGACGAAAACCAGCCGCACGTCAGTATACTTTTTGTAGCGATATAAATTGTATTGGCCGCCCTGGTAAAGGGTAACTACGTCGCTTCGCAGGCCGGTAGCCTTTGTTGATTCAGCTTCGATCGCGCTGACTGCCGTTCGTCTGGCGTCATTCGCTTCCGGGGCGGACATGTTGGGTTTGACCGCGTCGTTTATACGCCCCGTCATGTCCTCAATACTTTCCAGCACGTTCAACTCAAGATTAGGTGCCTTGAGCTCCTCTGCCTGAGAGCGCGCGACAAATCCTTCCTTGGCGTAATCCTTCTCCGCGCTACTCAGCTCGCCAACGATGTCCTCAACGATGTGGTAGTTGGTCAGCACCAGGCCATTCGGCGAGACAAAAGATCCGGAGCCACCGTTATTGAATCGCACGGAAGCGAGCTGCACTTTCTTTAACCAGTCGTCTGTAACTTCGAAACCATATTTTCGTTTGATCTCAGCCCGCGGCACGTTGTTGAATGGCCACATGCCCTCGTCAGCGGCAACAGGAATTGTTTGAATCGCAAAGAGTGCGAGAATCAGCGCGCACAATAAGTTTCTGAATTTCATCTTTTCCTCAAAAATGATTTCGTGGGGAAACTTTAGAGCATTTTGCTCGCCAAATGGATGCCTGAAAGCTAAACCGGACTCCGGGAGCAAGTCAAACTAGGCTTGTAATGGGTAGTGCCTGACTTAAAAGCTTAGTAAACGATCCACTAATCACACTAAGGGACACCACCCTTCTTCGTGAAATTTCGTGTTACTTCGTGGATCGTCTAACTACTGACTAGCAAAAGTGCCAGGTCTCAAATTAGGACCAATTCCTTCAATTGCTGCTTGCGCCGCGCGGTTGACCTCGCGGCCAGCGAGTTTGACAATCAACCAACGATGAAAACGCAAGCAACGAAACGACGCAGGCAGTCTTTGGTGAGAATCACAGATTTTGCCAGCCGCCTCTTTACAACATGGCAGAGGCTAAAACTGCCGACTTCCAACGAACACGTAATCCTCGCAGTGTCAGGCGGCGCGGATTCAACTGCGTTGTTTCTTGCGCTCGATGAGTTGCTGAAGACGAAGAAACTCCGCCTGCAGTTGACTGTTGCGCATCTTGATCACGCTTTGAGAAAAGCCAGTAAGGAAGATGCGCTCTGGGTCGCAGGTCTAGCGAGAGAACGGGGCTACGAAAGCGTCTCCCGCCGACTAAATGTCAAGAAGCGCGCAATCAGGAGCGGAGATAATCTGGAGCAGGCCGCAAGGCGATCCCGGTATCAATTTCTTGAGAAAACCGCTGAGAACGCGGGTTCACTATTAGTGCTGACCGCTCATACGCTGGACGACCAGGCGGAAACCATCATGCTTCGTCTTTTGCGCGGGAGTGCAGCGGAAGGACTGAGCGGCATCGGAGAGGTTCGTTCCCTGGGTCCTGTTTCAGAGATCCAGCTTGCGCGACCTTTGCTCTCATGGGCACGCCATGCTGATGCGGAAAGCTACTGTCGTCTGCGCATGGTGGATTTCCGGGTCGACGAGATGAATGAGAACGAGAATTTCGCGCGAGTCAAAGTTCGCAAACAACTTCTGCCCCTGATGCAATCCTTCAACAACAAGATTGTGGAAACGCTTGCTCGGACCGCGACGTTGCTGCGCGAAGACGCGGCAGCACTTTCAAACGAAGCGAATAGACTCTTGGAACTTGCTACAACTCAACAATCAGGAAGGATCGGCGAAACCAATGTGGCGCCACTTAACGTAGATGTTCTAGCAAGCGCTCCCTCCGCTGTGCGCCGGCGAGCCCTGCGTCTTTGGATTCTCCAGGGGCGCGGGGACCTTCGCCGGCTGGAGATGATTCATCTGGTGTCAGTTGAAGGCTTGATCGAAGGGAACCGTGGCGGGCGCATAGCAGAACTACCGGATGGCGCGAGGGTTGTGAGAAAGAGGGGTTTGTTGGAACTGGATCGCCGGCTGGAGAAGAAAAGGGGTTGAAAAACGGTCGGCCCATCTCTAAGATTCAACCGTGTGACCGCCGCGCCGCCAGACCCATTGGACGGCGGTTTCTCTTTTTCCTTGCCGCCCGTGGCCGCAAATGGTTAGCAAGAATTTAGGCCAGCCGGTTACGCGCAGAATCGCGCACAACTGCCGCTTGCCAAAAAGCATCAAAGCCTTCTCGGCTTTTTTGGCCGGAAAAGGCCGGCGGTTTCACGTACGACGTACCGCTGAGGTGATGGAAAGACAAAGGGCGCCTATCTGGGTTATGATCGGCGTCGGAGGCTTTAATGACATTGAGTTCTACTGCTAGACAAATAATCTTCTGGTTGCTGATTGTTGCCGGGGCGCTGCTGCTTTACAAACTCGTCAACCCGACGGGGAAGAACGCGACGGCAATCGATCTAACAGCCCTTTACGCGAAAATCGATGCCGGCGAAATAAAGCATTTGACGGTCAAACAGAACGAGACTGTCGCACTCGATAATCGCAATCAGGAATACCGCGTTCAGCTCACAAATGAGCAGATGAAGAACGAGTTATTCAAGAAAGCCAATGAACAAGCCAATAGCAAACCCCGCGTCGAGAAGTTTGAAGATGAATCCGGCACCAGCAGCTATATTTGGCCTATGCTGATCACCTGGGCTCCCCTGCTGTTTATTATCGGCATCTGGGTCTTCATGCTGCGGCAGATGCAGTCAGGCGGGAACAAAGCTCTGAGCTTCGGTAAGTCTCGCGCTAAGCTGCTTAACAATCAGCAGAAACGTGTGACCTTTAAGGACGTCGCGGGGGTCGAGGAAGCGAAAGAGGAACTTCAGGAAATCATCGAGTTTCTCAAAGAACCGCAAAAGTTCCAGAAGCTCGGCGGACACATTCCCAAAGGTGTGCTCATGATGGGCCCACCCGGCACCGGAAAGACTTTGCTTGCCCGCGCGATCGCCGGCGAGGCCAACGTTCCCTTCTTCTCAATATCAGGTTCTGACTTTGTCGAGATGTTCGTCGGCGTTGGCGCCTCGCGCGTTCGCGATTTGTTTGAACAAGGCAAGAAGAATGCACCCTGCATCATCTTCATCGATGAGATTGACGCCGTTGGACGGCATCGTGGCGCAGGCCTCGGCGGCGGCCACGACGAACGTGAACAAACATTGAACCAGTTACTGGTTGAGATGGACGGATTCGAGTCCAACGACGGTGTGATTCTGATCGCATCGACAAACCGGCCCGATGTTTTGGATCCGGCATTGCTCCGACCCGGCCGATTTGATAGGCGTGTCGTAGTATCCAGGCCGGACGTGCGGGGTCGTGAAGGCATTCTGAAAGTGCATACCCGCAAAATCCCGCTGGGTGAGGATGTGGACATCAGCGTGATTGCGCGCGGCACACCGGGCTTTACCGGCGCCGATCTGGCGAATCTGGTGAACGAAGCTGCATTAAATGCAGCACGCTACAATAAGAAACTGGTCGCGATGGCCGATTTCGAACTGGCCAAGGACAAGGTCCTGATGGGTGCCGAGCGCAAAAGCATGGTGATCTCCAACGAGGAGAAGCGCATCACCGCCTACCACGAAGCCGGTCACACGCTAGTCGGTTTGAAGGTTCCCAATGCCGACCCGGTTCACAAGGTAACGATCATCCCCAGGGGCATGGCGCTCGGTCTAACGCAGCAATTGCCCGAAGGAGACCGGCACAATTACAGCGAAGAGTACCTACTGGGCCAGATTGCTATATTGATGGGAGGCCGCATCGCGGAAGAAAGCTTCCTCGGCAGTATTACCACCGGGGCATCGAATGATATCGAGCGCGCAACCGAGTTGGCGCGCGCGATGGTCTGCGAATACGGCATGTCTGAAATGGGCCCGCTCACGTTTGGCAAGAAGGAAGAACAGATCTTCCTGGGACGCGAAATTGCTCAACATCGCGACTTCTCGGAAGATACTGCCATCAAAATCGATCAGCAAGTGAAACAGATCGTCACGGCACAGTACCAGCGCGCCCGAAACATCATTGAAGAGAACCGCGACACCATGGTCCGGCTATCTGAATGCCTCCTGGAACGCGAAACGCTTGATGCAGTTGAGATCCGCCGCATCGTCGCGGGCTTGCCACTCGATGAGCAGCAACCGGTGGCAGATTCGGGCAGCAATGACGATCGTCCACAGTTGAAGGAGCCGGCGGCCAAGCCGCTCAAACCAATCCTGCCTCCGATTACCGGCGGGAATCCCGCACCGGCGTAATTGCGTTGGTGCAATAGCCCACTCCGTTCGGGAGGGCTATGAAAAGCTCAAAGGGGAATGGGTAAAGCCCATTCCCCTTCTTTGTTGAAGGTGACCTGCTTCCTCTTTATCATCGCCTCAGTATGTCGACAACTTTAAAGCGTGAATGGCACATCGCGGGTCGCTGTTTGCTCATCGGCGAGCGCACGCTGGTGATGGGCGTTTTGAACGTCACCCCCGACAGCTTCAGTGACGGTTCGCAGTTTCTCACGCCAGAAATGGCGCTCGAACACGCTGAACAGATGATTGCCGAAGGGGCAGATATCATTGACGTCGGCGGAGAATCCACACGACCGGGCGCGGCGTTGGTATCGCTTGAGGAAGAGCTTAAGCGCGTTGCCCCCGTGGTTAATGAATTGTCAAAGGGCACCAATGTTCCCATCTCAATCGACACGACCAAGGCCGCGGTTGCACGGGCGGCGCTTGATGCGGGAGCCGCCATCGTAAACGATGTTTCCGGGTTGCGATTTGATTTTCATATTGCCGACGAGGCAGCAAAGTCAGGAGCGGGCCTGGTGCTGATGCATTCGCGTGGAACTCCAGCGACAATGCAGCGATTGCCCCCGGTAGCGGACATTATGGAGGAGATAACGAGCAGTTTGCGCAGCAGCATCGCCATGGCCGAGCGACGTGGAGTCAAACGTGAGTCAATCGTTGTTGATCCGGGAATAGGCTTTGGCAAGAGTCACGACCAAAACATTGAACTGATTGCCAAGCTTGATCAACTCGCAAGCGCTTTTCCGGACTTGCCGATCCTCGTCGGCTCCTCAAGAAAATCTTTCATTGGGAGAATCCTGGATAACGCTCCAGTTACCGACCGCCTTCACGGGACGATGGCCAGCATCGCCGCCGCTGTCCTGCGTGGCGCTCACATTGTTCGCGTTCACGACGTAAAGGCTGCCGTGGAAACGGTGCGCGTTGCCGATGCGATCAAGTGGGCATCGTAGTTTCGTTTCCGGGACATGCCAACTCGAGTGCCGGGCTGTAGCCCGACTGTTAAGGAGGGCTTTGCTTCTCAACGTGATTGTGCACAACTTGTTTGGATGGCGACCCTCAAAACAGAATCTGTGCAACCAAGACACTACCCCTTGATTCGCTCGCTTGCTTTCATCGTGCGCTGTACGAGAGAATTCGATCATTGCAACTCTGGCTGAAAAGAGAAAGTCCCTGATGCGAAAACTCCTCCGCCTGTCTGTTTTTGTTCTCACGCTCTTATGCGTCTCGGGATTTACTGAATGCTACAAACCCGTCACGAAGAACCAGCTTCCCTCTCGGATCCGCACGGTCGCGGTGCCTGCTTTTCAAAATAGCGCCTTGCGCTTCAAGATTGAGTCGCGCTTCACCGGAGCAGTGATTGACGAATTGGTTCATCGCGGTCGAGGCCTGCGTGTACAGGGCGATCGCGAGGGCGCTGATGCTGTGATCGAGGGCGTGATTAAGAGTTTTACATTTTCCGGAGTTTTGCTCGACGACAAAGGCCGCGCAAGAATCTTCGAGGTTACCATCGCCGCCGCTGTAACTGTGCGAGACCAGACGGAGAACCGCGTGCTTTACGACAATCAAAATTTTGTCTTTCGTGGCGAGTATGAGTTTGCCAACGATCCGCGCAACTTCTTTAGCGAAGAAGATCCGGCTGTACAACGCATGGCGCGCAGCTTTGCCGAGAGCATTGTTTCCACTCTCATTAATGCCGTAGAAACGGGGCAGAAGAAGTGAGCAGCATTTCTCGCGTCGAGCTGGAACGTTCGCTGAGGGCAGCACGGTTAGGTTCACTATACCTTTTGCTCGGGTGTGAGGGTTATCTGCGTAATTGTGCTGCCCGCGCAATTACCGATCAGGCCTTGAGTGGTACGCTACTCCGCGAGTTCAATGAATCGTCGTTTAGCCTGATATCCGGGGGTGCGAATACTGTAGTTGCCGCTGCCGATCAACTCCCAATGATGGCAACACGGCGAGTGGTTCGAATTGCTGATTTCGGCAAGCTTCGCGAAGCCGATGAGGAAGCCCTGATTCGCTATTTATCCAATCCCTCACCCTCAAGCGTTGTGATCTTCAACGCCGCGGATCTCGATAAACGTAAAAAGCTGACGAAAGCTCTCCTGGATAAGTGCGTGGTGGTTGAATTCCCGGCCTTGAAAGATGCCGAAGCCAAAGCGTGGATCAAAACTCGTCTAAAGGAACTTAAGGTTGCGGCTGACGAACAGGCTTTGACCGAAATCGTCATCCTGGCAGGGACTGATGTGCAGACCTTGTTCTCTGAGTTGGATAAACTCGCCTCGGCGGCTGCCAAAACAGGGCGCATTACCGTTGAGATGGTTGACGACCTGATTGGGCGCTCCCGGGAGCTGTCAAATTTTGAGCTTGGCGATCACCTGGTCTCGCGCAATCGCAAACGAGCGCTCGAGACTTTACATCGGTTATTAGGAGGTGGTGCTGAACCGGTGATGCTGATCGGTCTCATTGCCAGCAACTATCACCGGTTGGCGCTAGCATGGGACACTCTGAATCGCGGATCCCGCGAAGATGTCTTTCGCACTGTGCCGATGCCGTTCTACAAGCGAGATGCGTTCCTGGCCACTCTGCGAAGCACCGATCCCGCTAAGATCGCTAATGGGATTAAACTGATCGCTGCCGCCGATCTGGCCATCAAGACCTCACGTGGTACACCCCGCCTGCAACTCGAGATGTTAGTTTGCGAATTAGCTGGATAAGAGAAGATCTGAATCTACGCCGCTGCTTCTGGCCAACCTATTCCCTTTAGCAATTCCCTTAAGGTCAGGCTCAACCCACCCATTCTTCGCGATATCCGACCGCAAGAGTTCTCCAGTGTAATGCTCAGAAACTAAACGAGAGTTACCTAACCTATCAACTACCGCGTTTGTCAGCTCAAGAAGAGTAAACCCTTGGTCTAAACGCTCAAGACAATCGCGCACGGTCTTGATCCAGAAGACTGTCAGGGTCTCGTGGTACTTTTCCTGGCCAACGCCGAGGTGATCAAGAAAGCGATGAAGTCCCGCGCGCATTTTCTCGATGGCTTGCTCTTCAGTGGAATTTTGAAGATACCAGACGGCGACGGTGAGATGACTTTGGTGCGTAAACGCACCCTTACCGGTCGTGCATGACTCAAATCCTTGTACAACTGCTTCAATCTCGCTCTCGCTTATGTAATAGTCACTTATGTCGGTACATCCTTGCTGACTGGTTCGTTTCACTGTTCTTCGTGCTCCTGTGCCTGGGTTTGCGCTGAAACCCCGGAAATGACCGCTCAGAAAAAAGCGAGGCGGACCAAACTCCTGGTCCGCCTCGCATAATGTCGTACTTTGATAGTTATCGTTATTTGGCCGTTGCTTGATTCGCCCCTATGGTTAACCGTGATTTATAACGCGCCGCGGTGTTCCTATGCAACACACCCTTTTGCACCGCCTTGTCGATAGTTGAGATCGTTGTCGGCAAAAGCGCTGTTAACTCTTTAGCATCGCCGTCAAATGCTTCCCGCAACTTCTTAATCGAATTCCTGAGACGGGTGCGATGACCGCGATTAATCTTCCGGCGCGTCTCGTTCTGACGCATCCGCTTTTCTGCTGATTTATGATTAGGCATCAAAAACTCCCAATAAGGCTTAATCCGGCATCCGGTCAGCCTAAAGACATCGCATCACGGTCAGGTCGGGCAAGTGACGGAGTATAGGGGTCACCAAGTCGAGTGTCAAGCGACCCCTGACCCGGCTCTGCCCCATCATTAGCTCATATTTGACACCGAGTTAGGCCTGTAGTAGCGTCCCAGCCAAAGCATATGTCAACAATCCTACCGCATACTGGCGCACTATTCTCCACTCTGTTTACCTCAAAAGAAAGTGAGAGTTCTTGAAGAAGATTGAGCTTCCGCCAAGGGGACTGGAGACGTTATTCGGTGTTCATGACCAGAACATCAAGTATCTCGAATCCCTGCTCGATGTCAGGATTGACGCGCGTGGGCAGGACGTTTCCATCGATGGCGATCCCAAAGATGTCGAAACTGCCGAGCGCATCCTTGAAGACTTTGCCGAGCTATTCAAGGAGGGTCGCCAGTTTACCGATAAAGAACTGCGGGAAGCTTTCGCGCAGATTGCTGAAGATCGCGCTTTCAGCTTGCGTGATTACTTTACCAAGTCGCGCTTTAACCCTGCCGGGAAGAAGCAAGTAGCGCCCAAATCCGCAACTCAGCGGAAATACATCCAGACGATACAGGATCGGGATGTTGTTTTCGGTATCGGCGTAGCCGGCACTGGCAAAACATATCTGGCCGTGGCAATGGCAGTTCAGTCGTTGATGCAGAAGCAAGTCAACCGGATTGTCCTCGCGCGTCCGGCGGTTGAGGCTGGCGAAAAGCTAGGTTTTCTCCCGGGAGATTTGCAGGACAAAGTGGATCCCTATCTGCGTCCGCTCTACGATGCCCTCTTCGACTTGATCGACTACGAACGGGTCACGAGGTTACTTGAGAAACGCGTAATCGAAGTAGCGCCGCTGGCATTTATGCGAGGGCGCACATTGTCAGACGCCTTCATAATTCTGGATGAAGCGCAAAACACCACCAGTGAACAAATGAAGATGTTTCTAACGCGCATCGGCTTTGGTTCAAAGGCCGTGATTACAGGCGACGTGACTCAAGTGGATTTGCCGGTCGGTAAGCGCAGTGGCCTGATCGAAGCCGAACGCGTGCTTTCAAATCTGGAAGGTATTGAGTTTGTTTATTTTACGGAGAAAGACGTTGTGCGGCACAAGCTGGTGCAGATGATTATCCGGGCCTACGAAGATCATTCCAAGAAGACCAATATTTGATCTACTAGTTTATGATTGAAGTTGTAAACCGTCAGCGTAAGCTGCCGATCGATCGCTCGCGCTGGCAGGTGTTTGGCGAGAAGGCCCTCAAAGCTATCGGCGGCAAGGCAGATAATGCAACCATCGCCTTCGTCTCAAACCGCCAAATACAAGCACTCAACAAACGCTTTCGCGGACTTAGCCGACCCACCGATGTGCTGTCGTTTCCCGCGGACCGCGAAGATCTAGACCACTCTTCGGAATCATTTTTGGGCGACATTGCTATCTCCATTGAGCAGGCTGAAAGTCAGGCAGCGGCGAATGAGCTCGATTTTGACCAGGAGGTCGCGCAGTTGATCCTGCACGGATTGCTGCACTTGTGCGGCTTCGACCACGAAACTGATAAAGGCCAGATGAATCGCCTGGAACTCCGTCTGCGCAGAAAGCTTGGCATATGAATTGGCAGTTGGTAGTCCGTTGTCAGTAGTCCGTTGTCAGTAGTCCGTGGTCAGTAGTTGTGCTCGGGGGGGACGACGAACCACTGACTACAGACCACGAACGACTGACAAACCGGCATTCCTACCATTTGCCATTTACCATTTGCCATTTACCATTTACCATTCCCGTAGCAAATGCAAACCGAATTAGTGCTCACCTTTCTGCTGCTGTTCGTCCTGTCCCTGCTAGCCACTGTAGACATGGCCTTTAGCCAGTTGAGCGACGTCGGACTGCGACGCTTGATTGCAGAGGCGGAGGAACGGCCCATTTCCCGCTCGACGCAGTTTCTCAGGCAGGTTCTGGGAAACCGGCAAAGGTTCAGTTTCACGCTCTCGGCTGCAATTCAAATTCTGTTAGTTGCCGTCGCCGTCCTCATCACCTCGATTTCCCTGACCCTCTTTGCCGATCCTCGGTTCGTCTTGATCGGTCTGGTCACAGGACTAATTCTTGCCGGAATCTTTCGCCAGCTAATTCCGCTCCTGGTATCGGTGCGAAACCCCGAAGCAACGTTGCTCTTTCTTTTGCCGTTGATACGCCCGTTCTTCCGCGTGATGGCGTTTTCCGCAAATCCGTTTCACAAATGGTTTGATCGGTCGCGAAAAAAAGACCAGGTGCAGGAGAATGGCGAGGAGGATACGGAAGAGGACAGCTCTGACAACATTCAGGCGTTGATTGATGTCGGGGAAGCGGAAGGAATATTGGAAGAGGAAGAAGGCGAGCTGATTCACTCTATTCTTGAGTTCGGCGATACGCGGGTGAGCGAAGTGATGACACCTCGACCGGATATCGTGGCCGTACCCAATACTGTGCCGGCGCGGGAGGCCCGTGACATCATGATTGAGTCAAAATATTCCCGCCTGCCTGTTTATCGCGATGAGATCGACAATGTAGAGGGGCTCATCTACGTACGCGATCTTTTGCAGTGCTGGGCTGACGAAAAGGACGACGAGCCAATCGCACCGCTGGTACGCCCGATTTACTTTGTGCCGGAGACTAAACCCGTTGCCGAACTCCTCGAAGAAATGCAGAAAGCCCACGTTCAGCTTTCCATGGTGATTGACGAATACGGCGGCGTTGCCGGCCTCGTAACCGTAGAGGACATTCTGGAAGAGATCGTGGGTGAGATTGAGGACGAAGATATCGGCGGCGATGAAGCTGAGATCGTGGAGAGGGGTGCTGGCTGCTACGAAGTACTCGGATCAACTGAGATCGGCAAGATCGAGCGTCTGTTCGACATGGAAATCGAAGACGACGACTTCACGACGATTGCGGGCTTCGTGATAAACGAGTCAGGGAAGGTTCCGCGATCCGGGGAGCAGCTAACCCTGCGGGGCCTCGAAGTTGAAGTATTGGAAGCTGATGAGCGGCGAATTGGCCGTTTGCGACTAAAGCGCTCCGCACAGAACCGACGCGAAATGACTCAAACCAATTGATGTCTGGAAGGGTCAAGCGATTTGCGGCTGTTATTTCTCCGCGTTGGCGTGAGCCGTCGACTTGCGAGGCTTGCGGCGGTGAGTTCACTTGCGGAGCGACGCTTTCTGGTTGCTGGTGCTCGGAAATCAAGCTCAGCGATGCGCAGCGCGCTGAGTTGCGAGAACGTTATAAAGAGTGCCTATGTCGCAACTGTCTGAAAAGCGTCATGTCAGGTTCGGTAAACTTTAAAGATCGCGACCTGGGCACATAAATTTGAGCTAACCAAATGTCAAAAAAGAAAAGCAAGTTCCTGCAAGGCAGAAGAATTGATCCCCCACCGATAACTCCAAAGACAACTCTGGCCGATCTCGTCGATGGGGCATTTCTTGCTTACAACGCGGCGCGCCTGCGCGAAGCCTGTCAGCTTTTCACACGAAAAATGCTCGAACCAGAGGTGACGGTGGGCCTTTCGATCACCGGCGCCCTCACACCTGCCGGCCTGGGTATTTCCGCGCTTATTCCTCTCATAAAAGCTGGGTTTGTCGACTGGATTATTTCCACGGGCGCGAATCTCTATCACGATACTCACTTTGGCATCGGCCTCTCGATGCACGAGGGCAACGCGCAAACCTCCGATATCGTTTTGCGTGAACAAGAGGTTGTGCGCATTTACGACATCTTCTTCGACTACACGGTGTTGCTTGATACGGATGCTTTTTTTCGCAAGATAATCGATGCGGAAGAGTTTCAGAAATCCATGTCAACGGCCGAGTTTCATTATCTTTGCGGACGTTATGTTCGAGAACGCGAGCGGAAACTCGGCTTGCAGGAGAAATCTCTGCTGGCCGTTGCCTATGAGTACGCCGTACCCATTTATACTTCCTCGCCAGGCGACTCCTCGATCGGAATGAACGTGGCAGCGAAGGCCCTGCAGGGTAGCAAATTGACATTTGATCCCTCGCTCGATGTAAACGAAACTGCCGCTCTGGTGCTGGCTGCGAAGCGGAGTGCCGTAAAGAGTCAGGGGGGTCGCACAAAAAAGCGCGCAGGCCGCTCGGCGGTATTCATTCTTGGCGGCGGTTCACCAAAGAACTTTCTGCTTCAGACTGAGCCTCAAATTCAGGAAGTGCTGGGCATCGACGAGCGGGGTCACGATTATTTTTTGCAGATTACTGATGTCCGATCGGATACGGGCGGACTTTCCGGCGCCACGCCCGGCGAAGCCGTATCCTGGGGCAAGGTTGATCCTGATCGCTTGCCCGACGCAGTTGTCTGTTATATTGATGCCACGGTGGCGCTGCCAATTATTACGGCTTATGCTTTAGCGAAGCATGAACCTCGCGTGCCAAAGCGCCTCTATGAACATCGCGAGGAGGCTATGACGCTGCTGTTATCTGAATACAAGAAGTCGAAAAGGCGCTGAGCAGTTTCGAGGACTTCGCGGGTTAATAGGCCAAGCACCCGCCTTTGATGTTCTTGTCTAGCTGAACTGGGGCTTTGCAAAGACACCCTCTAGTTTTAGGGATCCTGATTGAGACTAAGACAATGCCGGCAAAATATGACTGCAGTAAATGCCCGGCGTATTGTTGTTCAGTTTACGAACGTGTTCAAGTTACACCCCGAGATGTCAACCGCGTGGCAAAGCATTTCGGCTTAAACTACGAAACCGCTCTTGTCCGTTTCACGAGAGCCTACAAGAACGAACGAGTCTTACGCCGCAAGGCGGATCCGGTACTCGGGCAGGCTTGCACGTTCCTGAATCCAGTGACGCGCCAGTGCAAGATCTACTACGCGCGTCCACTCGTTTGCCGCGAATACCCTGAAGCGAAAAATTGCGCCTATTACGACCTGCTGCAATTCGAGCGTCAACAACAAGGCGATACCGATGTTTTGCCTTTGATTAGGATTACCTTCAAGAATCGATAGATAGCTGCGCCGATCTTGACCGGCGGCGGAACGAGGTAGGAAGCAATGCAAGAATTTCTTTCGAGATTGATTGGCAAGAAAGTGGATCTCTACTGCGGCGGTTCCTCCAGCTTGCGAGGCGAGGTGATCAAGGTGGAACACGGGGTGCTTCATCTCAAGGACACGGAACACAAGATGTGCTTTGTTGCGATCGACAAGATCGTAGTCGTCTGGGACGCACCCGATGAAGGGCACCGCGCCGGATTCGTTTCAAAGCTCGTAAATAACCGGTAATACTTTACCGCTGCGGAAAAATCAGAACGCCGGCGCTTAGTTAAGCGCCGGCGTTTTTAGGTTGAGAAGACCACCACCGGTCTTTGGGGGTGTTAGTCGAGTGTATGTTCTGTTTGCGCCGATGTTGCCAATGTTGGTAATGGTACGCGACGGAACCCATCGACACGGGATAGCCAGTAATCATTAAAGGGTGAGTAAACGACTCCATTGCTTCGCGAGGCATGATAGAAGCCATGTTCGTCGGCGACGATGCCAATGTGCTTCAAGCCACGGAAGAATACCAGTGTGCCAAACTTAAACTGCTCGTTAGGAGTGGCGGGAGCAAAACGCGCCCAGAGGGCCCGCGCACTGCTGCGCTCAAAATCTACACCCGCGGATTTGAAAGTGCTCCAAACAAACCCGGAACAATCGTATGCAGAAGGTCCAACAGCTCCCCACACGTAGCGTGCACCCAGTCTTTGGTCAATCGCCGCGTAAATCATTTGTTCGTACTTGAAATTCACTGCGACATTAGCCGCAACATAATTAGCACGCTCTGGCAGATCGGCTCTTGCCTCATCAGGAGAAGCGAACGCTATGACTGTCGGCTCGTCTTCCAGAAAAGATTGAGCGCTCGGCTCAAAGTTTCGTGATACCAGTCGTTGGCGGGTTTCGACGGTTTGGGCCACGGTCGCGATTGACATCATGCTAAGAGCAAGGCAGGCGCCAATTGCGTAGGGGAACAGCTTTTTTATAAGCAAGGGGACTACTTCTCCTTACAGCTTTATTCGTATACCTTGTCGGATTTCTTTTCAGTGAGGGGGGCACTGCTTGAGGCCAGAGGCATCCTATCGGCCCGCGCGATAAGGTACAAGAGGCAATGTGACTGTTTCGTGACGACTCACAATCCAGCCTTTATAGGCGCATCAAAAGGGGTCACGAAAGGATGGCGGGCCACATTCGTTCCACTCAATGAATCGATTCATCCACTGAAACAAGCGGTCAATGTGAGCACTCGCGACGATAGATCGGGCGTTAGAGGTGAGGGATCAGCGGGCTCAGCAGAGAGCTTCTCACGCATCTTCGCGGCTGATGTGTCGATAGAGATTGAGGGCGAAAAGCAATGCCAGCGCGATGGTCATTGAGCCAAACTCTCCTGAAAACGCTACTCACCAAAGTGGAAAGGGTAACTTTGCTGCTGATTGTCCTATTACTATAAAACGCCTAATTGGTGAGACCTTCCCGAGTCCGGACCGGCGCATTTGGAGTGCGGGGACCAGTCACCGCACTTCCAAAGGACTGCCGATACATGAGGTGTTTATGAAACCGTGGACTAAGTTACCGGGCCGGAGCCCTGGTAGTTCAAACCCACTGTTATGATTTTTTGCAGCAGTTGATCGTAAGTAATACCCATGTGAGCGGCCGAATCAGCAAAGTCTTCTCCTTCTGCAATCTGCGGATTTGGATTTGCTTCGAGTAGATAGAATTGGCCTTCTTCAGTCATGCGATAGTCGAGGCGCGCATACCCGCTGAGGAATAAATAACGGTAGATTCGCTTCGAAAGACGTTCCAGTGTCTTGTGCTGTTCCGGCGTCAGTTCAGCGGCCCTGGTAGCTACACCAACCTTCTCCTGATAGGCCGGATCCCATTTCACTTTTAGGGTAGCTATGTTCTCAGCTCCCTCGGGCAGCTTCTCCATTACTAGTTCCCACGGCGAGTATGTCTGGATGTTCTGGTTTCCAATTACACCCACGTAGATCTCGCGACCTTTGATGTACTGCTCCGCTATCGCAGCGGTTTTGTTCTGGCGATGGATAAACTCGACTCGCTGCTTCAGTTTGTCGTCATCATGAACCAGCGAGGCCTGCGCAATACCGACCGATCCTTCTTCGCTAATCGATTTGACCAGCAGGGGAAAGGTCAAACGCTTCGGCCGCCGGACCTTCCGACTGAGGGGAAAGACAGCAAAATTTGGCACCTGAAGGCGATGATACGCCAGGATCATCTTGGTGAGCGCCTTGTCATGAGCCAACGTTAGACCACGAGGGTTACAACCGGTGTAAGGTTGCTTCATCAACTCCAAATAACTCACGACGTGTTGGTCATAAAGGGGATAACCGTGAAATTCTTCCAGCAGATTGAAGGCGATGTGCGGCTTGTACTCCATCAGCGCATTCCCAATCACATTCAACTGGTTATAGAGACCAATCGGGTAAACCTCGTGACCCATCTTCTTCAAAGTTGAGATAACGTCATACTCGGTCTTGACTTCAATCTTCTCTTTGTCACTTAGACCTTCGAGTGACTCAGGGGGAACCAGATCCTGATGAACGAGGACGATCATGCGCAGCTTCTTTTTTGGTTCGAAGGTCATACAGCTATGCGATGGTAACCGGAATGGAGCACGTTCATTACTTGTACCGTTAGCACGATCATCACACGCCGGCGTGCTTCTCGCTTGGGCGTTGCCACTCGCAGCTTCAACTCCTTGCAGCGACCCATCATGTTCTGAAGGACATGGTCGATAGTGTACTGGTGAACGCCGGTACCTTCGGCAACTATTTGACGAACCTCTCGGCGCACGCTGCGAATAAAGCTCGCGGCGCTTGGAAGCGATTTGTGAAGCGGATCGGCGGAAAAGATTCGCTTCAAATCCTGGTCATAAACCGCGGGCCAGTCAAAATCGTAGCGCTCGCGCTTGCGGCGATAGTGTTCGCGCAGCGTAATCCTGAGGGCCGAAAGTGGCTCGACCTTCGTTCTGATACGGTTACGCGGCTTTGAACCCGCCAGCTCCTGCATCATGTCGTCGATGTATTCGAGCTTGCGAAGCGCCGGCCAGCCTTTATACCGCCGGCGCCAGAGCGAGCGAGGCGTCAGCCACACTGCAAATGTCTCTGCAAAGTCTTCCGCTGGATGTGCCTGGGCGTACCACGCTCTCAGGTGCAAGACGTAGTTGCGGCTCTTTGGTTTCGGTTTATAAAAGTCGGGGTAAGGGCGGGCGAACGACCCAAACAGCTCTCGCCAGCGTCGTTTGAAGTGCAACCTGAAGGCCGTATCGAGCGCATGACCGGCTTCGTGGCGCAGAATCCTCATACACTCGGTATCTGTGCCGCCTTCCACTTCCAGCATCTGCCTGCGTTCGAGTTTCATCAGACGCGGGTGGGCCAGGTAAAAAGGGATTGCAATGCCGGGGACACGGTCTGGAGAGAACCACTCCTCAGACAGCCAGACGTGCGGCTTGAAGCGAATGTTTCGTTCGTTCAGTTCCCTGTAGAGGCGGATGATGTGTGGCTCAAGAAACGAATCTTTAATGCCGATCGGCAGATCGCAGATGCGCAGATCGAGCAACTGATCGTCGGTCAGCTCGTACCATGGAAACCGATAGCTCAAACTGTGGGGGCCTCCCTCCTAGCCGGGTGTTTGTGAATCAGAGGAGGGCGGAGTGCCTGCAAGTCGACGGCGTGTGTAGCCACGCAGGAGCTATGGACGAAGGGCATTCTGATGCGGTGAAACGTCGAATCAATATTCAGGATAACTGTAGCGAGGCCATTGTAACGACGTTCCGTAGGATGCGCTAGCGGGGGGTTACAAAAGGAGATATTGACCTCTCAACTGCCCGGCAGCACACCCGTCTTCAGGAAGGACGAGGGACAGAGTTTCTCGATGACGCATTCAGCACAAAGCGGATTGCGTGCCTTGCAAATTTTGCGGCCGTGGGCAATGAGCAGATGGGAGAAAATCACCCAGTCCTTCCGAGGCACAAGCTCGATTAGATCTCTTTCAATCTTCTCCGGCTGTTTCTGCGTGGTTAGCGCAAGACGCCGCGAGAGCCGCGTCACATGAGTGTCGACCACAATTCCCGACGTCACTCCAAAGGCGTTACCCAGTACCACATTTGCCGTCTTGCGCGCGACGCCTGGCAATTCCAATAGTTCCTCGATCGTCTCCGGTACGCGACCGGAGTATTGCTCGGTGAGAACTTTGGCAGTGCCCTGAATAGACTTCGCTTTGTTGCGGAAGAAGCCAGTCGTACGAATGTCCTTCTGAAGCTCAGTGGGCGATACTTTCAAGTAGTCCTGCGCCTTGCGATACTTGCGAAAGAGATCGGCAGTTACGATGTTGACGCGATCATCCGTACATTGGGCTGAAAGAATCGTGGCAATCAACAACTCAAAAGCATTCGAATGATTCAGCGTGCATTTGGCATCCGGATAAGCGCCCTTGAGCAAGCGAATGATCCGGCGAGTTCTTTCTTTGCGATCGTCGGTGGACTTAGCCATTCGGGACTTGCCTTTAGCCTGTTCTCTTCAGCTTCCCTGCTCGCTTGGCCCACGCTTCGATGCGGCCAAACACCCAAAGGCCCAGTGGCATCAGGACAGCTCCCATGACGGCGAGCACCAGCAGTTCCGGCAGAACCGCCGACACTGAAGAGCCGGCCAGATGGCCAGGCACTGACGCGCTGTTTCCCACGCCGATCAGCTTACGGCAAGCTGATAAAGTGTAGGTTGCCGGCGACACCATAGAGAGCGGTTGCAGCCACCGGGGCAAAACATCAACCGGATAATAAACGCCGGACACCAGCAGAAGCGAGCCTTGGAAGATATGCGTGGCTTCGGCGCCTCTTTCCGGACTCATCACTGGTAAAACCGCTGCCATCAACCCCAATCCGACAAAAGCAACGGTGCTGACCGCAAGCACAAGAAACACCCCCGGCAAATTCGCTCCATGCAAATCCAGGTTAGTGAAAAACATTAGCCCGACCAGAACGACCACGGTTTGCACGATGCTGTTCATGAGAGCAAACAGGCTGATGCCGGAGAGATGGATTAAACGCGACACCGGGGCCATGAAGGTATACTCGAGCGTACCTTCCCAACGCTCATACGCGATCGACATCGCGATCTCGTTGTACAACGACGAGAGAAAGTTCCACAGCAACGCCCCGACGACGAGTGTCAGGGTAAGTTGATAGTCCTGGGCCGCAACACCGATCAGCGCGACGGTCGCCGACGTCACGAGGGCGTAAAAATTGAAGACGATGACCCACGAGATGTAACGCCGGGTCAAGTGATAGCCTCGGAAGATAAAGGCCCATGTTTGACGCATCGTGGTTTCCACTACACTACCTCCAAAACTCCGGCTTCTTCGCCAGCTTCTTCCTGGTTGGCAAGTTCTTCTCCGGTCAATTTGATAAAAGCATCGTCAAGCGTTTCGGTGCCTGCCAGCTTCTTTAACTCGTCGGCAGTTCCTTCAGCGACGAGTTTGCCGCGCGCCAGAAAGCCGATGCGCGCGCAAAGTCGTTCAGCTTCGGCCATGTCGTGCGTCGTGAGCAAAATGGTTGTCCCCTCACGACGACGTAGGTCTTCAAGAAAGCTCTGCACGTCCCGCCGGCTCTTGGGATCCAGTCCAGTTGTCGGCTCGTCCAACAAAAGCAACGGCGGATTGATGACCAGAGCTCGAGCGATGCTAATCTTTTGCTGCATGCCACGGCTCATCTCCTCAAGCGGCGTTGAGAACTTTGTATTCTCCAGACCAAGCTGCTTCAGGATCTCCATTGCCCTTTTCTCAGCCTCACTCGCTTTCTGGCCGTAAAGCAGCGCCGTATAAAGCAAGTTTTCCCGCGCCGAGAGTTTCTTATAGAACGCAGCGTCGACACTGACGCGACCGATGATTCGGCGCACCTGCTCCTGCTCCCCCGGTAGCGAATAGCCCATCAGGGAAACTTCCCCGCCCTCCGCGATTAAGAGCGTAGAGAGGATCCGGATCAGACTAGATTTTCCAGAGCCATTGGGGCCCAGTAAGCCGTATGTCTCACCCTTTTCAACGACAAATGAGACGTTTGTCAGGGCCCACAGCCGTGACGACTTTAAGAAACCAATGCGCTTGCGAAAACTCTTACTTAAGTTGCGAACCTTGATTGCTGGATCTTCCATGGAATCACCTAAGTGTGGGGTCGCGAACGACGCCACTGAACCAAACAGTTGATTGGAACGGAAAATGAAAGGCAGGAACTGAGTAAAGTCCAACAGGCGCCGGATGCAATGGGGTTGCATCCTTCAGCACACCACCAGGCTCGCAAAGCACGGCTGGCGGGGCGGGACCCGTGGCGCTACTCAGTACTTAATGACGGACTCGCATGATATTCACCTTAGCAGCAGCCTACCCCAACCTGCATTATTTTTGCAAGAGTAACTCAGGTAAGGATAGAGGGTCAGTTTGCTGTTCGTACTATTTCATTCAGACCGCGGCGTCAGCCGGTGTCAAAGCGATACCACACCTATCTCTTTCCATGCGCAATTTTCAACGCTTCCGGCAGACCGCGAAGTCGCAGCATGGCAAGCACGCCAAAAAACGGCCCCGGCGCGAGCACTATGAATGCGTAGCGCCAGCCGACGAGGTCCACAAGATGCGGAATTAGTTGGATGGAGATAGTCGTCAGAAGAAATCCGAGGCAGGTTTGAATTGTTAAGGTAGTTCCAATGTATCGCGGATTGCCCAGTTCGGTGACGCAAGTAGAAAACTGTGCAGAATCAGCGACCACAGTGGCGCCCCAGACTGCCGCCACAAATAGAAGCAGAACCGGGCTTGCACCAAACAAGAAACCAATCAGCAAACAACAACTGCCGCTGATTGCCATGGCCCACGAAGTCACAATGGTGCGGCCGATACGATCTGCCACCAGACCCGCTATTACACAGCCGGCGGCGCCGCAGCCGATGACAAGAAATGAAGCGACCTCCGCAAAGAAGGGTCGGCTTCCCTGCGCTTCAAGACTGGCGCGAATCATAACGGGGACCCAGGTCCACATTGCGTAGAGTTCCCACATGTGGCCGAAGTAGCCGAAGTTTGCCAGGCGCACACCACGATTGCGGAAAACCTGGAATACCTGTTTCCAGTCGAAGCGGGCACCTGGCAGCGCAAAAGGCCCATCAGCGACAAAGAGGAGCACAAGAAACCCTCCAATTACAGCCAGCCCAGAGACGAATAGCATGTTGGTCCGCCAGTTCGCGCTGCCCAAACCATTGATCAGATAAGGTGACGCCTTTCCCAACGTAAGCGCTCCGACGAGCACTCCGAGAGCTAGCCCGCGTGAACGCCGAAACCACGTCGCGATGATCTTCATTCCCGGAGGATAGACGCCGGCCAGGCACAGTCCTGTTATGAATCGCAAGGTGATAGCCAGGCCGGCACCCCTGGCATAAAAACCAAATGTGGCGTTTGCAGCCGCTCCAACGAAGGCGGAAGCTGCGAGAAGGTATCGAGGACTAATGATGTCAGGCAGGTTAAGGAATGCGCTGAGGAGCGTACCGGAAACAAATCCGAGTTGCACAGCGATTATCAACCAACTAACCTGCGCGTCACTAAGCCCCCATTCCGAGCTTAGTGCCGGCGTAATGGCTGAGGCACTAAACCAAAGTGACATCGCCAACAATTCGGCAACTGCAAGCAAGGTGAGGGCGCGCCAGCGTCGGGGTGGAGGTAAGCCGGGAAGCTCCTCTTTCATCTCGAGTGTATCCGCTGAGCTCATGGTGCCCGCCGAGGATACTACAAAAGGAAAAGGGCCGGTCGTTTAAACCCGCCCTGAAATTCTCTTACTCTAAGGCCCGGTGTATCAAGCCACGGCGTTAACAGTAATCGTTTCATTAGTCTCGCCCTGGAGAACATTCGCTTTTCGCTTTCGCTTATTCTCGTACATAGCCTTATCGGCTTGGGCCATCAGATCCTCGACCGACCGCTTTTCGTCGGCAGCCAGGAACGCAAAACCGACGCTGACTGAGAGTTTGTAAGGTGTGGTGTTCAGCGCGTTGTGGCTCCTGATCTCATACTCAAGGCGCGCAATTGCGCTTTCAACGCCGTCCTCGGACTCCACGGCAGCCAAAACTGTGAATTCGTCTCCACCGAGACGGCCGAGCACATCTGAAGCACGGAAGGTTGCTTTCAATATCTCCGCGGTTTTGATCAACGCGCGATCGCCTTCTTTATGGCCAAACGAGTCGTTGATCTGCTTTAAGTCATCGAGGTCGGCATAAACCACCATAAGATTCTTGTTGTTGCGCTGGATCGAAGTTAGATGCTGCTTGGAAAAAGCCATGAATCCGCGCCGGTTATAGAGCTCTGTCAACTCATCCACCAGCGAGAGAGCTTGAATCGCGGCCTCGGCACGTTTTCTTTCTGTTATGTCCTCTATCTGAAAAATGAAGTGGGGCGGACCGCCCTGAGCGTCACGAAGCAGCGAGACACTCGTTAACGCCCATACCTCATGCCCGTGCTTATGAATATAGCGCTTCTCCAGCTGGCACGTAAGCATCTCTCCGGCCAACATCCGATAGATATGGGCAAGATCCTTGCCGAGATCGTCCCTATGAGTTATCTCCTGAAAGTCAAAATCCAGCAGCTCTTCTTCTCGGAAGCCAAGTAGGTCGCATAAGGACCGGTTCACTCGCAGCCAACGACCTTCTGTTGAAACGAGCGCCATGCCGATCGCCGCATAGTCGAAGGCAGTCCGAAAGTGGGCCTCACTTTCCTGAAGTGCCTTGCTAATTCGCTCCTGCTCGGCGATGAAGCGGCTAAGCTCTTCGACGTGGAGTTTAGCCTGCTCGGTCTGCAGCGCAGATGTTTCAATATTTCTCAGGTAAGTACGATAGGTAAGATAGATAATCGCGATGATTGGGGCAGTTGCAACCAAGGCATAGAACCCTGCCTGCCCAATCACTGGTGCCACGATTCCAGCCGCCGACGCCCCGGCGAAATAGGTAATTGAAGTCCACAGGAAATTAGTGCGCCAGGTGAGCCACAATGGCTGATTGAATTTCAGGGCTACGCTAAGGGCAATCATTCCGGAGTTCAATGAATACTGCAGCAATGCCACCATACATAAGGCGACGACCAAATTCGGTGAATAGTCCTCCCGTAAGCTCGTGAGAGACCCGAAAATAGTGGATACAACTATTGAGGTGATAAAGGTTGAGCAGGCCATCACGCCGGCGTTGAAGAGCCGGATAAGAGGCCTCTTGGTTATGTGCATCGAAGAGGAAAAGGCTTCAGTTGCCGCAAGCAGAACCGCGGCCTCCGCTCCAAACAGCAGCATTGTGAGGAAGATGAACGTATCAGAGACTGAGATGTGGCCTTTGGCTCTGGGGATAGGAATCGTGATTCGCGAGCCGATGATCACCGTTATCAGGACTAAAACAACCAGCCTCAGGTCGAGTTGCTGCACCGGCAGGGTATAAGCGCAGAAACCGGTCGCCGCCACACCCAGCAGTGCGACCGACCACATGTACCAACACCTGAGAGCGTTTCTATTCATCTTTTCCAGCTTGAAGTTCTCATTCCCGTAGGTTGAGGCCCACGGCAAAGGGATCCCGAGCTGGGACTCCAGGTGCAAGCAGCATTCCCCTCAATCGGGCAAATGAACCCGATCAGAATGGAGTGAATTCCCCAGTAATGGGCGTTTTGGGCCTCGGTGCTTGACACTATCGGGCAGAGCAGCAGTCAATTTGGTGTGTGCAATTTGACATAAACGACGCCGATAAGACATGAACAGACAAAGTAGGCGCAGACTGCCGGCAGGAGTGAGCCAAGCAGATCACCAAAAAGAGTAGTAATCCGTGGTACTCTGGCAGCCTCGTTTCTCATTACTGCGGCTGCTATATCCTCAACTCGTGACGCGGAAGAAAGAAGCATTGCTTCGGACCGTTTATGGCTGAGTTCTTCGCATCATTAACAGGAAAACTGTCAGGCTCAGGCTCAGGCGACGAGCCTCCGATCCGCCAGGAAATGTTCAGTGTCGAACGTCTCGAGCAGTACGCTCAAACTCTTGCTGCTGAGCACAACGTCGTCAGGAAGAAGGGTCGTGCACATCTCCTACCGCGCGTCGAAGACAATGGACGAAAACTCGTCGCCGCCTACCGCATTCTTGTCGAAGCCATCCGCAACGGCCGAACAATATCCCCAGCCGCCGAGTGGCTGGTCGACAACTTCCATATCATAGAAGAGCAGCTGCGAGAGATTCGCGAAGACCTTCCCAAGCGCTATTACTACGAATTGCCAAAACTGGCAGAAGGTAATCTCAAGGACTATCCGCGGATCTATGCAGTTGCACTTTCGCTAATCGCTCACACCGACAGCCGGTTGGAAACGAACACGCTTCGGCGGTTTATCGCGTCCTATCAAAATGTGGCGCCGCTTACGATCGGCGAGGTTTGGGCCGTAGCGATCACTCTTCGTTTGGCACTCGTGGAAAATCTGCGCCGGCTTGCTGTCCTTATAGTTAGAGCCCGCGAAGAACGGGAGCATGCCGACAAACTTGCCGACAAACTGCTGGAACTCGCTGCGCGCCAGCCCGCAGGACTGGTCCCTCTGATCACTGACCGGCTGGGCAAGCGCGAAAAGATCAACCAATCGTTCGTCGTGCAGCTGACGCAACGGCTGCGCGAACAAGACCCGGCAGTAATGCCGGTAACGGACTGGCTCGAAAAGCAATTGGCGCGTCAGAACGCCAGCATCGAACAGATAATTCACAGCGAGCACCAGCGTCAGGCGGCGACCCAGGTCACGATCGGCAACATCATCACGAGCATGCGCCTGCTCTCAACCCTCGACTGGCGAGACTTCTTTGAGAGCGTCAGCTTAATCGATCCACTACTTGGCAAGGACCCGGCGGGCGCCTATTTGAAGATGGAGTTTTCCTCTAGAGATCGCTACCGCCACGTCGTTGAACGGATCAGCAAGCGCACTAAGTTTACGGAGTTGGAGATTGCGGAAGTGGCGATCGAATTAGCCGCCAGAGCGACCAGCGATGGCCACACCTCTGATCCTCGAGCGCACGTCGGTTACTACCTGATCGACGCCGGTCTCCCAAAATTTGAAGCCAATTTCGCCTATCGTCCGCAGCTGGGAGAGAAGTTGCGGCGCTGGTGCCTGGAGCGACCGACGCTGACGTATCTCGGTACGCTGACGATGCTCACTTCATTAATCATCGCGCTCCTGTTGCTGATTATGTCCCGGGAAGGCGGGGACTGGCCGCTCATAGTTGCAACATCCCTGCTGGCGTTGATACCCGCCAGCGACCTCGCCCTAAGCATTTTGAATTGGGATGTCACACATCTATTTCCTCCACGGCTGCTGCCGCGCATTAACACCACCACCGGCATACCGGAAGACGCCTGCACAATGGTTGTTGTGCCGACGCTTTTTTCCAGCGAGGCTGGCGTTCACGACCTGCTGGAGAAACTGGAGGTCCATTTCCTCGCGAATCAAGACAAGCATATTCACTTCGCCCTGTTGGGGGATTTCACTGACGCTGAGGCGGAGGAGATGCCCGACGACGCAATGCTGCTTGACGCTGCGCTGAGCGGAATCGATGAACTGAACAAGCGTTACAGCAAAGACAAGGCACTTCGCTTTCATCTCTTTCATCGCCACCGCCGGTGGAATGATCGCGAAGGCAAATGGATGGGTTGGGAGCGCAAACGTGGCAAATTGCACGAATTTAACCGACTTTTGCGCGGCGCCCGCGACACCAGTTTTATGGTGCAGACCGCGGATGAAGCATTGCGCTCACGGGTACGCTATGTCCTCACGCTGGATTCAGACACTCAATTGCCTCGTGAGGTTGCACGTAAACTCGTGGGCACAGCGGTTCACCCGCTGAATCAACCGCGACTTGATGTTGCGGTCAATCGCGTCACTTATGGTTACGGCATTCTGCAGCCTCGCGTCAGCATTTCGCTCGAGAGCGCTTCCCGGTCAAGATTTGCGCGCATTTTTTCCGGTAACACTGGAATTGATCCCTACACAACCGCAGTGTCGGATGTCTATCAGGATTTTTTTGGCGAAGGAAACTACACCGGGAAGGGTCTCTACGATGTCGACGCTTTTGAAGCCTCCCTTGCCGGTCGCGTGCCCGAGAACACGCTGCTGAGCCACGACCTCTTTGAGTCGCTTTTTGCGCGCGCTGCACTAATCACCGATATTGAGCTCCTCGACGACTATCCGTCACATTACGACGCTTATGCCAAGCGGCAACATCGCTGGACACGCGGCGACTGGCAAATCATTCGCTGGCTTTTCCCGGTCGTCCCGGATTCAAACAGACGCCGCGTGCGCAACAGGTTGCCGTTGATCTCGCGCTGGAAAATCCTCGACAACTTGCGTCGCAGTTTAGTGGCCCCGTCACTATTCCTGTGGTTGTTGGCAGCATGGACCTTTTTCCCAGGATCGGCTTTGCTCTGGAGCCTTTTCGTGATCATTGCGATCGCATTTCCCGTTTATCTTCACGTCACCACAAGTCTTCTGATACACCCACGAGGAATTCCGTGGACCAGCCACTTTTGGAGCGTTTGGGGAGATATTCGAACCAATACAGCGCAGGTTGTTTTGTCGATAGTGCTTTTGCCGCATCAAGCCTACCTGATGGTCGACGCGATCGTTCGCACAATCTATCGCAAGCTGATCTCGCAGCGAAGACTGCTTGAGTGGGTAACAGCCGCGCAGGCAGAGAGCACCGCACGTCACGACCTGGCGACCTTTTTGCGCTTCATGTTTCCGGCAGAAGTGCTGGCGCTGATAGCCGCGCTGCTCACCTGGTTTCTGCATCCCGCATCCCTGAACCACATGGCCCCGTTTCTGCTGGCCTGGGTTGTGTCTCCAGTTCTCGCTTATTTGGTTAGTCGGCGCACTGCGCCCCCGTCCAGGACCATGGTCGGGGAGGATCTCCGGTTCGCACGCATGGTGGAACGCCGGACCTGGCGCTTCTTTGAAACCTTTGTGGGACCGGAAGATAACTGGCTGCCTCCTGATAATTTTCAGGAAGATCCCAATCCAGTCGTTGCCCATCGCACATCGCCCACAAACATCGGCTTGCTTCTGCTGTCAACTTTGTCGGCCCACGATTTTGGCTACATCAGCTCACTGGAATTCGTTGAGCGACAGGAGCTGACTCTCGCGACGCTTGCCAAACTGGGAAAGCTGCACGGTCATTTTTTTAACTGGTACGACACAAGAACTCTCGAGCCGCTCTTGCCGCAGTACATTTCCACTGTTGATAGCGGCAATCTTGCCGGCCACCTCATCGCCTTAAAACAAGCATGCATTGAGCTGCCTGACGTCAGGCTACTCGACGACCGGGTTATCGAAGGACTCAACGATACGATTAATGCGATCAGCGACGAGGCCGGAAGAGTTGCTACGAGCCGGCAACGAACTGATGTGGTTACGGTGAGGCAATTGCGGACCGAAATTGAAGCCTGCAAAGAGCTCACACTTTCCGCTTCCGACAGCCCTCTGTGGTCGTGGTTCCTGCTTCTTGACTCGCTGGAAAAGCGCGTATCTGTGATTGACGACATTTTGGGAGCGCTTTCGCAAGAACACGGCAAGGAGAGCTTCAGAGAACTGCACTGGTGGGTAGGTGCGCTCCGCCAACAGGTACGCTCCTATCGCCGCGACATAAGCACGCTTACACCCTGGAGCATGCTGTTAAACTCAAAGACCGGCCCTTTGATTGGCGGTTGCGGACAGGAGGCAGAAACGCAGTGGCGCGAGATCGAGCATTTGTTGAGCAGTGTTCCGACCTTATTGGAAATTCCAGAAATAGCTGACAGCGCGCTGGTTCAACTTGCTGCGTTGCAAGCGATGATTTCCGAAGGGCTTGCAGGCGGAGCGCCGGCAGCGAGCCGCGACGTCGAACGCGGGTTGCACGGTCTAGCAAACCTAACAACGATAATTGAAAACGCGGCCGGCGCTGCGAAGGACGTGCTGACGCGATTAAGTAGCGTGGCGCAGAAATGCGAGCGGATGTTCGAGGAGATGGATTTTCGCTTCCTGCTCGACGATGAGAGAAAAGTCTTTACCATCGGCTACAACGTTGCAGAGCTTCGCCCCGACAACTCCTTCTACGACCTCATGGCTTCTGAAGCCCGTCTGGCCAGCTTCGTGGCAATCGCTAAAGGCGACGTGCCGCAGGAACATTGGTTTCGCATGGGCCGCCAACTCACTTCGGTTGACGGCGGCCGCGCCCTGATCTCGTGGACCGGCACGATGTTCGAATACCTGATGCCTCTCCTGGTGATGCGAAACTACCCGGGCACGCTCTTAGACCAAACGTATCGGACGGTTGTGGCAAGGCAAATCGAATATGGCCGGGAACGTGGCGTGCCATGGGGCATTTCAGAATCGGCCTACAACGTGCGCGACCTGCACCTCAATTACCAGTACGGCCCCTTCGGCGTGCCGGGTCTCGGACTCAAACGTGGTCTCATTGAGGATCTTGTTATTGCGCCATACGCGACACTGCTCGCTGGCATGGTCGATCCCAAGTCGGCAATGGAAAATCTCCGCTGGCTACGAAAAGATGGAGCGTTGGGCCGCTTTGGCTTTTACGAATCGATCGATTACACGCCCGAGCGTCTGCCGCAGGGTCAGAAGCGCGTCTTGATTCAAGCGTTTATGGCGCACCATCAGGGAATGAGTCTGGTAGCGCTCGACAATGCTCTTTCCGAGGATCGGATGAAACAGCGTTTTCATTCTGATCCTCTGATCCGGGCGACCGAATTGCTCCTGCAAGAACGCATTCCCACCGGCGTTCCAGCCCAGCATCCGCGCGCCGAAGAGGTCCTGGCGGGTCGAGGAGTGGTTCCATCGCTACCGGGAATGGTGACGCGCGTTTACGATTCTGCCAGTCTCGAAACGCCTCGCACGCAGCTACTCTCAAATGGCACATACAACCTGATGATCACGACCGCGGGCGCAGGTTACTCCGGGTGCGGACGAAATGCCGTGACGCGCTGGCGGGAAGACGTGACCCGAGACAACTGGGGAGCTTTCATTTACCTGCGCGACGTGCGCAGCGGCGCCGTCTGGTCAGCGGGCTACCAGCCGGTCACACGGCGGCCGCAGTCGTACGAAGTAGCGTTCTCAGAGGACAAGGCAGACTTCTGGCGGACCGACGCAGGGATTGCGACGCACATGGAGATTGTCGTATCCGCTGAAGACAATGCTGAGGTGCGACGAGTCTCGGTCACTAACAACTCACTGCGAACGCGGGAGATTGAGCTGACGAGCTACGCCGAGATCGTGCTTGCGCCACACCAGGCTGACGCAGCGCATCCCGCCTTTAGCAATCTCTTTATCGAAACCGAGTTCTTTGCGGCCGAGAATGCGCTCCTGGCCCATCGCCGGCAACGTTCGAATGAGGATGAACAAATCTGGGGGGTTCATGCGGTGGTCGCTGAAGGCGACGCGCTCGGAGCGGTGCAATACGAAACCGATCGAGGACGTTTTCTTGGTCGCGGACGTACCACCGCCGACCCGGCAGCAGTGATGGAGGATCGTCCATTATCTAACACGGTTGGTGCTGTTCTCGACCCCGTGTTTAGTCTGCGGCGCCGAGTTCGACTCCGTCCCAACGAGACCGCTCGTGTCTCATTTAGCACGGCCGTGGCTAAAACGCGTGAACAGGCGACGATGCTGGCTGACAAGTATCACGATCCAAGCATCTTCGAGCGTGAATCGAGGCTGGCATGGACTAAGGCCCAGGTAGAGATGAGCCACCTCAATCTCGATGCGGAAGAAGCCCACTTATTCCAACGCCTCGCCGCGCGTGTGATCTATTCCGATCCCTCCTTGCGACCGCGGTCCCACGTGCTGGCGCTGAACACCAAGGCACAATCGAGTCTTTGGCCCTACGCAATTAGCGGCGACCTGCCGATCCTGCTTGTACGCATCAATCGGCTTGAGGATCTTCCAATGATCCGGCAGATCCTGCGCGGCCATGAATACCTGCACTACAAAGGTCTCAAGATCGATCTCGTGATTCTGAACGATCACCCGGCGGGATACCTGCAACTGCTGCAGAAGGAGTTGGAAACTCTGATTCGCACCAGCGGTTTGCAAGCCCTGCAAGACAAGCCCGGCGGCGTTTTTCTGAGGCGGGCCGATATCATGCCCGAGGCAGATCGAATTTTGCTTCATTCCGTCGCGCGCGTTGTGATCGTAACCGAACGCGGAGCGCTCGAGGATCAGATCCAGCGTCCGACAGTTGAAGAACCACTGCCCCCCACGTTTGTGCCCCGCTTGCCATCGCAGACGTATCCGGAACCCACGGTTGCGTTGCCGGAATTGACTTTCTTCAACGGCCTGGGCGGTTTTTATCAAGGCGGACGGGAGTATGTAATAGTGCTTGGCGAAGACCAGTGGACGCCGGCACCCTGGGCCAACATCATCGCGAACGGCAGTGAGTTTGGTTTCCAGGTGTCCGAGACTGGCGCGGGTTATACGTGGTCGGTAAACAGTCGCGAGAATCGTCTAACCCCGTGGTCAAACGACGCGGTGAGCGATCCTCCCGGTGAGATCATATATTTGCGGGACGAAGACTCGGGTTCGGTTTGGTCTACCACTCCTGCCCCAATTCGTGAAAAAGAGCCCTACACGATCCGGCATGGCCAGGGCTACACCGTCTTCGAGCACACCAGCCACGGCATCTCGCAAGAGCTGCTGGTGTTTGCGCCGCTCAAGGGTTCCGTAAAGATCTCACTCTTGCGTCTGCGCAATCGCTCCGAGCGAAAACGGCGGCTGACGATCACTTCCTATAACGAGCTCGTGCTCGGCTTTGCGCGCAGCACATCCGCTCCTTACGTCATTACCGAGATCGATCAGCAAACAGGTGGAATCTCCGCTTTCAACCCTTTCAATAATGAGTTCGCGGGCCGCATCGCATTTGTTGCTACTAATGAGAAGGTTTCCAGCGCCACCTGCGACCGTAAAGAGTTTCTCGGACGAAATGGCACGCTGGATCGTCCGGCGGCTCTGCGACGCACAATGCTGGCGGGCCGTGATGGAGCGGGACTGGATCCCTGTGCCGCGCTTCAAACGACGATAGAACTAGCACCCCGAGAAGCGCGAGAGAGCATTTTCCTGCTCGGTGAAGCTGGCTCGAAAGAGGAAGTAGAGCAGCTGATCTCAGAGTTTATTCAGCCCACTGTCGTTAACCGAGCATTCGAGGGCGTGCTCTCGTATTGGGACAGGCTGCTGGGAACAGTAGAAGTAAAGACGCCAGACCTGGCGATGGATACGATGCTCAACCGCTGGCTGCTCTATCAGACACTGTCGTGTCGAGTGTTGGCGCGCTCTGCTTTCTACCAATCAGGCGGCGCTTTCGGTTTCCGCGATCAATTACAGGACGTGATGGCTCTTGTTTACAGCAGCCCTACCATCGCTCGCGAACAAATTCTGGTCGCCGCTCGTCATCAGTTTAAAGAGGGTGATGTGCAACATTGGTGGCATCCGCCGACCGGGCGCGGCGTGCGCACGCGCTTCTCCGACGATCTGCTGTGGCTTCCATTTGTTACTTCGTTCTACGTTAACGTTACCGGCGACCTGTCTGTACTTGACGAGGAAGTTCCCTTTCTCGAGGCTCCACTCCTCGGACCTGAAGAACAAGAGTCATACATGCAGCCGGTCGTTTCATCAGAGTCCGCCTCGATTTTTGAACACTGCGTGCGCACCATCGATCGTAGTTTGGCAGTCGGAGAACATGGACTACCGCTAATGGGAGGCGGCGACTGGAATGACGGCATGAATCGCGTCGGTCAACTCGGCAAAGGGGAGAGCGTTTGGGTTGGCTGGTTTCTCCATACAACTCTCGCGGGCTTTTCGCCTTTCTGTGACCAGCGGGGGCAAGAAATACGAGCTGCAGGCTATCGCAAGCACATGGAAGACTTGAAGAAGGCCCTCGAGAAGGACGGTTGGGACGGCGACTGGTATCGACGCGCGTTCTTTGATGACGGCACTCCGCTTGGCTCCGTGCAAAACGAAGAATGCCGCATTGATTCTATCGTGCAGTCGTGGGGAGTGATTTCCGGCGCCGCGGACCACCATCGCGCAGTACGGTCGATGGCTGCCGTCGAAGAATACTTAATCCGGCGCGGTGACGGTCTCGTCATTCTATTCACACCGCCTTTCGACAAAAGCAAACTCGATCCCGGCTACATCAAGGGCTACGTTCCCGGTGTGCGCGAGAATGGCGGACAATATACTCACGCCGCGCTCTGGACCTTGATTGCCTTCGCGACGCTCGGTGATGGAGAGCGGGCCGGTGAACTCTTTTCCCTCTTGAATCCAATCAATCACGCTTCTACTCGTGCTGGTCTGCACAAGTACAAAGTGGAGCCTTACGTCGCAGTGGGAGACGTCTACGCCGTCCCACCACACACCGGGCGCGGCGGCTGGACCTGGTATACCGGTTCGGCAAGCTGGATGTATCGCGCCGGACTGGAATCAATCCTCGGCTTCAAGTTGCGCGGCGATCGTTTGCGAATCGATCCGTGTGTGCCGCGCTGGTGGCGCGAGTTTGAGATTTCGTATCGTCGCGGCCGCACCACTTATCGTATCAAGGTAGAAAACCCTCTGGCCTTCCATCGCGGCATTTCAACTGTCGAGCTTGATGGCGCTCTACAACCTGGGGACGAGATCTCTCTCACCGATGACGGCCAGACTCACAACATCCGCGTCCTGCTGGGCGACAAGCCGGCAAAGGAAGCGCCGAAAGAGCCGGAAGCCAAAGCGCAGGACGGACAAGCCAGCGCCAGCCAGAAGCGCTAATATGACGTTACTACCTCGAACGAAAGCTGGAGTCACTTCGCGAATACGACTGCCTTGTTCGAACAAAATGAATCGTGCACCGACAAATACAAAGAGATTGTTAGCCAATAAATTGTCTCGCAGAACTCCCAATTGCCTACGGGGCATCTTAACTGGATCGCATTCTGCAAAATAGACCTTATGGATGCCGGCTAAGGGGCTTTTCAACCAAAGACCCAAAACGCGCTGACCAGATCTAAACCTCGCTCAAATGCCAGCCCTAAAGTGCGCGTAGGTCCTGATTTAAATTGAACTTCACCCGCCACCTGCCACTTATTGGAGAACATGGGCGCGGCAGAGGCTATGTGTGAAAACCAAATCGGCCCAGGTAATTTGCAGGTCGGGAGGCGGACCCTGCCCCGCTCTTAGGCTTAGTAGGTTTTGCAGCTCGAGGGGGGACAGGGTCCGCCTTCCCTACCTTGAGATTACTATGTGACCTGATTTCCGTAAGCGCTTTTGGGGGGTTCACATAGCCTCACCGCGAGGTGGACCCATTGAACTATATTTACTTATCTCGAAGAGTAACAGATTTCACTTATCTCGTAGAGCAACAAACTACCCGGAGGGTCTAATGATAATCACAACGGAATACAGTGATGTTCCGGTTGATAGCCGAGCCATGCGTACCTTCATTGCTGCTCCGAAAGTGGCTGGCAAGTATCCCGGTATTCTTTGCTACTCTGATATTTTCCAGCTCACCGGACCAATGTTGCGTTCGTGCGCGCGCCTGGCGGGATATGGTTTTGTTGTGGCCGCCCCGGAAATCTATCATCGCCTCGAGCCCCCCGGTTTAGTTATCCCTTTTGACGATCAGGGTCGCACTCGAGGATTAGAGGATGCGGCCAGGACGCCGGTAGCCGATTTCGACGCAGATTGCCGCGCGGCGCTGAATTATCTCGGCCGGCATCCGGCTGTAGCTGCCGGTAAAATAGGCGCGACGGGTTTTTGCATTGGTGGTCATCTGGCGTTTCGCGCTGCCCTGCAACCCGATGTGAAAGCTACGGTCTGCTTTTATGGCACCGGGATACATGACGGTAAACTGGGCAAGGATCGTGATGCCGGGTCGCTGCGAAGGGCCGCCGAGATTCGCGGCGAGCTGCTGCTCGTATGGGGCAAACTCGATCCACATATCCCGGCGGAAGGGCGCTCAAGAATAGCGGAACGTCTGCGCGAGGCGGGTGTTGTATTTTCGGAGCGACTCTATGACGCCGAACATGCTTTCATGCGCGATGAGGGACCAAGATACGATCCCGAGGCAACAGACCAGGCCTTCAGCGAAATGATCGGCCTTTACAGGCGCGTCTTCACGAGTTAAGAAGTTTTCAGTAGTAGTTGAGAGATTACCTCACCATAGCGAATCCGAGCGCGCCCCCGCCGGTTGAGTTGAACAAGTCTGAGGAATATGCTGTTTTCCAAGGCGCTTTTTTGCCGAGTCAGCGGGGGCGCGCTCCAAGTCGCTATGTTGAGTCTAGAGGTGCTGCGCTTGCCCCCTTCCCAACTTGTTCATTTTTTTCACAGTTCTGCCGTTGGTGGGATTTCAGGCTTTTGATGCAAAGCCGCAGATACAATGCAACACCAAATCAATACACACTTTATCTTTCAACTGTTAATTGGATTGATGGTCTTCGCTTCCTTTGGCCGCTCGGCCAAAGCTCAGGACTGGAACCAGTGGCGCGGGCCTGCGCGCGACGGAATCGTACCCGCTTCGAGCACACCGGCTTCCTGGCCCGAGTCACTTCGTCGGGTCTGGCGCGTGGAGATCGGCGAAGGCTACTCGTCGCCCGTAGTTTCTCGCGGGCGCGTGTTCGTTCATGGCCGCCAGGACCCTGACGAGATCGTTATGGCCATCGACCTCGCGAGTGGCAAGGTTCTTTGGCAACAGAAATATCCAGCGCCGTTTCAGAAAAACCAGTACGCGGTCAAGATGGCGAAGGGTCCAAACTCAACGCCATTCGTTCTGGGCGACCGGCTGTTGACACTAGGCGGCACCGCTGTACTCACGGCCTGGGACATTGCGACAGGCCGACAGCTCTGGAGCAAGGACTTCTCAAAAACGGTAGATACGTCGAAGCTCTTTTGCGGCACGGCCGCCTCGCCGCTTGCAGTCGCCGGCCTTGTGGTGGTTCAGGTGGGCAGCGACGTCCGTGGCGGACAAATCCTTGCGCTCGAGCCGGCCACGGGTGCGGCAAAATGGGAGTGGCGTGGCCCCGGGCCGGGTTATGCATCGCCCGTCGTGATCGACATCGCCGGCAAGGAGCAGGTAGTGACGTTGAGCAATAGCTCAATCATCGGTGTCGACGCAATGACCGGGAAGGAACTCTGGACGACCCCATTTCCAGATGAGTGGCACGAGAACATCGTGACGCCCGTCTGGACCGGCACGGAGCTTGTGGTCTCCGGCACCCGGCAGGGCACTCACGCTTACGCGCTCCGGCAGACCAACGGCGCGTGGGAAGCTAGTCACTTATGGAAGAATACCGAAGTGGCAATGTATATGAGCTCGCCGGTCTTTGGCGATGGCTTGATCTACGGCCATTCCGCGAAGCGCAAGGGTCAGTTCTTTGCGCTCGACGCGAAGACTGGCGCGACCCGTTGGGCTACTGACGGGAGAGAAGGCAACCATGCCTCGGTACTGCTCACGCCGCGCCACATCGTCTACCTGACCAACGGCGCCGACCTCATCGTGGCTCGCCGCAGAACGGCAACCTTCGAAGTCGAGCGACGTTACGATGTCGCCGACGCGGAAACGTGGGCCATACCAGTGTTGCTGGGTGCGGATGTTTTGGTGCGCGATGCCACAGGTCTTGTTCGCTTGACGCCGGGACGGTGAGTATTGTTAGAAGCCGATGATGCCGTTTTTTAGCAGCGACTTGATCATGCGCAGGGAGTCGGCTTCGCGGAACGGGCAAACGGACAAAACCGATTGAATGTCCCACTCGCCATTGATGCGCGACAGCAGGAATCCGTCCTGTGGACTGATCTGTTCCTGCGTCAGGTTATCACTCTGAACCAGGACCTTTGGTACTGATTCGGGCGAAAACGCTTCGTAAAACTGCTTCACGAACCTCTCTTCAGCAAGCTGCAACAGGCTTTGGGCCTCAGCATTCTTGGGCTCCTGCTGCAAAACTTTGTGAATGATCACCAGGGCTTTTTCCGTGTGGTCCAGATCCAGCTCGCCACGCGCCGCCCAGAGCAGTTCCTCCGTAGTTTCTGGTAAATCTTCCGGATCTTCGGCCGCGTCACGCGTCTCCGCCACTTCACCGACAACACGCGCAATGCCCTTGCTCAGCAAATCGTAGAGTTGAGCATAAACATGAAACGAGGAGGCGTGCATGTTGTAGCAGATCTCGGCTACAGACATGCGCTTCTCGACGAAATAGAGAATCTGGCGCAGCTCTTTGCTGGTATTGAGGGTCGAGGTCCACCCGGCGCCAAGTTCCAGGACTGTACGATCAGAGGGGATTAATTGCCGGTAACGAGCCAACTCGTCAATGCGGTAGATCCCCTCCATGATGACGTTCGTTGGCTCGACCGAGATGCGAATCAAGTCGTCTGGCGGGCTTTCGTTGTCAAAGAACTCGAAGTGCGCCTCTTCCCAAATGAAAAGATCATAAATTATGTCGAGCGTGCGAATCCGCAGAATCTCGAGTACGGCGGCCTCGCTCAGCAGTCTCCTGGCGATCAGAATCTGCCCCAGTTTCCCGCCAGAACTTCGTTGGGTTTCCATGGCAGCCTGGAGCTGTGTTTCGTCGAGTTTGCCGTAATGGATCAGTACCTGGCCCAAATATTCTTTGGGATCATTCGTGTTTGAACCGACAATTAGACCCTTCTGAAAGTAGATCTCTTTGACCACTTTCCCGCGGCCAAACTTTAGAGTGCCTGTTTTCCTTCCTGTCGCCAGAAACTGGAGCAGGTCGGAAACACTCATCGTGGTTAGAGTGCCATGGATGCCCATTGGTTAGTTGGTCCTGCCGCTACGATTCTGGGCCATGTCTTTAGTTATAAAAGATGGGAGACGCCCGCCGGAAAGTGGCAAGCTGAAAAGACTGGAAAGACACACACCAAGAGTACATGCGATTAGAATCGGGATTCAAGTGCTAATTTTGCTGAGACGGTTAGAAACGCGGCAAGCCCAGTCTGCGGTCGGCGAGTATTGATTGTGCAGTGGCATCCTAAGAGGTTTTGATCACCCTCATGTGCAGCTACCAACGTGAGGCTCCACCGGGCGAGCCGGCGGCATCATTCGAAAACTGCTCACTTTCCTACGGGATTCAGCTTTAGGTCCATCACAAAAACTACGCTCTGATAGCAAAACGTTCAGCAATCGGCGCATCCAACTCAAGCTTGTTGACAGCGCAGTTGGCATTTTTCTATATTGGTTTAGGCGGTATAGAGGGAAGTTCACTCGCCTTCTATCGCTTCTTGCCTACGGAATCTCACTTCACTTCTGCCACTCAAACTTTCTGCTGTGATCAGGTTCTTGCTATGAAACGAACAATTATCATTCTCTGTTTTCTCTGCCTGCTGCTACAAAGCGCCCGCGGGCTTTCCACGAATGCAACGTTTCCGGCTAGCGAGTCGGGCCTAGCCACGGTTGAACCACTAGATCACGGGGCGAAAATTGAATCAAAGTATGATGGCTTTAATCATGAAACGGTCCTGACCCTCAAGAAGATGCGGATCACATGTGGGACCGGCAAAGGCCTCGAAAGGACCCAAAACCAAACCTGCGTGAGCTTCGAGGCGTCGCTTCACTGTCCTGGAGTTCAGCTCGACTACGTACGGTACGCAAAACTGCAGTTGATCTTTGAGTCAAAGAATTGGGACCGGCGGCACCCTCTGGGTGAGCGAGATTTGTTCGTTGTGGCAGATGGCGAGCGACTCAAACTAGGAACAATGGCGCTCGCTACGAAAAACATCGACACGATTCAACTTGTCGAGATCATGAAAGAAGTGTTGGAGGTTGAGGTGCCCTATAAAACATTCAACAAAATAGCGCGAGCGGAGTTGGTTGAAATGAAAGTCGGGCAGACCACTTTTGAACTGCAGGTGAAAAACATGGACGCCCTCCGAGATCTGAATAACAGAGTGAAATTTTGATTTGGCGTTCACTCGCTTGCCCGAAGCGCCCTTTGGGATTTCCCTACGAACAATGCAAGAAACAGTTTCGGACTTACGCCATATCAAACAGCAAAACTTCAGCGGCCCGGCGGCCGGTTATACTCAAATTCGCCTCCGCGCTGATCGCAGCGCCATCGCCCTGATCCAAATTCTCTCCCTTCAACACGATTGACCCGCGCGCAACCTGAATCCATGCATGGCGGTTCGGCGCCAGTTGATGAACTACCTCCTGACCTTCGTCCAGCACCGTTGCGTAAACGTTCACATCCTGATGCACCATTACTGAGCCATCCCTCGCTTCTGCCGAAGCGATCAGACGCAGCTTCTGTTGTTTATCCTCAGCCGTGAAAAACTTTTGCTCATAACCTGGGTTTAGGCCGACTTCGCGCGGCAGGATCCAAATCTGTAGCAGGTGTACGGCCTCTTCTCGCGACGGATTCGCTTCGCTGTGAGAGACGCCCGTCCCGGCTGTCATGCGCTGTACATCACCAGGTCGAATAACCGATCCGGTTCCCATGCTGTCGCGATGTTCCAGCGCGCCTTCCAGAATATAGGTAATGATCTCCATGTCCCGGTGTGAGTGCGTCGGGAATCCGTGACCGGGCTTTACTCGATCTTCATTGATTACTCGCAAACTGCGAAACGCCATATGATTCGGATCGTAATACTGGTCGAATGAAAACGTGTGATAGGTATCGAGCCAGCCATGTTTGAAATGACCGCGGTCTTCTCCCTTGCGAATGGTGATCATGTTATTAGCTTCGGCTATTCCGTTTTCCCGTCGACCTGATCGTAGTTGAATTTTGACTCAGCGTCAGTCGCGGGCCTTATTGTGATTACAATCGACTTCGAGGTGGGTGTGTTGCTCTTGTCCGCCACGCTTCTCACGGGCACCAGCACGTTGGTCTCTGGAAAGTAAGTTGCGGCGCAAAGACGCGGAATGCTGTAGGGCACGACGATGAAGTGGCGCGCCATTCGTTCCTCCCCCTCAAAGTGGCTGATCAGATCGACTGCCTGACCATCGCTCAGACCAGCCAGTCGTATATCATCCTCATGCAAGAGCACCACTCGCCGGCCGTTATGAATACCACGATAACGATCGTCAAGACCGTAGATTGAGGTGTTGAACTGGTCGTGGCTGCGGATCGTCATCATGAGAAACTGGCCAGGCTGTAGGTCGTGCTGCGGCAGCTCATGAATGGTAAACTCGGCTCGCCCGCTCGATGTCTTAAACACACGTTCGCCTGGCAGGCTGGGAAGATAGAATCCCCCTGGACGTCGCACGCGCTCGTTGTAGTTCTCAAATCCGGGAATCACCCGGGCGATGCTATCTCGTGTGCGATCGTAGTCCGCGATCATCGCTTCCCAGTCTACTGTTGTGCGGTTTCCCAGAGTGGCGCGTGCCAGTCTGGCAACGATTGCCGGCTCGCTCAGCAGGAGTGGCGATGCGGGTGAGAGAAATCCGCGCGACGCTTGTACTACCGCCATCGAGTTTTCGGTGGTGACGAACTGAACTCCGGTTGCCTGCAGATCGGTTTCCGTTCTTCCGAGACACGGCAGGATCAGCGCCTGCTCCCCTGTGATCAGATGGGCCCGGTTAACTTTGGTTGAGACGTGCACCGTCAAGCGACAAAGACGAAGCGCTTCAGCTGTGTACTCGGTGTCTGGCGTGGCCGAAAGGAAGTTACCGCCGAGGGCGAAGAAAACTTTGGCTTTGCCCTCGTGCATCGACTGAATCGCGTGGACCGTATCCAACCCCGGTTCGCGGGGTGGTTCGAAAGCAAACTCAGCAGCCAGCCTGTCAAGGAAAATCTCTGCAGGTCGTTCCGAAATCCCCATTGTGCGATCTCCCTGCACGTTGCTGTGGCCACGCACCGGACATAAGCCAGCGCCCTGTTTTCCGATCTGTCCACGCAGCAAGGCCAGATTCACGATCTCCTGAATGTTCGCGACCGCGTTCTTATGTTGGGTGAGCCCCATGGCCCAGCAGAAGATTGTCCGTTCCGACTCGACGAAGATTCTGGCAGCAACTTCGATCTGAGTTTTAGAAATGCCGCATTGTTCTATGATGGCTCCCCAGTCGGCCTGGCGCAGGGCTGCGGCAAATTCTTCAAAGCCGATCGTGTGGTTCTCAATGAACTCATGGTCCAATACCACTCTCGGCCGGCGATCCTCTGCGGCCAGCACCGCTTTCATTATTCCCTTGAGCAAAGCTACGTCACCGTTAATGCGCACCTGCAGGAAAAGATCCGCCAGTTGAGTTCCACCACCCAACCAACCGAGCACATCCTGCGGATGTTTGAACGCCGACATGCCAACTTCGGGAAGAGGGTTAATGTGCACAAGTTTGCAACCGTTATTCTTGGCCTTCGCAAGAGCCGTCAACATGCGTGGGTGGTTTGTGCCAGGGTTCTGGCCGATCACAAAGATCGCCTCTGCGAGCTCAAAGTCATCCAGCGTGACCGTTCCCTTCCCGGCGCCAATAGTCTCAGTGAGCGCCCAGCCGCTGGATTCGTGGCACATGTTGGAGCAGTCAGGCAGATTGTTTGTACCAAACTGCCGGACGAACAGTTGGTACAAAAAGGCGGCCTCATTACTCGCGCGGCCAGAAGTGTAAAAGATTGCCTGGTCAGGATAACTAAGGGAGTTCAATTCGCCGGCAATCAAATCGAAAGCGATGTCCCAGTTGATGGGCTCGTAATGCGTAGATCCGCGGCGAAGCAGCATGGGCTCGGTTATCCGACCTTGTTTGCCAAGCCAGTAGTCTGATTTAAGAGAGAGGTCTGCAACGCTCCATTCTTTGAAGAACTCCGGGGTAACACGTTTGCTGGTGGCCTCGTCGGCGACGTGCTTCGCACCATTTTCGCAAAACTCGGCATGCGATCGTTCTCCATCAGGCTCCGGCCACGCGCACCCTGGACAATCAAACCCGCCCTTTTGATTTAGTTTGAGGAGAGTCCGCAGGCCGCGCGCTGGACCCATCTCATTCCACGCATTCTTCACCGTCGATACGATCGCCGGCACTCCACCGGCGGATTTGCTAAGAGGCTTAATTTTAATGGGGGCTGTCTCTTCAGGAGGCTGCGCGCGGGACTCTGACGCGGTGTGTTCCTTGATTGCCATCGATTTCAGTTTTCGGAGCGATCTCCAGTGCCTACTCAAGCTGCAAACCACTAAGCAGCCAAGTCACCTCTCAAGCTTAGTGATCTCTCAGGCCGGGAAGGCGGACCCTGTCCCCGCTGATGCTGCAAACTACTAAGCCTAAGAGGTCGGAGTAGGAATGACCATTGCTGGCCACCCCCTCCACAGATCCGGACGTGCGCAACTAACGCATCCGGCTCCTGCCTTAGGTGGTGACGCCAAGGCGACGCAAAGGATAAGGTTGATGCAGCTTGGGCCAGGGCAGCCAACGGTCAACCAACCGGAGCATGCGCTCCCCCGTAAGGCGCGTTTTCTGGCTGCGACGCTGGAGCGTACGGTACCAGTAACGACCCACATGGTAACGAAACGAACCCAACGACGGCAGATTCGCAGGTACACCGTAATAACGGTTGTGTCCTTCGACTACCGACCGCAGCCACTTACCTACTGCGGCTACGGGCTGGTGCATTCGTTTGCGCAGTTCC
>JBPCIQ010000110.1:0-15484 GCA_051006135.1 Pyrinomonadaceae bacterium | reverse complement strand
GAACACCTAAAGGAGTTAAGCGCGCTCAGCCACGCAAATAGCGGAACTCAAAATGATTGAATCCGCGCGCCGAGAAGTTTTTAAGACGGTGTTAGCGTTAAGGAGAAGTTCGCAGGTATAAGCCGATGCAGGAAGATAAAGATCCGCGTTTCTTTACGTGGCTCCTGATCGTCTATCGAGGCTGCCCGAGTTAATCTGTGTAATCTGCGGATTGTGATAGCAGCGCAATCGTTGCCCCTAAACCACCCGCTTCCGGTGGAGCATCGGTCCACCCCGCAACAAAGGGAGACTTGGCCAGAACAGTGCGGACAATCTCGCGTTGCACGCCAATACCTTTTCCGTGAATGATGCGAACGCTGGAAAAGCCTGCCTGGCGCGCCTGGTGCAAATACTCTATGACCACTGCTTTCACATCCTTGGGTGGGATGGTATGTAAGTCAATGATGTCGGTGATCTCGATTTCAACTGGTTCCGTAAACGGGTTGAAGGGATCAACCTCGTCGTTGCTGGTAGAAGGGAAGGGCGAGGATGCCGAATGGTCAGCCCGGTCTTTAGTATCCCTAAGCCAATCGATCAATCTCATTGAATCTAACCATCTCAGCACTTGAGCTCAGTCCGGCGCAGTCTTGAACAAAACTAAAGTTGATGGACGCTGCGCTGGAGCGGGGGCGCGCTGCGCTTTGCCCACCTTCCTCACCTGCAAATTTCCTAAGGTTGGATAGGATATGACACCACTCCTCAGATCAGTCCGATTTCTTGACACACTCCAGGGGCGCTTGTACACTCGCGGTCTTTCAAATCCTAACATTCTAATAAGAGAAGTCGCATGAAAAAGTTTGCCTTATCTTATCTCTTCCTGTCTGCGAAAGGACTTAACTGATGGGTGCGCGAAACAAAATTACAGTAGTGGGAGCGGGTAATGTCGGTGCGACTGCGGCACATTGGCTGGCAGCCAAAGAACTGGGCGATGTCATGCTTGTTGACATCGTGGAAGGCGTGCCGCAGGGAAAAGCATTAGACCTGGCCCAGGCGGCCCCAATCGAGGGTTTCGACGTGCGTCTTACCGGCCTCAATACTTACGACGGAACTGAAAACAGTGACGTAGTTATCATCACGGCTGGACTGCCGCGTAAGCCGGGCATGAGCCGCGATGATCTTTTGAAGACGAATGCCGACATAGTCTCGAAAGTGGTCGCTGAAGTTGTGAAGCGGTCGCCCGAGTCGATTTTGATTGTGGTCTCAAACCCCCTGGATGCGATGTGTCAAGTGGCCCTTCGGCGCTCAGGGTTTCCGAAGCATCGCGTAATCGGGATGGCGGGCGTGCTCGATTCAGCTCGCATGCGTTGCTTCCTCGCGGAAGCGCTAAATGTTTCGGTTGAAAACGTGACTGCGTTTGTGCTCGGCGGCCACGGCGACACGATGGTTCCACTGCCACGTTTTTCCACCTGCGCGGGAATCCCCATTACAGAGCTACTGTCCAAAGACCAGATCGATGCCATCGTCAAACGCACGGCAAATGGCGGTGCGGAAATTGTCAGTCTGTTGAAGACTGGTTCAGCCTACTATGCGCCCTCGGCCGCGGCCGTGGAGATGACTGAAGCAATTCTAAAAGACAAGAAGAAGATCCTGCCATGCGCTGCGTACCTCGAAGGTGAGTATGGCGTCAACGGTCTCTACGTTGGTGTGCCTTGTAAACTCGGTGCGCGCGGCCTCGAGCAGATCATCGAGATCAATCTTACTGCGGAAGAAAGGATTGCCCTGCAAAAGAGCGCCGCGGCAGTTCAGGAATTGGTTAACGTGATTGGAATCTAGCAGGGTGGCCTGGAGTCATGATTGGGTTTCCGAGAACATGAGAGCAATCGAAGTTAAGAATCCGGTCGGATTGAAGTCAGCCAGTTGCAGGGCTTCGCCGCCATCCAATGGTTGCTTCCAAACGTTGGAGACGTCGTCACGGTTGTCGATGTAGGTGAGTGCACTCCCATCCGCTGTCCAGCGGACCCTCCGCCACGACAGGGGAGGAATTGAGAGTCGCGGTATATCGAAGGTCTCTGTCGATCCGTCGCCGTCAATTGGCATCACTGCCGAGGTCGGCAGAAACTCTGGTCAGACTCAGGCTTTGAAAGGCTCCATGCTGTTGGTCGGGCATGCATGCCGAAGAAAATAACACTTCAAGACGAAATTGTACCGTTCTTCCGACAGACTCTCGCCAAAACGGAAGGGTAAGGCGGTGCTTTACGACGGAGGAGTTGTAACTCTAACACGAATGTATTTGACAGAATTCAACGGCGACGACGGATGGTCAAGGTCTGATCGGTGAGTGCTATTCTTAACGATGGATTCTTAAGAACCAAAGCTATTTCTTCAGCCAGCCGAACAGGCCGTGGACTACAGCCTCGCGGTTCTCTTCATAGATAGCTCTGGTGAGTGGGATATTCATGGGGCAGGCTTGCACGCAATTTTGCGCATTGCCGCAGTTGGTGATTCCATCCTCCTGCAGCAACGCTTCGAGGCGCTCGTCGCGCGTCATCTTGCCGGTGGGGTGCATGTTGAAAAGACGAACCTGAGCAATCGCCTGCGGCCCGATGTAATTATCGCCGTCATATTGCGGACAGGCTTCGAGGCAGCAGCCACACGTCATGCAGCGTGAGTAAGCGTAGCGCTCCTGCACTTCCTCTTGATCCATCCGCGGGCCAGGACCGAGATCATGAGTACCATCGAGTTCGATCCAGGCATGCACGCGCTTCAAGTGATCAAACATCTGCGAGCGGTCGACCACCAGATCGCGGACATTGGGAAACTTGGACATGGGCTCGAGCTTTACGGGCTGTTCGAGATTATCAATCAGGGCCGAACACGACTGGCGCACACGTCCATTAATGACCATCGTGCAGATGCCACAAACCTGCTCTAAACAATTCATGCTCCAGACCGGCGGCGTCGTGGCCTTGCCTTCTTTATTGACCGGATTCTTCTGAATTTCCATCAGGCACGAAATGATATTGAGATTCGCCCGGTAGGGAATTTCAAACTGTTCCCAGTATTGCGCTGCATCGGGATTTGCGCGGCGCCTGATATGGATCTCAACGGTCTTGTTAGGAATACGTCGTGCGGTGTTAGAAGATCTTTGTAGGTTTGTTGACATAATGATTGCCAAAGAAAAACTTCAGCACGGAGTCACGGTATTAAGCCTTGGCTGTTTCCTTCTTCGCTTTGCTGTAGTCTCTCTTGCGCGGCTTTATTAGCGAAACATCTACCGGGTCGTACGAAATAACCGGTCCCTCACCCGAATACTCTGCGATCGTAGTTTTTAAGAAATTTTCGTCATCCCGATCTGGAAAGTCGGGCTTGAAGTGTGCGCCGCGCGACTCGTTGCGATTCAGCGCGCCCAATGTGATCACGCGAGCCAGCTCCAGCATGTTGCCCAGATGCCGGGCGTGCGGCAGCGCCATCGTGGCCCAGAGGTTCGAATCGTTAATAGAGATCCGCTTGTAACGGTCCATCAGTTCAAGCAACTTGTTGTCGGTCGCTTTCAGCTTGTCGTTATAACGAACAACGGTAACATTGTCGGTCATCCACTTTCCCATTTCCTGGTGAAGGACATACTGGTTTTCGTTGCCGCTCTGCTTGATCAAGGCATCGTTGATCTCTTGCTGGCGTTTCAATTCCTGATCGTAAACTCGAGATCCATCAGCACCATTGCGCTCGATGTTCTTCGCAATCTCAATTGCCGTGGGCGCTGCGACAAAGCCACCGAAGACACAACTCACCAGGGAATTGGCGCCCAGACGATTAGCTCCATGAATGGAATAGTCACACTCGCCTGCCGCGAGCAAACCAGGAATGTTCGTTCGCTGATTAAAGTCTACCCAGAGCCCGCCCATCGAATAATGTACGCCGGGAAAAATACGCATCGGAACGTGGCGCGGATCATCCCCCACAAACATCTCGTAGATTTCCAGGATTGCCCCCAGCTTGCGATCGAGCGTTTCAGCGGGAATGTGCGTCAGATCCAGGTAGACCTGGTTCTCGCCGCCGACCCCTTTACCTTCAATACAGACCTGAAAAATCTCGCGCGTGGCAATGTCGCGGGGAACGAGATTGCCGTAAGCGGGATACTTCTCTTCGAGGAAGTACCATCGCTCATTCTCTGGGATTGCCGAAGGAGACCTGGGATCTCGGTTTTGTCGCGGAACCCAGACGCGCCCACCTTCGCCGCGCGCCGATTCTGACATCAGGCGCAGCTTATCTTCACCCGGAATGGATGTAGGATGGACCTGAATAAACTCGCCATTCGCATATTTCGCGCCCTGCTGGTAGCAGGCCCCAACAGCGCTGCCGGTACAAACCATCGAGTTGGTCGACTTACCGAAGATTAGACCGGGCCCCCCCGTTGCTATGATCACCGCATCAGCGGAGAAAGCCTTCAACTCAAGGGTTTGCAAGTCCATCGCAACCAATCCGCGGCACACCTGGTGATCGTCGAGCACGAGCGAGATCATCTCCCAATGCTCATACTTCCTGACTGTGCCTGCGACTTCGTAACGGCGCACCTGCTCGTCCAATGCGTAAAGCAATTGCTGACCGGTTGAGGCACCTGCAAAGGCGGTCCGGTGGTGCTTGGTGCCGCCGAAGCGTCGGAAATCAAGCAACCCTTCGCGCGTACGCGAGAAGGGAACACCCATGCGATCGAACAGATAGATTATCGAGGGAGCCATCTCGCACATGAGTTTTGCCGGGGGCTGATTTGCGAGAAAGTCTCCGCCGTAAACCGTGTCGTCGAAATGTTCCCACGTTGAATCGCCTTCGCCTTTGGTATTGACGGCGCCATTAATGCCGCCTTGCGCGCAAACCGAGTGGGAGCGCTTTACGGGAACGACGGAAAAGAGATCGACGGAGTGGCCCGCCTCCGCAATCTTCATCGCTGCGGCAAGACCAGCGAGGCCTCCGCCCACAATCGCGATCTTGATGCCGTTGGTTGCCATCTATAGGAGACCTCCCAACAGTCCGCCGGGACGGATGAAAGCAACGGCAGCGTTGATACCAACAAGCAACAGCAGTATGCCAAAGGCTATACAGGCATATCCGGTCAGACGTTGGGCTCGCTCCCCAATTGTGATACCCCAATCAACCATAAATAGCCAGATACCATTCGCAAGATGCCAAACGGTTGCCGTAATCCCGATCATGTAAATCAAGAATATTGGCAGCATCCGAAACTCGCCTGACACAATATCAAAAGCCAGGTCAGGCCTGTGGGCCACCGAGATCCTGTTCAGACCTGGGATCATGCCGAAGCGGAAGTTCAGTACGTGAAAGGTAATAAAGAAGAAGAGAATGACGCCCGTCAGTCGTTGAATTAAGTAAAACCAATTACGCGGATACGGATAGTTCAGGTTATTGGGCCGCGCCTCGACGGTAATCACCAGACCGTAAACGGCATGATAGATGAGCGGGATAAAGATGCCGCCGATTTCCACAAAGAGGATGTATGGAATCGACTGCAGGTCCTCCACTGCCTTGTTGAACGAGGAGGGCCCGTCAATGGCCTTCGAGTTTGTGTAGAAGTGTTCCAACAAGAAGAAGCCGAGTGGAACTATTCCGGAAAGCTGATGCAACTTGCGCAAGACAAAAGTCCTGCTCAAATGAATCGCCAAACACACACCCCTTTGCCGCTGAGCTCACGCATCAAACCAATAGTCTTCGAATCGGGCGGGTTGATTTAAGAGATTGCAGAACAAGCAAATTATAGTTGCAAGGGCGGGAAAAGCAAAACTTGGGTAGTGTCCTAATTTGAAGTCTAGCGCTTTCGCTTCATGACTACTAGTTGATAAGGGTGAGTTGCGACTGAACAGCCACGTCATCATCGACCAGCGTTGAGAATGCGAACGGCTCATGATTCTGAAAAAACCTACCGGCCGCCTCTGCGTCCAAAGCGCGTGAGAATAGATGACCCTGACCATAGCGACATCTGAGCGCCTTGAGTTGAGCTAACTGTCCTTCTGTTTCCACGCCTTCCGCGACGACTTCCATGCCCAAATTATTGGCGAGCGTGTTGATTGTTTTCACGATCTCTGAGTCGTTGCCGCCAGACTCCATTCGGCCAATAAAGGATCGATCAATCTTCAGTGTCATGACTGGGAAGTGATGGAGGTAGCTTAACGACGAATAACCCGTGCCGAAGTCATCAATGCAGAGGTGCACCCCGAGTTCACAGAGCTGCATCAGAGTCGTTCTTGCAATCTTAGCGTTTTCCATCACGACGCTTTCAGTGATTTCAAGCTTCAGATACTGGGCTTCCAGGCCGGTTACCTCCAGAACATGCTTCACCTGCTCAATCAGATCCGGTTGGGCAAACTGTTTGCCCGACAGATTGACACTAATGGTTATTGGCTTAGTACTGATCGACTGCCATTGGCGCATTTGCCGGCACGACTCGTACAGCACCAGCCGTCCAATATCTACTATGAGCCCGGTCTCCTCCGCTACTGATATGAACTCGCCGGGATGGACCAGGCCGCGCTCAGGATGGTTCCAGCGCACCAGAGCTTCGAATCCGGCGAACTCATTATCTCCATGGGACATGATCGGTTGGTAATAGACGTCAAACTCTTTGCGCTCGATGCCACGCCGCAAATCGTTTTCCAGCAGCAACAGGGCGACAGCACGCGAGTGCATCGTTGCATTGAACATCTCAAATCGTGCCTTGCCGCTTTCCTTAGCCCGATACATTGCCGTATCGGCGTCTCGCAGGACATTTTCAGGATCGGCATAGCTTCCGGTGCTTAATGTGATGCCGATACTTGCTGTGACAAAGACTTCGTGTCCACTTATGTTGAAAGGACGAGTTAAACTCTGTTGGATTCTTTCCGCCACGAAAACGGCTTCACTCTCGCTCTCGAGTCCATCAAGAAGAATCGCGAATTCATCGCCGCCCAACCGCGCGACAGTATCAATCGGGCGCATACACTCTTCGAGGCAACGAGCTGTGGCGATCAGTAATTGATCGCCGGCGATGTGCCCCAGACTGTCGTTGATGTTCTTGAAGCGATCCAGATCGAGGAACAGCACTGCGAATAACTGTTCCTCGCGACGTCGGGAACGTCCGATCGCCCGCTTTATCTGTTCCGTCAAGAGAGCACGGTTTGGCAGATTGGTGAGGGCATCATGAAAAGCGGCGTGGCGAAAATGGTCTTTGCTCTCCTCCAGATCACGGCTGATACGCCGTTGCTCGGCAATGTGTCGGCTGAGCTCGTCAATATGAATCTCGGCCTGCTCGGCACGGGTCCGTTCGGCTTCTGCTCGCCCATACTCCGCGAATTCAACTTGTGCTGAAATCACTCTGAGATCTTCCAGGAATTTATAGTAGGTGAAATAAACAATGCCGACCACGGGAATCGCCGCAACCAGTGCGTAGAAGCCCCAGGTATCGACAAAATACATAATGGTGCCGGCGGCACCAGCTCCGGCAAAGTAGGTAATGGAGGTCCAAAGATAATACCTATGCCACGTCTGCCAGATGGGTTTATTAGACTGGATGGCGTGACCAACTGCCACGATGCCGGTGTTGATCAGGTATTGCACTAGTGCCATGGTACAGAGCGACAAACCAAGCGCATTGGGCCGGGTAAACTCTGACTGGCTGCCAAAAAGCGCGCTTACTACGGAAACGGTCACAAACGTGGAACAGAGCATTACCGCGGAGTTGAAGAGAAATGTGAGCGGCTTTCTGCTGATGCGAAATCCAGAACAGAGACCCTCCGCCGCGGCTAACAACACAGCGGCCGGTCCTCCGTAGAGCAAAATCGCCAGAAAGATGAAGGTGTCGGAGACAGTTATAATGATGTTGACGCGAGGGATCTGCACTGCAAGCCGGGAACTAATGATGACCGTCATTGCGCCGAGCAGGAGGAAACGCAGATCAATCTTTTCCGGTGAGAGGCTAAAGGCTGAAAAAGCGAAAAGCAGAGCGCCGATAAAAATGACACTCCACCTATATGGATTAGTAAACCTTTGCTTTCCGCACGTTTCCATCTTGTTGTCTCTGAGTTCAAGAACCATCAAGGTTCCGTGGAGGCTCGTCGCGATCGTGTTGTCGCCCTTAGGCATTACCGACATCGAGTGAAAATGCTTCACCTGGGACAAAGCCATCGCCCAGAACAACCCCGTCGCCGAGCACTACACCATCGTTTAAGACGACGGCCTCGCCCTGCCCGACACCCTCGGAGAGCAAAATGCCGGTACAGAAGATTGCTCGGTCGCCAAGGACGACGCCGTCGCGGTTCATGATGATGTTGCTACTAAGCAGAATGCTGTCGCCAAGCACCACACCATCACTATTCGTCCGATAACTTAGCGTTGGACCACGGGAGTTGTAGGTGGCAATGTCATCACCATCGCGTGCTTCCGTACCAGGGGTATTGACAGTGAGTCCTATTGAAAATAGTGTTAGCCAGGCTATGACGAACGTTTTGGTGTGACCCATGTTAGGTTCCTCAATCAGCTTTCTTGGAAGCTTATGCTTACCGCATTAAGGCGAGTTATCGCCTGCGTTCACTAGGGCAACGACCGTGCCCACGCGCATTTTGTGCAAATTTCGGGTTTATTTGAGTTTTCCAGCCTTTCCGTGAAATTGAGGGCCGGTCAAATTGATAAGGACGCGTCCTCCTGACCGAGTCAGAGGGAAAGCCCAGGGAGTCAATTGGCTCGCAGGCCATGTCTTCCAGAGTGGTGTGCGCGGTTTGGGTAGTTAATTCGAATCCGGGGTCCCCGAGCCGACAGCTGCGCTTCGGGTGGTGGAAGCGCTGGAGCGCGGTCTCTCGCCGGCAAGTGCACCGTGGAGAATGGCAGTGGAGAGTTACCTGTTGTCTGACCAACTGACAGAGCTATCGGCTGCGGAGTTGGCGCGCCTGATCAAAACGCGGCGCGTTTCTCCCGTCGAAGTGGCTGAGGCTTACCGGGCGAGGATTGAACGAGTCAATCCCGCGGTGAATGCCATAGTTACACTTGATCCTGGATTTCTTGATCGCGCGCGGAAAGCCGGAGCTGCGCTGGATCGCAATGACCTTGTTGGACCTCTCCACGGCGTGCCATTCACAATCAAGGACACAATCGATACTGCCAAATTGAGGACGACGAGTGGCTCTCGGATTAGAGCGGATTACATTCCGGCGAAAGACGCTACGGCCGTGGCGCGGCTGAAGGGCGCCGGTGCGATCATTCTGGGCAAGACAAACACGTCCGAGATGGCGATCCCATACGAGACCGATAATCCGGTATTTGGGCGTACGAATAATCCATATGACTTACGACGGACGCCTGGCGGATCAAGCGGTGGCGAGGCCGCGGCCATAGCGGCCTGCTTGTCGCCCGCGGGAGTGGGAAGCGATCTCTCAGGATCGATTCGTGTGCCGTCGCATTTCTGCGGCATCGTCGGTTTAAGGCCCACCAGTGGTCTTATTCCCATGGATGGACATTTACCCCCCACCATTGAACGTCTCGCCTTTGGAGCTTGCCTGGGACCGATGGCCCGGCGGATTGAAGACTTGTCATTACTCCTTAAGGTGCTTGTTGGCGAGAAGTCCATAACGACAACGGCGGCGAAACTAACGGACGGGCTGCGCGGTTGCAGGGTTGGCTGGTACGAAGAGGATGGAGTGGCACCAATTACAGCGGAGACAAAACTTGCGGTGCACGCTGCGGTTGAGGCGCTCAAGGATGCGGGCCTCGAACCAGTTGAGGAGCGGCCACCGGCGGTTCAATCTGGCTTGCGTCTGTGGATTGAATTGTTTTCCCGAGCATCGGCGGAGCAGATGCGCCAGTTCTATCGAGGAAGAGAAGCGGAAGCTGGACCGCTGGTGCGAAGGATTCTTGCTGGCGTCATAGAAGGAAAGTTGGAAGCACATGACGAAAATCAGCGTGCCCTGAAGGAGCGCGATAATATGCATCAGAAGTTGCTAGAGTGGCTGGAGGATGTCCCACTGATCGTCGCGCCTGTGGGAGCTACTCCCGCATTCGAACATGGAGCCCAGAGGCTTGAGCTGTCCGGCGAATCAGTAAGCGTGTTTCGCGCATTTAGTTACTCGCAGACTTTCAACGTGTTCGATCTACCCTCGGTGGTTGTTCGCGCGGGTCGCTCCGCCGAAGGGTTGCCTATTGGAATTCAGATCGGGGGTAGGCCCTTTAGTGAAGAAGCAATCCTCGCTGCTGCAGCAATCGTTGAGGAGGCGCTTGGAGGTTGGCGGCCGCCGGCTGGGGGGTAGTAGCCCGACTGTTAGCGAGGGCTCCGGAGGCGCGGATCAAAGCCCAGTCGGGCTACTGCCCCGGACTCCGATCAACTCTTGCTCTAACAAATCAGGACACTAGCTACCAGACCAGCACTCTTCCTAATGACCCACCCGATCCGATATAGTTCTCAGCAACAGCATTCGTTGATGCCGGCTCACTTGCGCCGATGACTCAGGAGGCAGTTAATGGAGTTCATCCTACCTTTCTTCTTTTTTGGTTTCGTAGCGATCGTCATGTTAATTATTGCCATCAAGACGATCAGAATCGTTCCTCAGGCCACTGTTATGTTGGTTGAACGGCTTGGAAGGTTCGACAGAGTCGCCAGCAGCGGGTTGAATATCCTTATCCCCTTTCTGGACAGACCGCGGGCCTACTATTGGACCAATAGTCGACCTGGTCTGACGTCGATCGATTTGCGTGAGCAGTACATCGATCTTCCGCCCCAGCCGGTCATCACTCGCGATAACGTGACAATTCATGTGGACTCCGTCGTCTACTGGTTAGTTACCGACCCCGTCAAAGCTGTCTACGAGATGAATGATCTTGTGGGCGGCATTGTGCAGTTGACAATTACTGGAATGCGGGCCGTGATGGGCGAGATGGACCTGGACCACACGTTATCCTCACGCGACCAGGTTAATTCAAAGTTGCGCATTATCCTGGATGAAGCGACAGACAAGTGGGGTGTTAAAGTCACGCGCGTCGACGTCAAGAATATCAATCCCCCCGAAGACGTGCGCATTACGATGGAGAAGCAGATGACCGCCGAGCGCAATCGCCGCGCGCTGGTGTTGCAGGCTGAGGGTGATCGGCAAGCAGCGATCACGCGCGCTGAGGGCGAAAAGCAGGCAGCAGTCACTCGCGCAGAAGGAGACAAGCAGTCGGCAATTTTGCAGGCGGAAGGTGCAGCCCAGGCACGCTTGCGTAATGCCGAAGCCGAGTCCGAAGCAATCACCCGCATCGCGCAAGCAATCGGTACGGGAGATCCCGCGCAGTACTTAATTACCACTCGTTACATTGAGAGCTTGCGAGACATGACACGCGGGAACAACTCGAAGGTCATTTTTATGCCGGTAGAAACGTCTGCAATGCTGTCCAGTGTGGGAGCAATCAAGGAAGTGTTTTCGCAGACTGGAGAAAAAACCAGCGAGGATAAGCCTCCCTCGCCACCCAAACCACGTCAATTGCCCACCTAAGTACAGCCTTCTGAAAATAGAAGAACTCCGTAGGAGTTCCATGTGCCGTCTAGCCGCGAGACACATTTCACTCCAAAAGGAGTGAGCATCGGTGCCGTTCCGATGGCTATAAACATTCAACCACTACGTGGTTGTGGGAAGAAGCTCTGCTTCGGCATCAGATCACTAGCACTACGTGGCAGGTTGCTGAAAAAGTGGAGCAGAAACAGAGGCAAAGCAATCCACGAAATAACTCGAATTAAGACCTCCATTTCGTGGAGTTTCGTGTGGTTTAGTGGATCGTATTTATTAGCGGCCTGCTAGAGATTGCTAAGACCTGAGGTGGTTAAGTGTGAGACGTTGGCGGCGAGCTAGCTCCCAAGCGGGTGTCGCGAAATCACGGTGTACTTTGCTCCGTGGCTGCTTAGTTCGCTTCTGATCACCTTCAACTCCGACACGACAACTTCACTTGGCTCGAAGCCCAACTCCTTATGTGCCGCAGCCAATGCTCGACCATCTCCTGGCTCGCGCAATCGGGCGATTGTGAGATGTGGATGAAAAGACCGCTCCTCTCTGACGAAAGCCACCTTTGCGCATTCATCCTCGAGATGCTGCTTGAGCACACTGAGCTCTCCTGACTCATCCGTTACACCAATCCACAAAACTCGCGGTGCTTCCAATTTTGGAAATGCGCCAGGTTGTTCGACGACGATCTTGAAGGGTGTCTTCCCCTTAACGGAACGCGACGTTGCTTCGGTGAGATCTGAAATACGCAATCGCTGTGTGTCGCCGAAGAACTTAAGAGTGAGATGAATGTTGCCTTCTTGGCTCCAACTTGCACCGCTTCCGGGCACTGCCTCCCTCAGGCGTGTAACGTGTTGCATCAAGCGTTCCCGAACAGAGTCCGATAAATCAACAGCGCAGAAAACCCGCCAACTATTGTTTAGCGTAGGGCCGCTCGGATGTCCGGGGATAGGAGTAACCCGGGATTCACCGGCGTCTTCAAGTTCTTCGTGTCGCCGTTTCAACAGGTCCCCCCAATCCCACCTCAACGCTTGGGTTCCAGCACCAGAGTCCCTTTTGTGGCGCGGGCAATCGCAGCTTCGCCAAAAGGAAAGATCCTGGGTGTAACTGCGCGCCAGTCTTCAAGTTGATCTGACCAGTGAGGACTAGACGGAATGCCTGACTCCCCAAGTGTGATGCCATGTTGGGTTTTGTCCCAATCCTGTGGATCTGCAATCAGTCTCATCGAGACGGCCGCACCGACGTTCACCGTAGCTCCTGACAGTCCGCCAGTCCCATTTTGTGGAAATGGAGGAATTGCAAACTGTAATCCTACAAGTGGAACGACAGCGAGCGGGTGAGGGAAGCGCGCTTTAACCATCTCACCCCAAACCCATTTTGTTTCATCTTCACCCAGACTCTTCGTTAGCACTTGGCGGGCATCCTGGTAACAGGAGAGTAATAGCTCTGCATAGCTCTTAAACTCTTTCGGTAACCAGGCGGCTGGTTGCTTCGTGATGATCTGGTCCAGACTCGAGTCGAAATTTGACCAGGCAAAGATCTTCGTCCGTTCCTGTCCCAACGCTCCATTGAGGATCTTTGAACGGAATGCCAGGCGCGTCTGCGCTAAGAGCGGCGCCACCCGCGAGTCAGCATTAAGATGCCCATCCCAGCTTTCAAACTGAGCAATCGTCGCTCTGAGTTTCTCATCGCTTTGTAAGGCAGGATCTACTTTCAACGTTCTTGCTGTTTCGCGGGCAAACAGTGCCGCGGCAATCGAATACGTATCGCCTAATATTTCCCTAAAGTCTGCCGCTGTAACTTTCTGCTTCTTGTTCAGCAGATCCAGAATACGGCGCGCACGGTATGGCTGTGCCCACGAGTGCGTAAGGAAATATGGATAATCCGTACCTACAATCCGTTGGTTTGCAGTAACAATGATGCCAGAAGGGGGATCAAAAAGATGGGGCAGCTTATCAAACGGTATGAAGCTGAGCCATTCACCGTCGTCCTTTGACCCATCATAGGGAACGCTTCCATTGCCCGACTTTCTGATTGGCACCAGCCCGGCAGCGTAATAGCCAATGTGTCCTTCGACGTCGGCATAAACGATGTTCTGCATCGGAGGCGTATATCCTCGCAAGGCGGTCATAAATTCGCGCCAGTTGCTTGCCCGATTAAGTGTGTACACTCCCTCCGCATTATTCAGCTTCGCATCCAGCGCCGTCCAACGGAGCGCGTAACGTTTGCCGTGTTGCTCGAGAACAATTGGTCCATGACGGGTCACTATCACGTCGCTTGTGACCGTTTCGGTTGCCGAATCGGTAAATCCTTTTCTGACCTTAATCTGCTCGCTCCGAACTTCAGCATCTCGCCAACCCGCAGGCGTCAGGTAGCGGTGGGGGTTCTTGGGATCAAAAGTCTCGATGTAGAGGTCCTGTACATCCGGACCGACATTGGTAAAGCCCCACGCGATATGGTCGTTGTGACCAATGACTACCCCGGGAAGACCCGGTGCTGTCACTCCTGCCACTCTCACTCCGGGAGCGCTGAGTTGGACCAGATGCCAGATCGCGGGCGCTGATGGCGCAAGGTGGGGATCGTTGGCCAACAGAGGCTTGCCTGAAGCGGTTCGTTTTCCGCTTACCACCCAGTTATTACTCGCCGCCAGACCTTCAGCATCGAGTCCAACGCGTGCGAGTGAGACTGACATGAGCTCTGCCTCTTTCACGAGCGAGCTGAGCAGGTCCCGAGAGACTGGGGCGAAGGGGAGAATGGGCGAAGAAGCGAAGGGACGATAGGGCGAAAGGGCGATAGGGCGAAGGGGCGATGGGGCGAAGGGGAGACACGGAGATGGGAACTCCGCGTTTCCCAATCGCCCATTCTCCCCGTTCCTGCATCTCCCCTTCTCCGTGTCTCCCACTGCGTCTTTTACGCCGCTCGGATCGAAGTAGACAAGGGGTAGCTTCGTACTGTCTTTGCCGACCACCAGAACGTCAAGAGGCGAAGCTTCGGGCAGCAGTCCTTCGCGCTTCTCACGGGGAAGATCAGCAAAACTCTCGCGCATTACATCCAGGCGCCAGGTTGATGAGAGTGACTCAAAGAATAGTTTTACGACGATCAGCGAATCGGCCGGCGTCCACGGGCGAGGTTGATACTGAAGAATCAGAAACTCAGGAGGCAGGCTTTTAGCATCTAGAGACTCGATGTAGGAGTTAACTCCGCGCGCGTAAGCTGCCAGGATGGCACGCGATCGCTGACTCGCCTGCATGGCTTCTGCTTCCGCTACCTGTGCGAATCCAAAGGTGCGATGGCGCTTGTCTTCTTCCAGGGTGCGACTGCCAAAGATTTCTGAAAGTTCGCCGCGCGCGGTACGACGCAGCAGGTCCATCTGCCATAAGCGATCGGCGGCCGTGGCATAACCCTGCGCGAAGTAAAGGTCCTCATCGTTGTTAGCTTGTATATAGGGAATGCCGCGTGCGTCGCGCCTGACAGTTACCCGATCGCGCAACCCCTGGAGTTCGACTGATTTTGTTTGCGGTGGCGTCGACGACGAAACCTGCCCCGCTGAGCCCGACAAGGCACACAGAGACAAAGCCAGGAGCGAAAGAATAAGTCGGCCGTAAATGTGTCTTAGCATCATGATTGGTTTTCGTTTCGAAGGTGATTGCCCAGTTTAGAAGACAAGTGAACTACCCACTAAATTACACTAAGCGATCTTAGTTAAATTTCATTGACTTCGTGGATCGGTTTTGACTATCACGAAGCGAAAGGGCTATATCTCAGATTAGGACTCCACGCTGTGTCTAGTATACATTGACCGGTTACCAGCCTGACTATTACAATTCCTCACATGTCATTCAGACCACAAACGCTTCAGCGGAGTTTACTGCTTGTCGGATTGTTACTGGCCCTGGCAAGTGAGGGTGTGGCTCAGCAGAGACCATTATTAACAGAGGACGTCGACATCATTCCTCCCGGTTCGATGCGGATTGAAGCGGGAATCGATTTCATGCAAGGGG
>JBPCIQ010000109.1:0-6218 GCA_051006135.1 Pyrinomonadaceae bacterium | reverse complement strand
AGCTGGAATTGAATTGCGGTGGTGCTTAGCAGCTTTTGGATAAACGTGGGTTGACTCTAGCATCCGGTCGCTACCGCTCGCGGCCGGATGTTAGCACTCAAGCTGGAATTGAATTGCGGTGGTGCTTAGCAGCTTTTGGATCAACGTGGGTTGACTCTAGCATCCGGTCGCTACCGCTCGCGGTTCTGTATTGAGTGGCGTTGGTTACGTCTCTACGCTCAGGCTTGGCTGCTACCAAAACACTTAAACAAGTTCGCAATTTGGGGAGCAAAGGGAGGATTGACCCTGAACCGTGGTTCCTGTGGTCAAATAACCTTGCACATTACAACATACGCACCTAAGTTTCGATTGCGTAGGATTAGTAGCGGATGGGATGATCTTTTGCGTAAGAGTAAGCCGTGTAGGCTGCAATAATGTGGCAGACCCAGCCCAGCGTTCCGCCCGTGCCAATCCAGAAGCCTGGGGTAATGATTAGCCAGAGGATGCCCGCCAGAATTCGGCCGTTATAGAGCTGGCCCACACCGGGGACAAAGAAGCTTAGAATTCCTGCTAGAAATGGATCGCGCATGTTATTAACCTCCGCGCGAAACATTACGACAAGGAACCCAACTTTGTTCAGTCCACTCTTCTTACCCGCCCGCTATCGAGATTGTGTGAAAACCCAAAAAGGAGCTTACGGTAATTTGCAGGTTCAGGCAGGACCCCCAGTCCCCGCTTCAAGCTTGATAGCCACTAAGCAGCAAAACAACCTTTCAGCCTTGTCACCTCTCAGGTTGGGAAGGCGGACCCCGTCCCCGCTCTTCCGCTGGGTGGCCTTCAACGGTTGAGCGGGGACAGGGCCCGCCTTCCTTACCTTGAGATTATTTGAGTAAGAGGTTTGGCAACACGGGGGTTAATCGAAATTTCTCAACTGCAGCAGCGTCCCGCCTCTGATTGTCGGTCCGGTGATTTAACTGTAATTTGCGGTCGTCGTGACCACCACGCCCACAGGCTCAATATTCAACTCTTCACCCAGATTTGCGATCTCAGCGAGCAATGAGATGAGATCCTGATCGTAGATTCGCTTTTTACGATCAGCCAGTTCAATAAACCGTCCGTAAGCTTCATCGAGTTCCGCCCCCGTCAGAGAATAGCCAATTTCCTCGTAACGCAAGGCAAGTGCGTGGCGACCGGAATGTTTACCCAATACCAAGAGGTTATTTGTGACGCCAACCGACTCGGGCGTCATAATTTCGTAGCAGAGCGGATTATTGATCACACCGTGCTGATGAATACCCGCTTCGTGCGCAAAGGCGTTGCGGCCCACGATGGCCTTGTTTGGCTGCACATCGAATCCGACTATCGCCGAGAGTAGCTGGCTGGTTGGATAAAGCTCGCGCGTGTTCACGTTTGTTTCGAAAGGCAACTGGTCGGAGCGCACATGAAGCGCCATGACCAGCTCTTCCAGAGAAGCATTACCTGCACGCTCACCGATTCCATTCACCGTGCATTCCACCTGCCGCGCGCCCGCAGCAATCGCTGCCAGACTATTCGCGACTGCCATTCCGAGATCGTTGTGGCAGTGAACACTAATTGTTACCTCTTTGCCGTTGCAAACTCGTTCGCGAATAGTGGACACAAGTTGCGAGAATTCCGCCGGCAGCGTATAGCCTACTGTATCCGGCACGTTAATGATTGACGCCCCTTCATCGACCGCAACGGAAAACACCTCACAAAGGTAGTCAATGTCACTTCGCGTCGCATCCTCCGCAGAGAACTCAACTTCTTCAGCAAAGTTGCGCGCCATTCGCACGGAGGCCCTGGTCATCTCCAGAACTTCACTGCGAGTCTTTCGCAGCTTGTGCTCGAGATGAATGTCTGAGGTTGCGACAAAGGTATGAATGCGCGGATGCGCTGCTCCCCTCAAAGCCTCGGCGGCCCGCGCCACATCCTGCTCGGCCGTGCGGCAGAGCGCGGCGATGGTCGCGGTTCGGCAGGTGGCGGCCACAGCTTTCACGGCGGCAAAGTCGCCGTCAGAGGCAATGGGAAACCCTGCCTCGATTATATCGACGCCAAGATTCTCCAGTTGGCGGGCCATCCGCACCTTTTCATCAAGGTCCATCGAACAACCTGGTGACTGTTCGCCATCGCGCAAGGTGGTATCGAAGATTGCGATTCTTCCTGTGGTCATGATTCAGGCCTCCGTTAGCATCGTAAGAGGCAAAGGGTTCAAAGTCAAAGTTATAATCTTTATAACACAATAATAATATATGATACGATAACCTGGGTTCGGGAGACTCATAACTCAGACCCTTTCGGAGGCCGGATGGATATAAATCAACTCGAGGTATTGGTCGCCGTTGCCCGGGAACAGAGCTTTTCCCGCGCGGCACAGGCTCTGCATCGCACACAGCCGGCGGTCAGCCAGGCAATCCGGCGGCTTGAACTTGAACTTGGTGAGGCGCTTTTTGATCGATCGTCAAAGGACGGTACCCTCACTGCCGCCGGTCGCGTGCTTTACGATGTTGCTCAGCAAATACTGAATCTGCGACTCGGCGCTCACTCCGCAATAAAGGAGCTGCAGGATCTGCACACGGGAAAGCTAACGCTGAGCGCCAACGAATACACAGTGATGTACCTGCTTCCAGTGATGCCGGTTTTTCGCGCGCGTCATCCGCATATCAAAGTAGAAGTGAGGCGAAGCCTTGCCAGCCGCATCCCTTCGGAGATTGTCGGTCGCGATATTGAGATAGGAATTGTGTCTTACAAGCCCTCGGACTCTGCAATCGCCTCCGTTCCAGTAATGATGGACGAATTGGCGCTGATCGTTTCACCAGATCATCCGCTGGCGAAAAAGGAAGTGGTTTCGGTGCGAGAGTTGGGCGCCGAGTCGTTCATTGCTCACAATGTTGCTTCGCCCTACCGCGAAAGGGTGGTGCGCACTTTTGAAAAACAGAAGACGCCCCTCAATATCTCTATGGAGATGCCTACGTTGGAATCAATTAAACGATTAGTGGAACAGGGGATGGGTGTGGCCCTCGTGCCGCGTTTGACAGCCCAATCTGAGATCGCCCGCAAACAGTTGGTAGCGCTGACGGTGCGAGAGATGCGTTTGGAAAGAGACATCCATCTAATCTACCGCAAGGGAGCGAGTCTTTCTCATGCAGCGCGAGCATTTCTCAGGGTGGCGGAAGAAGCACGGGGGGGAGCAGGGGAAAGGCCGGAACAGTCTGGGGTCAGTCGGGATCAGGAAGCGCCAGACGCACCAAGTTAGCAGACGGTGAGAGCGTAGCGGCCCGTCATTCGTTTTCCAGTCGCCGCACGTCCACGATCTCGCCGCGAAACGTGCGGAGCAACTGCTGGACCACAGGATTCTTCTCGGCGGACTCGCGCAAGAGTTGCTTCTCGCTACGTTCCTCATCTTCCTTAGAGATGGGACCATCATCGGCGACTGATTGATCCTTAATAACAATGCGCACCCCGAGATCGTTTCCCGTGACCTCCTTGCAGACCTCGCGCAAAACTTTGACGTTGTCGCTTTTGGCCAGCGTATCGCGCAGGTGTCTCGCTTCAGACGCAAACTCTACAAACAACTCCTGGTTTTCCAGCGAAGCGGCGCGCGCCCCTTCCAGCGCGGTCACCAAAAACATTTTGCGTCTGCTTTCCAGCGCCGACTTGATTTGCTCGATCACTCCGCCACGCACCGCTGCTGGCGCGTTGCTTTCGCTAATTGATCGCGGCTCTGCAACCTGCGTTTCCTGCGAAAGTTCAGGGGCCAGGGGAGCCAGGGAAAATCCTGTGACCGGTTCTGTGATAGGCGCCGGTTTTGCTGCGGTACCGGTCTGAGATCCACGGACCACATTAGACTGCGCGATCGGCTGGGCTGTTGGACGCCTTTCGGCGGGCTCCTGTGAGCGACTCGTTGCCGGCGCAGGAGCCTTCACCTGAGGTGGCGCCTTGCCTGTGCGCACAGATTCTTCCAAAGCGGCAAGTCTGTCGAGCAGCTGGCTGAGAGGTTGCAGACTCCGCATCTCCATCAACTTCACCAGACCGATTTCCAATTGATAACGCGGATGTGCTGCCGTGCGGAGTGTTGTTTCCGTTTCTGCGAGCGAGTGGAAGAACCGGACAAGATCGGATTCAGAGAAAAGCGCCGCCTGCCGCTTGAGCTCGCCTCGGTCGCAAACGGCCGACTCCAGAAGCTCATCGCTGCCTGACACTTTCGTCACCAAAAGATCGCGCAAATGTGCCAGCACGTCACGGCAGAAATTGCGCAAATCGTGGCCGCGCATTACCACGTCATCGATGACGGCCAGCGCTTCCGCTGGTTTATGATTGGCAATGCCATTAATCACTCTAGTAAGGATGTCTGCGCCCGCAACTCCAAGGGCCAGTTCCACGTCTTCTTTCTTGATCTTCGTTCCGGCAAAGCTGATTACCTGGTCAAAGGCGGACTGCGCGTCGCGCATCGAGCCCTCTCCCGCGCGCGCAAGCTCGCGTAGCGCATCCTCTGGAATCGAGATCTGCTCTGCTTCCGCAATGAGTCTAAGCCGGTCCAGGATTTTGGCATTCGCAATAGTACGAAACTCAAACTGCTGGCTGCGAGACAATATCGTTTCGGGCACCTTATGGTGCTCGGTAGTCGCCAGGATAAACACCACGCGCGGTGGTGGCTCCTCGATCGTCTTCAGCAAAGCATTGAAAGCCTGCGGTGAGAGCATGTGAACTTCATCGATCACGAATACTTTGTACCGATCTCTCGCCGGAGCGATCCCTACGCTACCAATGATCGCATCGCGGACATTGTCGACTCCGGTGTTCGAAGCGGCATCGATCTCCTGCACATCAATGGACCGACTCTCCGAGATCTCGCGACACGAAGCACAGGCCTCAGGATCGTCGGTGCGGCAGGGAGTAGGCGTCGGCATCTTAGACTTATGGCAATTGAGGGCTTTGGCGAGGAGGCGAGCGGTCGTCGTTTTGCCGACACCACGCGCACCGGAGAAAACGTAGGCGTGGTGCAGTCTTTCATGCTCGATTGCATTTCGCAGAGTGCGCGTGATCGGTTCCTGGCCCGTCACTTCTTCAAAGGATTGTGGGCGCCATTTGCGAGCGATTACTTGGTAGGTCATAAGAAAAAGGATGAAAGCGGAATTGTGAAGGGAATCACGAGTCTCGCGGAAGCTAAACTGATTAGAACTTCCTCCTTCATCCTTCCGCCTTCATCCTTTTGCATTGGCCAGACTCCGGACTTACCCGCAACACACGAGGTCCTTGCTACCGTTGCTCCGTTCCCGGCCTGGCGGGGTTCACGAAGACCGCCGTTGTGCGGAGCCCGAAGTCTGATAACCCATGTTCAATTTCCGATTGCCGATTGGAGACTATTCTCCGTGCCTTAGTTTCGAGCGTATTCAACATTCGGAGATCGAATCAAAATCTAATCCTAAATCGGCAATCGAGAATTGGCAATCGGCAATGTCAAATCGCCGTTTTGCGATGCGCGAGCAATCGCAGAAGTCCGTTGATAGCTAGATGCAACAGGACGTAGGCGATAAATGCGACCACCAAAGGAAACACCAGCGTATGCCCGCCCTCAATGGTTGGACTGGCAACGATGCCCTTGAAAGGTGCGTAAAACGGATTTGTGACGCTGACGACAAACTGAACAAATCCCGCGCTACTACGGGCCGCGAGTAGCGCCAGGAGAAATCTCAGTCCGAGGAGCCCATAGATCAAAAAGAAGATGTAGTCGATGACTTGTGAAACGCGCGCCAAGCCTCGCGAACGTTCGACTTCCCGCTCAGTGTCAACGACCTCATCAACTGCTTTGGCGCGAAACTGCCCAGCCACCTGATCAATCTTTCGCGCTTCACCTGGTGCTGGGGCCTGACTCGCCCGCTCGGCAATTTCAGCATTTACATCGCCTTCAACCTGCGCCTTGACAGACTGATGTTGCACTTCTCGTCGTGACTCTTCGCCGGCTAACTTATTGTCGTCCATCCATTCCTCCCTTTGTAAACGGGTTTGGGGCCTTCAAATCCTTTCAAACCCGGATATCTGAATTGTCGAATCAAGCAACAACAAACTAGAGGGCGACACTTATAGACCAAAACCCGCGAACTGGCGGAGAGGGTGGGATTCGAACCCACGGAACGGTTTCCCGCTCACAGCATTTCCAGTGCTGCCAATTCAACCACTCTTGCACCTCTCCCGCATAGAATTTCGGATTGCGGATTGCG
>JBPCIQ010000108.1:0-8167 GCA_051006135.1 Pyrinomonadaceae bacterium | reverse complement strand
GTGCGAAGGTAGTTACTGGAGGAAAACGTGTTGACAACCTGAGCGGTTTCTTTTACCCGCCAACGGTACTGACCAATGTAGATCACCGGATGACGATCATGCGCGATGAGACTTTTGGTCCAGTGCTTCCGGTGATGACCTTCAAGACTGAGGATGAAGCCATAATGCTCGCCAACGACAGTGTCTTTGGACTGACTGCCAGCATTTGGACCAAAGATAGCGCTCGTGGTCGTCGCCTTGCGGAACGCATCGAGGCCGGAACGGTGATGGTCAATGAAGTGCTCTACACACACGGCATCGCCCAAACGCCCTGGGGCGGAATCAAAGAAAGCGGCTATGGTCGCACCCATGGACGCATGGGCCTACTCGAACTCGTGACTCCGCGGCACATTCACGTCAACCGCATTTCTTCCCTGCCTGATGTCTGGTGGTTTCGTTACACCGGAACTTCACAACTCTTTCGCGGTCTTGCACGACGCTTAACAAGTGGCTCGATCCTCAAAGCGACTCCGCTTTTGCCGCAGTTGATCCGACGGTTAATGGAACGACGCCAGTAAGCCTTGTATTCACACTACCGTCACACTCGCAACTTTGAGTTGGCTGCGAAAAGTATTATACTCCGCACGCTCAAACGTTCCGACTATCTGGATTGCCTCTCTCAACAAAATCAACCGTTGCAAAACGTGGCAGGAAACGTCCAGGGCTTGCGATTTCTGGGCTTTGATTTCTCCGGCTTCGGCCTAAAGTTCTAAACTCGCTAGAAACTTTGAGGAGCTCCCTTTATGAACAAAAGACCCTTTGTGATTGCGTTCGGTTTCGCCCTCTTGATCCTGGGCGTGCTCTCCATAAACTATCTTCCGCGGTCAGTCTCCGGTGCCCCAGGCCAGTCGCTGTCGGCAACCCAAGCCAAGCCCTTCGTTTCCCAGGCGGTAGCTTTTGGGAAATCGCGCCCCGCTCGCGAAATACCGGAGACCCGAGCAGCGGTAGTAGACCCGAGTAAGATTTTGGGAGAGAAGCCGGAACGGCAGATCAGAAAAGTTCCGAATCAGGGCATACCCAAAGCTGAGAACAAAGAAGGAGACTTAGGCTCCTTCGATGCGGCAGTGCAGCGGGACTATGCTGAATCCAATGAGGCAGCGCTCAATATCCCTGCGACGGATTTAACTTTCGAAGGACTTAGTAGCGATGACAATGCGGCTGTCTTCGGCTTCCGTGTTTTGCCACCCGACACTGTCGGAGACGTCGGTCCGAACCACTACGTCCAGGCAGTAAACCTTCTTGTGCGCGTCTTCGACAAGGCGGGAAATCCACTGACAACGGCCTTCAAGATGAGCAGTTTGTTTACTGCAATCGGAGGTCCCTGTGCCGCTAAAGACGATGGCGACCCAATTGTGCTTTACGATCAACTGGCCGACCGCTGGCTGATCTCTCAATTTGTCGCGTCGGCCCCGTATCAGCAGTGTATTGCCATTTCACAGACTGGCGATCCCGCGGGGGCTTACTTCGCTTACGCCTTTCAAATGCCAAACAACAAGTTCAACGATTATCCGCACTTCGGTGTTTGGCCGGATGGGTATTACATGGCCGACAATCAGTTTACCAACGGGGTCACCTTCAGTGGATCCGGCGTGTTTGCTTTTGATCGCACGCGGATGTTGCAAGGACTGGGTGCGAGTTACATCTACTTCGATTTGGCTTCCAATGATGGCGGTTTGCTGCCTTCTGATTTGGAAGGATCTACGGCACCTCCGGCTGGCACGCCAAATCTGTTCGCACAATTCACTGCGGGCGAGTTTGGTGATCCCAGCGATGCGATGAGACTGTGGGAATTCCGCGCAAACTTCGCTAATCCCGCTTCGTCTACCTTCACTGAAAGAGCTGAGAGTCCTGTACTGGTAGCGGCGTTTAATCCAACCAATCCGAGCGGCAGAAATGATATTGAACAACCGGCGCCGGCGGCTTCGGCAAGCTATCTCGACTCGATTCAGGATCGTCTGATGCACCGGCTGAGTTATCGCAACTTTGGCACGCACCAGTCGCTGGTTGTTACGCACTCGGTAAATGTCGGCACGGGCACAACCGTTGCTACTCATCGGGCAGGGATTCGGTACTACGAATTCCGGCGCACGACGAGTAATTGGCTTGCTAATGAGCAAGCGACCTTTGCTCCAGCCGACGGACTAAATCGCTGGATGGGAAGCGCCGCCATGGACGGCAGTGGCAATATCGCCGTTGGCTACAGCGTTTCCAGTACTACTGTTTTTCCGTCAATACGTTATGCAGGGCGTCTGGCGACAGACCCAGCCGGTGGTCTTTTCCAGGGTGAGAATACGCTGGTTACTGGAAGCGGTGTGCAAACAAGCACGAGCGGCCGTTGGGGTGATTATAGTTCTGTAAATGTAGACCCTTCCGACGATTGTACATTCTGGTATACGACAGAATATTACAACGCGAATTCTGAGGCTGGTTGGCGAACGCGTATCGGCTCGTTCAAGTTTGCGGGCTGCGGAGGCAGTCCGACGCCGACGCCGACACCGACACCAACTCCAACGCCAACTGCGACCCCAACTCCAACGCCAACTCCAACGCCAACTCCAACGCCAACTCCGACACCAGCTCCCGCTGCTCCGAGCAATCTCACGGCGACGCCTGTTTCGCCCAACCAGATCAATCTGTCGTGGACGGGTAACTCGGAGGACGAGAGCGGTTTTCGAATCGAGCGTTGCCAGGGAGCCAATTGTTCTAACTTCGTCCAGGTGGCTGAGGTGGGTGCGGACGTTAGCAGTTATTCAAACACGGAACTCTCGCGCAACACTAACTATCGGTATCGTGTGCGGGCGTTCAACTCAGGAGGCAACTCGGCTTACTCTAATATCGCTTCTGCGAGAACACCGAAGAGGTAGTTTTCGTTTCACTGTCTTGCAATATCGGAAAGGCCGCTCGTCATTGGCGAGCGGCCTTTTTCTCACCAGGGATCACCTACAGCACGTCTCTACGCCCATAGCGGCCAGAGCCGCTCCGCCTTGCGTCTAACTTCCGAGTAGGGGACGTCCGCGCTCTTGGCCTGACGGAATATGCTGATGCCCAGATTTGCCTGTGGTAGTAGCGCGAAGCATTTCGGGGAACAGATTTTCAGTCCGCAGATTACGCAGATTTCACAGATTAAGAAGGGCCTATAATAATTTGCAGGTAAGGAAGGGTGGCTTGCGGCCGCTCGAGCATCAAAGGCGGGCTGTTGGGTAATATCTGAACGGGCATATCACCTGGAAGGGAAAGAGTTTTCTTATTTAAAAATATTCAGGTGCTGAGCGGTGGACTGTAAGTTAAACTGAAATAACCAGCCGCGCTGTTGGCGCGGATCGGGGGCCACCCTTCCTGCAAGTTACCGTAGGCCCTTTTGGGTTTTCACGCAGTCACGTACGTGTCCGGCTTTATGCTCTCACTTGCTCGGAAGGCTTTGCTGCTGGCTGCACAGAACACCGCGGCATCAGCCAGTGATTGGTCTGCACTCAGGGCGCTGACCTCCGGATCCAAACTGTCTGCGAAGCTAAAAAATGGAAAAACTGTTGATGGGAGGCTGAGCAGTGTTTCCGATGCCGCCTTGACCCTATCTATCAAGAACTCAGTGCAGGATTTGAAGCGAGAGGACGTCCTTAGCGTCTATCAGGTCGCGAAGAAGTCGACCACAAACGCCACGTTGATCGGGACGGGTGTGGGAGCAGGTGCGGGTGCCGGTATTGGTGCGGCGGGTGCGCCGAACAATGATAACGGCTTTGAGAAAATTGACAATGCGGTCACCGCGGGCTTGACGGTGATTGGCGCGGGACTTGGAGCCTAGAGTGGCTACCTCGTCGGCAGGGGTGGGAGCAAGCGAGTGCTCGTCTATGAAAGCAAATAGCAATAATCCGCAGATTACGCCGATTAAGATCAAGGACAGGGATTTGCGGTCGATTGCGAATCCTGCAACTGCTTCACTGCCTCATCTTCTTATCTGCGGAATCTGCGTAATCTGTGGATGCCGCTAATTCTCTCTCCGGAGACACTCCATGAAGACAACAACCGTGCCTCTTTTGCTGCTCAGCGTCTTTATCAGTGGACTGGCCCAGACGCTGTCGCCTGAGCGCCAACAGTTCATCCGCGTGGAAGCGCCGCTGATCGCACTGGCCCATGTACGTGTCATCGACGGGACCGGCGCCGCGCCTCTCGACGATCAGACCATCGTTATCGCTGGCAACAAGATTCAGTCTATAGGGCCGAGCACGACCGCAAATTTTCCGCCCAATACGCAGATACTCGATCTAAAGGGCTACACGGTGCTGCCCGGATTAGTGGGCATGCACAACCACATGTTCTTCCCGCAAGGCGGCTCGCCTCCGATGTACTCGAATATGGGGAGCAGCTTCCCGCGTCTCTATCTTGCACTTGGAGTCACCACGATTCGCACTACAGGCAGCGTCGTTCCCTATACCGATCTGGAAATCAAAAAGTTGATTGACGCCGGCCGCATGATCGGTCCGAAGATGCACATTACTGCGCCATATCTGGAAGGACGTGGATCTTTCACGCCCGTAATGCACGAGCTCACCGGCGCTGACGACGCGCGCCGCATGGTGAACTTCTGGGCTGATGCAGGCGCGACCTCTTTCAAAGCCTACATGAACATCACCCGCGACCAACTGCGCGCAGTTGTAGAGGAAGCGCACAAGCGCGGGCTGAAAGTTACGGGTCACCTCTGCTCGATCGGCTATCGCGAAGCCGCGGAGATCGGCATTGATAACCTCGAGCACGGCTTGTTCGCAGATTCAGAATTTGTTCCCAACAAACAACCTGATCAGTGCCCGGGCGCTGCGGTTTCCGCCAGCCTGCGGCAATTGGATCTGAAGAGCCCTGCCGCTCAAGAGACGATCCGCACCCTGGTGGCGAAGAGAGTAGCTATCACATCCACGCTGCCTGTCTTCGAGGCAGCCGGTGCGCCATTAACTCAAAGCGGGATTGGAGCGGCGAGCGCGCTCATGAATCCTCGGGTATTTGGCGTTATGTCAACCGACGCACGTGTGCGTTATTTGACGGCGCGGGCGCGCGTTTCCTCTACTTCGAACTACACAGCGTTGCTGCGCAAGGCGATGGATTTTGAACGCGCCTTTGTCCAAGCTGGCGGGTTATTGATAGCGGGCCTCGATCCAACGGGCAACGGTGGCGTGGTAGCTGGTTTCGGCGACCTGCGCCAGGTCGAACTGCTGGTCGAAGCTGGTTTCACGCCCTTGGAAGCGATCAAGATTGCCAGCTTCAACGGGGCAAAGTTTCTGGGCGAGGACACGCGCATCGGTTCCATCGCTCCGGGCAAACAGGCTGACTTGATGGTCGTGAAAGGAAATCCCGCGACGAATATTGCGGACATCGAAAAGGTCGAGATCGTTTTCAAAGACGGGGTCGGCTACGACTCAGAGAAATTGATCCAGTCAGTTCAGGGATTGGTTGGGATCAGGTGAGCATCCACAGATTGCGCAGATTACACCGATCAGGATGGCAGCATTTCAAGACTACTCTGATTGCTGATTTCACTCGCCAGGTTTGAATCTGTGGAATCGGCGTAATCTGCGGACAGTCTTTATTTCCCAAACGCATACAGCGCGCTGCGAGTCCTGATGTAAATCCGCCCGTCGGCAATTGCCGGTGTCGCGAAGCACTCGTCGTCCAACTCGTTCACCCTCAGTACTTGCCAATCGCCCGCGGCCTTCAATACAGACACCTGACCGGCCTGGCCGATCATGAAAACCTTGTCGTCGGCGGCGACGGGGGACGAAAAGTATTTATCAATAGCCCCGTGCAGGCGTCCCTGCTTGATCACATTACCGGTTGCGGGATCAAACGAGATCAGAATCCCGCTATCATTGATCATGTAGAGGACGCCTTTATAGAGAAGGGTGGAAGGAACTTGAGGGACCGGTTTGTTATAGCGCCAACGGATCGCGGTCGAGGTCTGATCGCCTTGCCCGCCCAGCTTGATTGCTAACAGGCCATTCTCAGAAGCCATCATCGAGCGGAAGACTTCCCAATCTTTAGTATTCAACTTCTCATCGCGGTCCATATCAAACGCCTCGAATGCCCCGATCAACATCTTGTCCATCATCCCTGTCAACTTCGCCGCGGAGACCTCCGACTTTGCGATCTGCCGGTCGCCATTCTGTCGTACCTGGGCAGCGCCTCGTCGTAGGAAATCGTCTTGACCTCCTGTCCGGGTTGATTTTGCGGGAAGCCCCACCCGTTGATGTAAAGATATTCCCCGTCGTTGCTGGCAATCGATTTCATCTCGCACGCAAGCCCGCGAACCCACCAGACTCTTTTGCCATCGGCGACCGAGTAAGCCGAGAGCTGGAACGATTCGGGAATAATAATCTGCTTCGGACCCTGTTTTGGTTGATAAATGATCGGTGTCGAGTAGCCCGAAATGACTACGGGCCGGTCAACCTTCCAACGCACACGTCCGCTGTTCTTATCGACCGCTATGAGATACGACGATGGGTTATCTTGATCAACAGCCAGGATTATTTTGTCGTCCGTGAGGATGGGTGATGCCCCGAAGCCGTAGAACATATTGAACGGTCCGAGCGGTAGCCGCCACCGCTCCTTGCCCGCAGCGTCGAAAGAAACCAACCCGAACTCTTGAAAGAAAACGTAGACATTCGAGCCGTCGGTGACGGGGCTTGGTGAGGCGGGCCCATTGACGTTCTGCAAGCGGCCGACAGTTGAGCGTGGCACTTCACGTTGCCAGAGGAGCTTTCCCGTCTCGCGGTCGAGACAGACGACTAGTAGGTTGTAATTCTCCTTCTCCTTCTTATTAATCTCGCTGTGTGCGGTGACAAAGATACGATTCTTTGTCAGCACGGGAGACGAATGGCCGGGTGGAAGTGCGGTCTTCCAAATCACGTTCTTATTAGGCCCAAATTCTTCCGGAAGCCCGGTAGATGCCGACACACCCGTTCCGTTTGGTCCGCGAAACTGTGGCCAGTCCTCGGCGACAACGCTCGTCAATAGTGGCGACGACGCGATTAACAACGCGACCACTAGAACAAAGATCGTGTTCCTTATGTTCAAGGTACCCATGCGAAAAGCTCCCTACACTACCGAGACTTTGTATCTGCAGATTTCACAGATTATACAAATACGGCGGGAAGGTCACGGCATTGTGTGAGGCTTGTGAGTTCAATTGGCGAACTCTAATCTGTGGAATCGGCGTAATTTGCGGACAGCCTTGCAGATTTGATCAAACGCTGCTGCCGTCACACGAGCGTTCTGCAATAGCGTTCGATTTCACTCGACACAATTCGCCACCGCAAGGTGTGCTGTAACGCATTAACATTGTTTGTTTAGATCCCCAGGTAAGCCAGTTGATCTATGGCTTGCCGCATCCTCTCGGTCGCCTGGGGATGCGACGCCTCGAGTCGCGCCACGGCTTCCTTCAGTCGCTCGCCAAGTCCACTATAGTGTCGCGCTTGGTTTTCTTCCCGATCCAGTACTTCCTGAATGTCGTCTGCTAAGTGCTGAAGCATTTCGGCTTCAGTAATATCGAGAGTCTTCACCTGTGCGAGTTCAGCGTGTAATTGCTCGAGTTGTTCACGAAGTTGTTGTTTGTCCATCTTGATAACCTCATTCGGAGCGGCTGCTAGAAATATTAGAACATGCCGCGGTTCCCGGAGTCGCGCTGGTCCGCAATTTACAGTTCACGCTTCATTGGTTAGCTAGTGTCCTAATTAGAATTCTCAGCGTCTCCTCTGCGTGCTCGGCGGCTGCTGATTGCTATTTTCTCGATTTCCGATTTACCATTCCGCGTCCTCGTCAACTGACTGGCTTCACTCCCTCCAGATGGGGCTTTGGTATGGACCAAAACATTGGCCGAATAATTTCTGAAAAGTATCGCATAATCCGACCACTCGGGCAGGGTGCCTTTGGGTCAGCCTACCTCGCCTGTAACTTACTAAGCGGCAGACAGGTCGTAATTAAGATAACCCACGAAAAGGGCAGCGACTACGAAACCAATGAGAAATGAAAAGTTACTTGCGGTATTGGTAACTGCAGTTGGAATCCTCTCAGGCGTTACGACCGTGGCGGTAAGCATAGTAAACATGATCAGGACAAAATAATGCCAGTATATTTCTGCCGATGGCCC
>JBPCIQ010000107.1:0-10349 GCA_051006135.1 Pyrinomonadaceae bacterium | reverse complement strand
GCCACAGGCGTGCCTCGCGGCGGCGCGTGGGTTGTTGCCACTGCCGGAAGCCGATTTGCTGGAAGTGCTGGTTGCCCTACGTGATTCGGATGATGCCGAGACTGCCGAAGCCGCCGCGGCGACACTGGAATCCACGGAAAGCAAAGACCTATTGACGGCTGCCAGAGCGGCTGAAACTTCGGCTGCCGTGCTCGCGTTTATCGGGTCGATTGAGACCACTCGCGAGGTTCATGAAGCCGTAATTCTAAACGCGGGCACTCCCGATGAAGCTATCGTGCACCTTGCAGGCTCGGCGAGGGAGAGTTCTTTGCTCGAATTGATCGCGCTCAACCAGCAGCGCCTGGTCCGTTCACCCGCCATCATCGAAGCCATTCTCGTCAATGCTGCCCGCTCCCCTGAAGCAGAACGGCGGGCACGTGAAACTCGCCGGGAGTTTTTCGAGAAGGAGCGTGGCGCTCGCCAGATCGCCGGAGAACTGAGAGCGCAGGGGAAAACCGCCGCCGCCGAATTTTTTGAGAGTGCCAACCTGACGACCGCAACCGGTCGGCTCAGTATCGAAGATGCCTGGTTGATCGCCCAACATATCGAGGTTTCTGATGCGGACCTCGACGATTCATGGCTGCCTTCCGAACGCTATGAAGATCTTGAGAAGGAAGACATCGCTGCCCAGCAGGCGGCCGTTCAGCGCATCATCGAAAGCGAGCGCATTGAATTGGGAGGAGACATAACGCCGGAGCGAATCTCACTGATCCGCCGCATCATGTACATGAATGCCAAGGATCGTGTGAAGCTGGCAAGGAAAGGCGATCGCGAAGCTCGCAGCATACTGATCCGGGATCCCAACAGGATCGTTGCCGCTGCGGTCATCAACAATCCACGGATCACGGATCAGGAGGCTGAGAACATCGCCTCGATGCGCACGGTGTCAGACGAGGTATTGCGACTGTTGGCGACGAATCGCGGCTGGGCCCGCTCCTACACAATCACCCATAACCTTGCTCGCAATCCACGCACCCCGATCCCGACGGTGATCAACATGCTGCCTCGGATTCGCACAAAAGACCTGAAGCATATGTCTGAGAATCGCAATATCTCGGAAGCCGTACGTCGCCAGGCCCGTCGTCTTGCTGAAGCGCGCGGGGGCGAGTGAACCCGTATCGTCCTGGTTGGATTAAGTTTCACTCGCTCGTTTTGCGGCTTGGATTCTCTTATACCCCGCGTCTCCATGGTTCACATCCTTGCTGGGCAACAATCTACGGCAAGGGTGCAGAACCTGCGTATCACGAAAACGTCCCCCAGCTCTGAGAGGAGAACCATCATGTTGCATGGCAAGAGCAAATTTTCGACACCCGCGTTACTGACCATTTGCTTTTTTATTGGTTTGTTGTCATCGCTGCAGGCCCAGCAAAGCAACAAGGACATTCTGTGTGCCCTTCGCTATCGCTACATTGGTCCGGTTGGCAATCGACTAACGTCAGTAGTCGGAATCCCGGCCCAGCCAAATATCTATTACGTTGGCGCGGCATCCGGCGGAATCTTCAAGACCACCGACGGCGGCGTCCACTGGGAACCGATCTTCGACGAGCAGCCTGTTTCCTCCATCGGTTCGCTGGCGATTGCGCCCTCTGATCCAAATATTGTCTGGGCTGGCACGGGGGAGGCGTGGATCCGCAGCCACATCTCCGTCGGTCAGGGTATCTACAAATCTACTGACGCCGGAAAGACCTGGGCGCTGATGGGCCTGGAAAAGACAGGCCGCCTCGGACGCATCGTGATCGATCCTCGCAATCCGGACATCGTACTCGCCGCTGCTTTAGGACATGCCTATGGACCACAGCAGGAACGGGGTGTGTTTCGCACAACAGATGGAGGCAAGACCTGGGAACGCGTGCTCTTCACCGACGAGAACACCGGCTGTTCAGACCTGGTGATGGATCCGCACAATCCACGCAACTTGTTTGCCGGCATGTGGCCACTGGTAATTCGCACCTGGGGAAAAGACAGCGGTGGTCCCGGCAGTGGACTCTTTAGATCCACGGATGGGGGAGCCACCTGGAAAAAGCTAACCGGCCAGGGCCTACCGGCGCGTACCACCGGTAAGTTTGCTCTGGCCATCGCGCGTTCCAACTCAAACCGTATCTATGCGTTGATCGAAACTGGCGACGGAGTTCCTTTGAATGGGAAGGAAACTGATCGGGGCAAACTCTGGCGTTCTGACGATGGTGGCGATACCTGGAGGCTCATGAGTTACGACCGCAACATGGGTGGCCGCACGCATTACTACTTCCGCACAGAAGTATCTCCAGACAATCAAAACGAAGCTTACTACCTTACCGCCGGCTTCGCCGTCTCACTCGACGGCGGTGAAACGGCGAGAATGGCTTCGTTTGTCAACAGTCCTGGCGGCGACAATCACGACATCTGGATCGATCCAACAAACGGCAACCGCATCGCTGTTGCAAATGATGGGGGCGTATCAATATCCGTTAACCGCGGCCGTTCGTGGTATCGCGTGCAGCTTCCGATCGCGCAGATGTATCACGTCACAGTGGACAATCGCATTCCTTATTACGTCTACGGAAACGAACAGGATGATCCGTCTTATCGCGGGCCAAGTCGGGTGGCAGGTGGCGGCTTTGCTGGCGGGCAGATACCCAGAAGCGCCTGGCACGCTGTCGCCGGCGGCGAGAGCGGTTGGGCCACTCCCGATCCCGTGGATCCGAACATCATCTGGTCTAGCGCTTCCGGCTCAGGTAGCGTCGGTGGGATTGTCGAGCGCTACGATCTGCGCAACGGTCAGGCGCGAAACGTGGAAGTGTGGCCGGATCAAACCAATGGCTCAACCGCCGGTGAACTAAAATACCGATTTATTTGGACCTTCCCATTGACGATCTCGCCCCACGATCACAAGAAGCTCTACGTTGGCAGCCAGTATGTTCATCAGACCACCGACGACGGACAGAGTTGGCAAATCATCAGTCCGGATCTCACGACCAACGACAAGAGCAAACAGGGATTCTCCGGCGGACTTACCGGCGACAACATCGGCGTCGAGTATTTCTCCACTGTTTTTGCCATCGCGGAATCACCGAAAGAGAAAGGACTGATCTGGGTCGGCACTAACGACGGCCTCGTGCAGCTCACACGTGATGGTGGAAAGAATTGGACCAACGTCACGACGAACATTCCTAATCTGCCTCCGTCGGGTACTGTGAGCAACATCGAGCCTTCGCGGTTTGACGCCGGCGCCGCTTATCTCACAGTCGATTTCCATCAAGTGAACAACCGCGATCCGTTTGTTTACAAGACGAAGAATTACGGGAAAACATGGACTGCGATTACCAATGGCATTCCGCGCAGCATGCTCAGTTACGCGCACTGCGTGCGCGAAGATCCTACGCGAACTGGTTTGCTCTATTTAGGCACGGAGAATGGGCTTTACGTTTCTTTCAACGACGGCGAAAACTGGGAGCCGTTGCAGTCGAACCTGCCGCGCTCGCCCGTCTACTGGATGGTGATTCAGGAGCATTTCAACGATCTGGTTGTCGGCACGTACGGTCGCGGCTTCTGGATTCTTGATGACCTCACACCGATTCAACAGATGACCGACAGCATGCGCGCTGCTGCTGCTCCGGGTGCTCACCTATTCCCACCGCGACCAACCTATCGCTTCCGGCAAGGCACAGTGCCGGTCACCATGTCTGACGATCCAACAGCGGGCCAAAACCCACCTTATGGAGCCGCGATTAGCTACTACTTGAAAGCGGCTCCGAGCGATGATGTGAAGATCCGCATCGAAGATTCCAAAGGACAAACCTTACGCACGATCGAGGGCACGAAGAACCCGGGCCTTAACCGCGTCACTTGGGATCTGCGCGGCGAACAGTCGAAGGAAGTTAAGATGCGCACCAGCCCGGCTTATGCGCCCGAGATTTCGCTTGGCACCGACGGCACCCGACCAGCGCTGGGAGCACCGCGCATTTCTGTGCTGCTGCCACCGGGTAATTACGTTGTTAAGCTTTCAGTAAAAAACAGCCAGGAGTTGAGTCAGCCGCTGGTGGTGAAGAAGGATCCAAACTCCGCCGGAACCGAAGCTGAAATACAAACACAAATTGCAATGCTGCTCGAGCTGCGAAACGATCAGGAAAAAGCAGCGGACATGGTCAACCAGATCGAACTAATCCGCAGCCAGCTTTATTCGATCACCTCTCTGCTCGGCACTGGGCGCGCGAGTGGCGATAGCTCGACTGTCAGGGAGGGCTCCGGGCAGTCAGGCGACTACCCTGCCATCAAAGCTGCCGCCAACGCGCTCGACACCAAGCTAATCGACATTGAGGAGCATTTGATCCAGCGCAAGCTGACGGGCCAGGGCCAGGATACCGTCCGCTGGCCGCCAAAACTGCTGACCAAGTTCAATTATTTAGCCAACGGCCTGAGCGGCTCCGATTTCGGCCCTACGACGCAGCAACGCGAAGTGCACGCGCTGTTCAAGCAGCAGCTGTCATCACTCCGCCAGCGCCTCGACGAGGTGGTGAGCAAAGACCTCGACGCTTTCAACAAGCTGCTCCGCGACCGCGGTATTCACAACGTGATACACCGAGTGCCTTAAATTCTTAACGCTATGCCACTAATGCGGACTGACGAGGACTGTACGTCTCAGCGATGATTTCTTCAGCTCCGGCAACGCTCATTGGTTTGGAGAAGAAAAAGCCCTGACCGCTTTGACAGGAGAGGTTCCTGAGCAATGTCATTTGCTCCTGGGTCTCAACTCCTTCGGCTACGGCATCCATGCCAAGGTTTTCGGCCAACATCAGGATGGTGCGAACGATCTCGACGTTCTCCTTATCCATCCGCGTGACAAAGGAGCGATCGATTTTCAGCGTATCAATAGGAAATCGATGCAAGTAGGTCAAGGATGAATAACCCGTGCCGAAATCATCAATGCTTAAACGGACTCCCAGAGCGCGCAGTTGGAAAAGCATCGCTGCGGCAGATTCGAAATCATGCATTACCACGCTTTCAGTGATCTCGAGTTTTAGGTAGTTTGGATCCAGCCCGGTCTCCGTTAGGATATCTCTGACCTGGTCGATGAGATCCGGCTGAGCAAACTGTTTTGCTGAAAGATTGACGGTCATGTAGAGGGGCTTATTTGCCGGAAACTTTACCTGCCAATGCGCAATTTGCTGGCAAGCCTCCCTCAGTACCCACTGACCAATCTGAAGGATCTGCCCGCCCTCTTCGGCGACCGGAATGAAGTCCAGGGGAGAGATTAGGCCGCGTTCCGGATGTTGCCATCGGACCAGCGCCTCAAAGCCACAGAGGCGGAAGTCGTCGAGCGCAACAATCGGCTGATAGTCTATATAGAACTCTTGTCGTTCCTGGGCTAGACGCAGGTCGGTTTCCATCTGCAGCTGATTGATGGCGTGGTCGTGCATCTCTTCATCAAACATCTCATGCCGCGCCTTGCCCAATGACTTCGAGCGGTACATTGCGGTGTCGGCATCGCGCAGGATCTCATCTGGCTCTTCGTAGGCGAGCGTACTGGGAGCTATTCCGATACTCACCGTAGTGAAGACCTCTCGACCACTTAGAATGAAAGGCTTCTTTAGTTCCTGATGGATTCGCTCAGCGACCGAAATCGCTTCCTTCTCATCGGTAATATCTTCCAAGAGGATCGTGAACTCGTCCCCACCGACACGAGCGACTGTATCTCCCGGGCGCAAACAGGCCTCAAGTCTCCGGGCAATGCCGACCAGCAACTGGTCTCCGATTATGTGGCCCAGACTGTCATTGACCAGCTTAAAGCGATCGAGATCAAGGAAGAGGAACGCAAACATCAAGCCGGATTTACGTTTGGCGCGCGCGATGGTCAACTTCAAATGGTCTATCATCAGAGCGCGATTCGGAAGGCCCGTCAGCGCGTCATGAAAGGCATCGTGTAGCAACCTATCTTCCGCTTCCTTTCGATCGGTGATGTTCTGAATCTGAAAAATTAGATGTGATTCAGTGTTCTCAACAATGGCTTGCGATACGTTCCAGAGCACCCAGACCACGTGGCCGTCTTTATGAATACATCGGGTTTCGGTCTGATAAGTTGGAACGTTGCCCTTGAGCAACTGGTCCAGCTTCGCCATCGCCGTTAGGCGATCATCCGGATGGATAAATTCCTTGAAATCTCCGGCTAGCAAATCCTGTTCGGGGTAGCCTAGAATTTCGCAGAGTGAGCGGTTGACCCGATGCCAGCGTCCGCCCGGGTAAACCAACGCCATGCCAATAGCCGCATAGTCGAAGGCCACGCTAAACAACTCAGTGCTGTTTCGCAGGCTGGTGATATTCGTTTCAGCCGCCGTTGCTTTGGCGGGCAAATGGAAAGAGAAGTAGAGGACCGCCTGACTCACGATCACAACGACGGTGGCGTAAAGCCATGTCGGCGAAATCAAGTTTGCGGCAGCAACGGCCAATAGGGCGCTCACCAAACTGGCAAAGATCAGTCGTGCCACGGAACTAAGGGGAACTGCAGCAGGCTGATTGACCCGCGAAGTAGACCGACTTTTTTCTGGTTTTCCACCCGCACGAGACATATTGTTTACCGGAGTGCTTTTGAAGGATTCTTTACGGTAGCGTTTTTAACGAGACTTGGGAATACGCCTCAGCTGAGGCGCACGGACGTTCCTTCTGCACCCTCTATGCCGCTGGTTGATGAGGGTGACAGTTCTTACTTGTTGAGCAAATAGGCGGTGAGCGGAGTGGTAGAAGGTACCTGTCAAATCGAACTGCGCATGCGGGCTATGGACTGCTTTCCGGTCATCTTGAAGGATCGCCTAAACTCGTCCAAGCCGGTTCTTTATTTGCGGATGTTAACGCTCATTGCCCGAACTCCAAAGGTCTAACTTTTCCTGAGGCATTCACTAAAGACGTTCTTGATCAAAAATCGCTACTGGCAGCGTCAGTAGGAGGGTTGTAGGAGCTAAGCAATTCGTCAGTCTAAGGGCGCGCGGATCAAGCGGAGCAAGGAATGGCACTCCAATCTGACAAATTCTGTCATACGAGACTTTGAATCGCGCCAATCGTAAGTGGCAAAACAAAAGGCGACCGGCTCATAAGGCCGGGATTTGTAAAACCACATTCCTTGCTACGCGCCTTACCAGTCTTCTTTAGCGATGTAATCAAGAACGTTTTTAATTGAGACCACTGTATAGCTGCGATCTTTTCTCACAACGGGAATATGGCGGTACTCGCCCAGCGACATCTTATTGAGTGCGACGGCCACGGAGTCTTTTTCCTGCAGAGTTTCCGGATTGGGAGTCATCAATTCTCTTACCGGTACTGAGCCAGGCATCGCATTCTCACCAGTCATTTTGCGAAGCACATCGTGCTCTGTAAATATGCCTATTAGTTGGGCCCCGTCTAAGACAAGGGCGCAGCCCGAATTCGAACTCTTCATGCGCTCGATCACATCCCGCGCTGATGTCTCTGGAGCAACCGTGACGCTTTCTTCATGATTGAGTTGACTCAGATTATCTTCCATCACCGAGCGGGCGAGGCCTTCGGCTGAATCGGCGCGTGGCACATCGAGATCGCTAAAGGGTGCGAGGCAGTTGTCGCAGCGGTCAGTTCCTTCAGTATTCTCGTGACCACAGGAAGGACAATTCATTTCGATTCCTATTGCCAATTGGCGATTCGCGAGCATTGAGTCCGCTTTTACGTACTCCTCCAGCGCCTCATCCTGCCGGCCAGTCTTCAAGTAGATGCAAGCAAGGTACTGATGCGCAAAGTGAAAGTCAGGCGAAATATCCAATGCCCGGGAGCAGTAGTTCTCGGCCTCGGGGTAATTGCGCGCAAAGTAATGAATCTGCCCCCTGTCGGCCAGGAAGCTGGGCGAAAGCGGGTCGATCTCAAGCGCCCGTCGCATTGCGGCTTGCGCGTCCTCGTTGCGCCCGGTAATCGCCAGGAGCGTCGTAAACGACCGTGAGCCGGGAAACTATCCCAACATGGTCTGCGCCTTTATTACGTCTGAAGAGTATCAGCGACGGTTCAGTTCCATCGTCACGACTAGCAATCGCGAGTTTGGGAGGTAAATGAAGTCATTGCCGATTGCCAATTTCCGATTGATGATTTGAAAGCATTCTAGACTTGGGAATACTGATTCGGTTACGTGCCTTTTCTGGCGGCCATTTCAGTAACGAAGACGACCAGGCATTTTGGCAATTAGAAATCGGCAATAAATCGGCAATGTTACTCGACCACCCAGGTGTCGCCGCTGTTAAGTAGTTTTTCGAGACTGCCCGGCCCATTCTTAGTGATTGCGGCATCTATCTGACCAACCAGCATGTCTTCATAGGTAGCGCGTTCTACAGCGCGAAAGATTCCCACGGGCTGCGGGAAATCAGGCTGCTCCATTCGGGCAAGCATGAAAGCAACCGAAGGATCTTCAAGGTAGATGTCGTGCACCAGTAGATCCGCTTCGGTTATTCCGTTCTCCCCAATTGCAACAACCTCTGGGTGGGCGCCACTCATTCGGATACCACGGTTCCGGTCTTTGCCAAAGATCATTGGCTTGCCGTGCTCAAGATACAGCACGCGCTCCGACCTCACGCTTCTTTCCGCGAATTGATCGAAGGCGTGATCGTTAAAGATGTTGCAGTTTTGATAGACCTCGATGAACGAGATACCTTTATGTCTTGCGCCTGCCTCGACCACAGACCCGAGGTGCTTGACGTCGATGTCGATGGAGCGCGCAACAAAAGTTGCCTCGCTTGCGATGGCGAGTGAAAGCGGGTTAACCGGATAATCAATCGTACCGAGCGGAGTGGATTTTGTCTTCTTGCCAAACTCTGAAGTCGGACTGTATTGCCCTTTCGTCAAACCGTAAATGCGATTATTGAAAAGGATGTAGTTAATATCGAGGTTGCGTCGAATGGCGTGCATGAAATGGTTACCACCGATCGACAGAGCATCGCCGTCACCCGTGATCACCCACACGCTGAGCTCGGGATTCCCGCACTTGATGCCGGTGGCAATCGCCGGGGCGCGTCCATGAATACTATGGAACCCGTAGGTGTTCATATAGTAGGGAAAGCGCGACGAACAGCCGATACCAGAGACAAAGACAATCTTCTCTCGGGGAATACCGAGCTCCGGCATCACCTTCTGCACGTTGTTCAGAATGGCGTAGTCGCCGCATCCTGGACACCAACGGACTTCCTGATCGGAAATAAAATCAGCCTTCTTGAGCTGGCCGGGGGGCGGTGCAATCTTGCCCGAGACAGACGAACCTACTTCACTCTCGGCAGATGCTGCCTCCGTGATTGGCTTGTTTCCGTTTCCATTCTGACCATTTCCGCTTGTGCTCATTAATGCTCCTTAATGCTTGAACTCGCTGTCGTCATGGCAGTCGTTTATAAGTACTCCTCAACCTTCCGGACAATCTCGCGAATTTGGAACGGTCGCCCTTTCACTTTCGAGAACGGAACCGCATCTACCAGATATTTCGCGCGCACCATTGTACAGAGTTGGCCCAGGTTCATCTCCGGCACAATCACCGTCTCAAATCCCGCAAGCACCTCGCTCAGGTTCCTGGGGAAGGGATTAAGATGACGAAGATGCGCTGACGAGACGCTCTTGCCTTCGCCCTGCAACTTCTCCACTGCCGTGCTGATAGAACCATAGGTGGAGCCCCAGCCGAGAACGAGTACCTTACCCTTTGGTTCACCGAAGACTTCCAAGAGCGGAACGTCGTTGGCTGCCCGATCGATCTTCTCCTGTCGCAGCTTGACCATCAAGTGATGGTTTTCCGGATCGTAATTTACGTTGCCGGTAATGTGTTGCTTCTCAATGCCGCCGATGCGATGTTCGAGACCGGGTGTTCCGGGAATGGCGTAAGGCCGAGCTAAGGTCTCGGGGTCGCGCGCGTATGGCATGAAATTGGCAGGGTCACTCGCAAAAGTGACTTCGATCTTGGGCAGGTCCGCGATTTCAGGAATGGCCCAGGGCTCAGCACCATTAGCCAGGTAACCGTCCGACAGATAGAAAACCGGGCTCATGTACTTGAATGCCAGCCGAACCGCTTCAATCGCCATTTGGAAGCAATCGGCCGGAGTTGCCGGAGCCACCACGATGGCAGGACATTCGCCGTTTCTTCCCCAAACGGCTTGGAACAAATCGGCCTGTTCAGTCTTCGTTGGCAGTCCTGTTGAGGGACCACCTCGTTGCACATTAATGATCACGAGGGGCAGTTCAGTCATCACTGCCAGACCAATTGCTTCCTGCTTGAGGGCCACACCAGGTCCTGAAGTTCCTGTCAGCCCAATTTGGCCTACAAAGCTGGCTCCGATTGCCGAACATACGGC
>JBPCIQ010000106.1:0-15443 GCA_051006135.1 Pyrinomonadaceae bacterium | reverse complement strand
AGCGACCAGATGTATTTGTCCGGCGGGTCAAAATACACTTCGGAACGACCATCTGCTGCAATTCTGTAAACCTTTCCATCCGGTGATGTACCCGCAAACAAAGCGCCATCGCGGCCAACAGCCAGCGCAGTCACATCCAATTCAACAGCGTCATACAGCAAAGCACCCCGTCCGTCCGGAGCTACACGAAAAATTTTTCCATCATGGCCCGTGCCAAGATAAACGTTGGCCTGGTTATCAATCGCACTAGACCAGATAAACGCCTGTTCAGTAGTGAATAACTCGGTGAAGTTTGGCGCCAGCATTAAAACGCCAGTATCCGTGATTGAGACTCCGCGCGCGTCTCCTTTTAGTAATTCAGCGCGACCACTCGTCTCCCAGATCACGGGCTGGCCCGCTTGAATCCGGGGAGTTAATGCGAGTATGGAAAGAATAATGGTTGTAATTGAGATTGTACGATTAAAGCGTTTGGGTTGAAGCATGGTTAGAGTTAGTTTCCTATGTACTTTGCATATAGCGAGCGGGCTGTCTTGATTTCATTAGTGCCGCGAATGATCGAGCGAGCGTCCTGAAAGACAGTAAGCTCATATTCCCCGGTGCGAAAACGTAGCAAGTAGTCATTGAACTTAACTTCTCCGGCGGCGCCGAGCCTTTCGGCCAAGTCATGGAAATCGACCCGCGTCGGTTGGCTCGGCGAAATCTGCACTGCGTTGCGGCCGCACATCACGGCGGCGAAATCGCCGGCTGCGGCTTCAAGCGTTTCGAAGCGACCAAGGCTGCAAGTGGGACATTCAACGGCTGGAGGACCCGGGTTAATCTTCCGCCATTCGTTACGCCAGACGTCGAATTGCATCAGCGACCGATGTAGTTGTTCGTGCTGACCGGTCAAGAGTTTCAAAGCCTCGCTAACCTGGACCGCCGCGACCACGTTTATGATTGGCATGATTACGCCGGCCGTATCGCAAGTTGGCGCGCTGGCAGCGGGTGGCGCCTCTTCAAACACGCAACGTAAACAGGGGGTTTGATGCGGCTGGACCGTCATTGTTACGCCGTAGGAACCCACCGCCGCTCCGTAAATCCAGTTAATCTCATGCTTCACGCAAGCATCGTTCACGAGATAACGCGTCGCGAAATTATCGGTTCCGTCGAGAACCACATCGCAGCCCGTTATCAAACGTTCGATATTTGAGTGGTTTACGTCAGCAATCTCAGGCTCCGTTTCGATCTCAGAATTGATCTCACGTATGTGGTTGGCAGCTGCGATTGCTTTCGGCATCCGCTCAGCAGCGTCATTCTCAGTAAACATTGTCTGCCTCTGCAGGTTTGAGGTTTCGACAAAATCACGATCGACGATTCGTAGACGTCCAACCCCAGCGCGGGCCAGCGATTCAGCTTGCGCGGACCCCAACGCACCGCAGCCGACAATCAGCGCCCGCGAACCGAGTAGGCGTCGCTGGCCGTCTTCACCAATGCCGCTGAACAGTATTTGACGGCTGTAACGCTCGGTTTTGATTTTTGATTTTTGATTTGTAATACCGGTAGTTGTTTTCACAGTTTTTACGGCTGCTATCCCTTCTGTCGCAACGCTCTTACAGCGGCCTCTCTCATTACGGGCTCGGGCGCCTCGGCCCCGGTCCACAATTTGAATTGCTCTCCAGCCTGAGCCACCAGCATGGGCAATCCGCCCAGCGTCTCGCAACCAGCTTCGTGAGCCTCACTCAAGAATCGCGTCAGTCCTGGATTGTAAACCAGATCGTAGGCTAGACGCGCTCCGCGGAGCTGCTCCGCCGTTGCCGGTGTTTGCGCTTCATATCTGCCCGACGTCCCCAAAACTGTTCCGTTGATCACCACATCGAAGCCGGCGAAGCAAGCCGTATTAAGCTGCTGCGAGGCAACTCCAAATCTTTCTGCCAGCAGACTCCCCTTCTCAGTGTCGCGCGCAAAGACCGTAACGTCGGCACCTTTCTGCGTCAGACCCCACACCGCAGCGCTCGCCGCCCCGCCAGCCCCGGCTACGGCGCAACGAGCATTCTTCAATTCACCAACTTTCTGGACCAATGTTTTGATAAAGGCTCCTGCGTCGGTGTTATAGCCGTGCAGACCCTCTTCGGAAACGACAATCGTATTCACAGCGCCGATCTTTTCGGCCGCCGGGTCGACAGAGTCAACATAACTAAGCACTGTAGCCTTATGCGGCGTGGTAACACTCAGACCGCGAATGTTCAAGTCAATCTCGCGGGTGCGCGGGTGAATCAAGCGTTCCATAAATGAGGCGATATCCTGAACCTCGAAGGGCAGATAAACCGCATTCAGATCGGTACATTCAAACGCCGCATTGTGCATCTGTGGTGAGAGCGAATGCGCAACCGGCGAACCTACCAAGCCCAGGATTTGCGTATGCCGATCAATCTTTTGAATGCGATAAAGATTCCTGAGTTCACCCGCAGTGATCTGACCCGGCGCCGTGGAGCTTTCACTGTCGCTTGATCCATAGGTAAGAAAGGACCCGCGCGACGGGCCAAGAACGCGCGTTATGATTCCCGCGCTTCCCATTGCGATTCCAATCAGTTCGCGGCGTTCGCTCCTGGCGCGCTCGAGCAATCGAAAGACTGGAATGCAATCCGTAACATCCCCAGCCTGGACCGCGATCTTCAGGATTTGCGCCGGAGTGCGCGCCATGCGTTCATAAATTTCATCGATGTCAGACGGGACCCCGGCGAAATCGTGGTGAGAACAGATTACTTTTCCCCAATCCAAGGACCGCGAAATGGAACTCTCTGAAGAACTCAATCTCTCAACAATATCCAGCTCGAGATCCACAAATTCCGCACCGGCCAGTTGCGCACCCATGCGCCACAATTGATCGCGTGCTTGATCATCCAGATCCCGGTGACCGCCTTGTTCGGATGGACGGAGAGTTACAATCTTAGGAAGCGTGAATGAATTGAGCAGGGCTTCCATTCCCTGCATCGCTCTTTTCAGTTCGCTGCCATCAAGGCAGTCAAGTCTCAATTCAATCAGATCGCCTGCCTCGCCCACTCGCGCGCCCGCGCGCCCGAAGGCAGCAACCGTTCGTTCGCAGACCGGAACACATATACGAACTGAGTTGCTGGCTCTCATCAAAAACAATTCGAGGCGATACACCGTCTAACGACTTGGTCGCAATCAGACATCGCCTCCATTCAACTCTCAAATCATCTATTTCGTTGGTTCATTAGCATCAAGATGCCTGGTGGGTGCTTCGGCGCCGAGGTGGCGCGTTGTTCCTTCCGTAACGCTGGGTGGCGGTGCAAGCTCGCCCGTGTTGCGCCTGGGAAACGAGCTAACGCGAGGAGCGCTCTGGATCGCGGGCTGAAAAGGCTGAACAGACGCGGAGGCAATCATCGGGCGCTTTTGCTCCTCCCGCACGCGAATGTACTGCGCCACGCCAGTTCCCATTAGAGAGAAGGCCGGAATCAACATCCAGAACCACCAAGCCCTACCCATTGGGGAAAACGCAAGCGCCATCGACACAAGCAGAAATGCGACGCCCATGAATACATTCTTAAACGCACCATCAAGGCTGGCTTCCTTGCCGTATCTCTTGAGTTCGCGCTTCTCCCTGCGGGATAAGTCCTCCTCGAGAGCTTGCGGCAATTGCCCGGACAAGGCCTGCGGCACAAGACTGATGTTCGCCCCGCACACACGACAATAGCTGGCACCTTCCAAATTTTGCGCTGCACATTTCGGACAGAACATTTCGACCTCCTACTATTTTCAGTTTGGTCTAAGCTAACTGCCGAGTTGCTTCGCTGTTTGCTTTGCCTGCATTCGTTGTCTTAGTGCTTCGTATAGCAGAACGCCTGCTGCGACCGAGACATTTAGTGAATTCAAACGTCCGACCATCGGAATCCGAAGGAGCGAGTCGCATCGTTCCCGCACCAGCCGATGAAGCCCCGAGCCTTCACTGCCAAGAAAGAGGGCGGTCGGCAGTGTCCAGTCCCACTCCGTATAGTTCAAAGCACCGTCTCCTGCGGCCCCGACAACCCAGATGTTACGTTCTTTCATTTGCTCTATCAATCGCACAAGGTTTGTGACACGCGCGACCGGAACATACTCGATTGCCCCAGCTGCGGCTTTCGCCGCCGTATCGGTCAAACCTACGGCGCGTCGCTCCGGAATAAACACTCCATCAATGCCGGCGCATTCTGCAGTCCGTAAAATGGCCCCGAAATTACGAGGGTCTTCGATTCCATCCAAACCCAACGCGAGCGGACCCTGGTCGGTACCGACCCGGGCGGCAAGCAGTTCGAGGAGTTCGTCCGCATCGCGATAACGGGCCGCCGACGTTCTGGCAACAACACCCTGGTGTGATGTCTCGCCAGAGGACCGATCAAGGCTGATTCGCGGCACTCGATGAACGGGCACTCGAGCTTCTCTTGCCAGTGTTAGCAATTCTCGCAGACGCTCGTGCCTCGCTCCCGTGGCAACAGCAATACTCTCGATGGACCGTTTGCCTGCCCTGAGAGCTTCCAGCACTGGGATTAGCCCGTGGATTTGGTCGCTAGAACCCAAAGCTGCGGAATCGCTGCGATCGCACTGAGTATTGTGCGGCTGAGTTCGTGCCCCGTTCGCAGGTAGCCCGTACCGTTGTCGCTTCTGGTTCTTCATCAGGAGGAACCACTGGCTTTGGTTTTTAAATGATAACGAAGACGCGAATAGCGGGTGAACTGCACTTCGTTACTCACCTCCGTTGCCGCTTCGATCGTGTACCTACCTAAAGCCTGACGCCGCCAACCGCGCGACTCTGTTTGTTGTTCAGAGGGCAACACTAGTTCGAGCGCTTTGCGTGCCAGGTTAAAGGAATCATCGTATTCGGCTGCCGGCGCCTTTTCACAAATGAGCTTGATCAGTCCTGCAAGGTTTTCCGCGACAGTCAGGCCCTTTTGCGGCAGGCAGGAAAAATCAAAGCCGCTCGCGCGAATTCGGAGGTTTCCAACTTGCTGTTTACAATATAAGTCCACGACCACCTCGTCCGCGAAGAATTGGTCGGCTTCCAGGATCTCATTCTCGTTGCGTCGTCCCTTTCGCTCTTTCAGCTCAACCCGATTCGTAGTCAATCTTCCGGTCACTAGCAGGACAAAATCCTGCCAGGGAATCTGCATTCCGTCTTCTGCGGCCATCGGTATCGCAGTTACCCCTGTTTCATCGAGGGCCAGGGCTCGGACCCGAATTGGGGGTGATTCCTGCATGGCCAGATCAGTGTCCGACACGATCTCAGTATTCAGACCGAGAGCTTTCAATCTGCTCTCGACGAGTGATGCTTCGTCATGAGTCGCAGTCCTGGCGAGGGGCAGAGGGATACCAGTGGCCAGGATTCGATCCAGATCGTCGGAGCTGAGTTTCAATAAACTCGCCGCCTCGCTCACAATCTCCGGAGTCAGGTCATTTGCTGCGTGAGGCAGAAAGATGTTGTTATACCCGCGAGCCCATTGATCAATTGGTTTGAGGGTCGGCTTCAACAGGCTAGCGGTCTTTTCGTCAAGGGGCAGGGCAACGCCGCAGTAAAGGCAGTCTAATCTCGTTGGCGGATTTGCTCGCAAGCATTCTTCGCAGCGGACCATTTGATCCGGCGCAAATCCCTGGGGCTGCAGGGGAGCGACTGGTCCGTCGTGGAAAAAGGGAATAATTTCGTTATCTTTAGGCAACAGCTCCTCCAATCGTTTGGATTATACGACGCAGACCGGAATGTATCGAATTTTCGAGACCAATTGTGCGGTGAATGATTTGAGTTCGTGCTTAACTTCGTGATTACCAGCCGCCAACCAAGGGTCTTCCTGATTCTCGCCATTGCCGCGGCGCTGAATGCGTGTGCCATGATGAAACCGGCGGAGGTGAGTGGTCCAAGAGCAGGGGGGCCGCCCTATCCTGTGATACTTACCGAACAGACTCAGAGAAGAGATTCAGCCGTCATTGCTTTCAAACGACTCTACGCACAGGAGGGCGATCAAAGCGCGGTCTACCTGCAGCCTGTGACCGCAACTGTAAAAAGCCTGCCAGGCAAACTTGGCACTCCCCTCTACCTGCCGAAGGTTGGGAGTGGCACTGAAATGAGCGAAGAGGAAACGAGAGAGGCGCTGCGAAGATTCATCAACGATTGGCGAAATTTAATCGGAGCCGACCCGGCGGCTCTCTCACTCGTTGAGCGAATTGATCAGAAAGATGGAACGAAAGTAGCAAAATATGAACAGCGGCCCTTTCGTTATCCTCTCCGTGGCGATTATGGGAAGCTGGAGATTCACTTCACGCCAGACCGGCGCTTGCTCAACGTCTCAAGCAGTTGCATACCCGATGTGGAGCGATTGCAAGCAGCGCTCGCTGCGGTTGTTCCGCAGGTAAAATCCGAAGATGTGATGCCACGCGTGCGCGCAAAGGGCATAACCTATACCGACTCCGCCGGTAACCAGCAAACTTTTCAGCTATCCGCGAACACTGAGATCACCACCAGCGAATTAGTCGTCTATGTGCTGCCTTCAAGAACCAGCACCGTCACGCTGGAATTCCACCTTGCCTGGGAAGTCGCCCTCAAGAACGCACCGGTCACCTACGTTTACTTGGACGCACTGGAAGGCGAGATAGTCGCCGCTCGATAGCCGCACGGTCCTCGTGTTTAAGTCTACCAGCAAGAATCAAAGCCACTGAGAACATGTCCTTTGTTTCTAAGGCTTGTTGATCCTAATACTTCTTTTTCAGATCCGCACATTCGCGTTAATCCGCGGCTAAATTTCGGTTAGACTGCCACTAACTTTAACTGGATCCGCTACGCTGCTGGCCTGTCAACTTGACCAAAAGCCCACAAAAACCGCATGCTTAGCTTGATTTCAAAACTATATTAGCTTGATTCAGAAACTAATTTGGAGTCTGGATGCAAATGCATAATTTTGATCCTACCAACAATATTTCCTGGCAGTTGGGTCATCGTGGCAGAGTCGCTGTGTTCATTGACGGTAACAATCTTTTTCACGCGGCACGGTTTCACAACATCGACATTGACTACAACAAGCTGCTCCGCGTCTTGCTTGGCGACGGCCGATTACTCAGGGCTTTCTTCTACACTGGCGTGGATATCGGCGCCGAGCGTCAGCAGGGCTTTTTGCTTTGGATGAGACGAAACGGCTTTCGTGTCGTGCAGAAGGAACTGAAAACATTCTATGACGGAACGCGCAAGGCAAATCTCGATGTCGAGATTGCTGTCGATATGCTTTCGCTCGCCGGCCGTTACGACACAGCTGTCCTTGTCTCCGGTGACGAAGATTTCGTTTACGCAGTCAACGCCGTCGCCTACAAAGGTTGCCGGGTGGAGGTTGCCGGTTTCCGCTCAAACACGGCGCCAAGGTTGATCGACGTTGCTGACTACTTCATTGACCTGGGTGAAATCGCGGAGAAGGTGCGCAAGGAGGCTACCCACGGTCCTCGTTACGACGAGCGCGAGTTGCATGACCACGCGTCCACCCCCTTCATGCATGAGCATATTCAGATGCCGCAGGAGAATTCGTCCACTGGATTTCAGGCGGCGATAGTGGTCATTGAGTCGGACATTGACGAAGAGGTTGACGATTATGGACCGGCGACCGCATTTATCCGCGTAACGGATGAACACTAAAAGTCCGTAACGAAATACTCCCAAATGAAGATATTCACCGTCCAAGAGGCAAACGCGCTCCTGCCAACCGTACGTAACATCCTGGCCAAGGTTCAACGCACCCACAAACAATTATTCCGTTATCGGGAGGCCGCAAAAAAAGCTGCCGACGGAGCTGAAAGGGGAGGCGGCGGCTTAGGGGACGGGCTGCGTTATGCCGCTCTCTTGATGGGTCTCAGCGCGCTAATGGCGGAACTTGAGTCCCTGGGGGTTCAGCTCAAAGACTTTGATCGAGGCCTGGTAGATTTTCCCTCCCTGCGTGACGGCCGTGTCGTACTCCTTTGCTGGCAGATTGGGGATGGTGATGAGCTTGAATGGTGGCACGACGTGGACGCGGGCTTCGCCGGTCGCACTCCTCTTTAAAACTCACCGAGCACCTCCACTGCCCACCCACACGCGCTCGCTCCAATTCCGAACTCCAACGCTGTGTAGTATTTTCTGATTGCCACTTAAAGTAGTTCCTGATAGTATGCGGCGCGACTGTTTACTGAGCTTGGGTTTAGCTGTCACGAGCACTGCTGAACGGTTCAGGTGATTCCCTCTCGGAGGACTTTCGTATGCGATGTCACTCTTGTGGCGCCCTCCATGAAATCGACTTCGGGAAATGTAATGAATGCGGAGCCTCGGCAGTAAACGAGCAGCCGGAACTAATGGCCGAGGCGAGCCCCACCCCACAAAAACAAGCAAGGCAGACATCGAGACTGATCGAATTTCCGGGCGTTTTGCGAAGCACGGTGCCTCAGTGGCGGCTGGAACTGAGCGAGCGGGTGCGGGAAGTCCAGGAAAGGCGTGCCCTTGAAGCGGCCGAAGAAGAGCAACGACGACAAGAAACGACCGCCGAGTCAAAAGTGCAACTCGAACTATTGCCTCACGCTGAAGTAGCGCCCCTTAATCCTCTTGTTGCCGCTGCACTCCGTCGGATCGAACGAGCTCACGTCCACTCCTCAGGAGGTCGCTCGAATAATGCAGTTGCAGCCACTGCAGTGGCTTACGCTGAGGAAAGTGCCTACCTAAATCACGCTGAACTGGACCTCGAGGAGGCGGCTAGAGCCGCCACCCCAGATTTTGACGACGCCGCTCCAGACGTCAAACCCGCACAGCCTGACAAAGCTCATAACCTGGTCGTAGTACCGTCGCCCCCAAAAAACGAAGGCCTGGAAATCAGAACTTTGCCGAGGCGAATGATCGCCGGCGATCCCAACGATCCCGCGCTTAACTATCTTGATGCTGTTCACACCGCAGTGCGCGTCGAAGACGTCAGTCACGTTCGAGCGCCAGTGCTTTCCCGACTTGTCGGCGCCTTGATTGATTTGATTGTTGTGGGCCTCCTCTGGACTTTCTTCCCCGCGGCGGTGGAACTGGCAAATCTAACCTGGCAGGACTTGAGAGTAGTGATTGCTGGAGCTGGAGTTTTTTCCATACTGGGCTTCCTATACCTGACGGTTTCGACAGCGCTTACGGGCCGCACGCTTGGAATGCGCCTTTTATCTTTACGTGTCGTAGACGAGCGAACTGGTTTGATCCCTACGGGCAGTCAGTCCGCCGGGCGAGGCTTGCTTTATCTTGCATCCCTGCTGACTCTGGGAATCGGGATTCTTTACGCCCTGGTTGATTCCGAACAACGAACGGCTCACGATCGCCTTACGCACACAGCCGTTATCCTGACGTAACCCCTCCAGTGCAGCGATGAATTGGCTCTGCTCTTCTCTTTTTGGGCAGGGTCTTTTGTTTGTCGTAGCTAGATCTGGTAGCCTGCCGACAAGACTAATCCCGTGCATCAGCAAACAATAGCGGAGATCGTCAAAGAGATTAGCGCCAGCCTTTCCGGCCGCTTTTTGGGCAAGATCTTCCAGCTCTCTTCACTTTCTCTGGCGCTAGATTTGGGATCGAGAGAAGCCGGTTATTTGTTGATCAGCGTTGACCCTGCCTGGCCTCGCTTGCACTTGATGAAGCGGCGGCTTCGAGACCTGGAAAAACAAACTGTTGCACCTTCGGCGTTCGCCCATGCGTTGCGTACTAACCTGGGTGGGGGAGAGCTACTGTCAATCATTAGGGACGATGCCGAGCGCGTTGTGAGACTCTCTTTCTTGGTCGTGGATGAAGTGGGTGCGACACACAATGCAACTCTGGCGGCCCAGCTTAGCGGTCGTTCGGCAAATCTATTCCTGCTCAGTGAGGAGGGTCTCATCACGCATGCTTTGCGAGTCCCGAAAGGCGAGGGTCAACAGGTCGGTGACCAATATCACCCTCCCAAATGGCAGAATCCCAACCGTCAGGGAGTCCTCCGCGACACTCCCACCCCACACCGGCCGGAAGGGCTTCACATCGGAGAAGAAAAGCCACTGGAACTGGGCGCCTTTCCTTCATTCTCTGCGGCTGCAGATGATTACTACACTCACCTGGAAGCGGCCGCAATCTTCGCCACTCGCTCAAAAACGCTACTAACTCGCTTGCAAAAAGAAATAGCTCAAGGCGTAAAGCTAAAGAGCAATCTAACAAGAGATCTGATTGCCCACGGCGATCCCGGCCAACTCAAACGAATGGGAGATCTCTTGTTGGCTAACATTGCTAATGCCCGGCGCGAGGGTAACGCGGTCACGCTCACGGATTATTACTCGGACGATGCGCCGGAGATTGAGATTGAGGTCGACGAAAACAGCTCATTACAAGACGAGGCTGGCCGATACTTTGCACGTTACACAAAGGCGAAACGCGCTGCGGAAGAGATTGCCACGAGGCTGGCCCAACTGGAACGAGAAATCCCGCAACTCCTGGCCAGACGCGCGGAGCTTGAAAGAATCATCTCTGCGCGCGACGAAGATGCACTTGCAATACTGGAAGGATCAAATGTTCCGGCCCCTGGCGAGAGAAGAAAGCGAAAGAAAGCCGACAAGATCCCTGGGGTACGCCGTTATCGCTCGTCGGATGGTTACGAAATCCTTGTTGGTCGCGCGGCCCATACAAACGACCACTTGACCTTTCGGGTGGCCCGCCCACATGACCTTTGGCTTCACGCTGCCGATTACCCGGGCTCGCACGTAGTAATTCGCAACCAAACTCGCAGCGAGATTCCGCATCGCACGATTATCGAAGCGGCTCAACTCGCGGCTAAGTTTAGCCGGGCAAGTAGTGATTCCAAGGTTACGATTCACTACACATCCCGCAAGTTTCTTTCTAAGCCAAAGGGTGCGGCGCCCGGACTAGTTCGCATGTCCACTTTTAAGACCATTACGGTTGAACCAAAAGAGAGCATAGACCGCATCGAGCCAGGCCAGTAGCAAAGAGGACTTGAGATAGTTAAGGAGTCGCATCAGATTGACGGATCCCCTTTGAACATCCTAAAGTTGAGTGTTTGGATCCCATCGAGGCTGTGTAATTGAATGGTACTTCGCCGAGCCATCCTGAAAAAGTCCCTCCTTTGGCCAAAGTTGCAGGACAAATAGATATGTTGACTGAGGCGTGTGATTGCGATACGCGACAATCAGGTTGTTTTGCGTATCAACATGTCGCCGTGTAGGTTTGTAACGGGTAACAGGAAAGACGGGACTTTTTGACAAGATGTGCGGACGTGGCGCATCTGACACTCAACAACAACCGAAGGCTGAACAACGTTTCAACGTACTCAAACAGAAATACCAATCGGTGCTGAGCCGCCGATCAGCAAAAGATACAGTTTCAGAACCTTCACGTTCAGGACGATAAACTCTTCATCAAGGGTTCCGCTCCGTCTGAAGACGCAAAAAGCTGAAGACGCAAAAAGTAAATTCTGGGACCAGATCAAATTGGTGAATCCAATGCGGATGACATTACCGCGGACATCAGCGTGGATAGCCGTGCAATGGGAGCGGCTGCCGGCGGCGGGAGTGGGCAGGGCGGCGAAACCTATACCGTTAAAGCTGGCGATAATCTGTCAAAGATCAGCAAGCAGTTCTACGGAGATCCGAACCAGTACATGCTGATCTTCTACGCCAACCGCCAGATACTCCGAGACCTGACAAGATCCAGGTTGGACAGCAGTTAACTATCCCACCCGACAAGGGATGAAGGCAGGAGCCCGACCATTAGGGAGGGCCTCAGCCCCGTTGGCTTTTGTGAAGCGGCTATCAGAGTATTCTGATAGCCGCTTCTTGCATTAGCTTAACCATCTCGCCCAGAATGCATTCTGTGAAACCAAAACCAAAAGAAGATGCCGGTCGCTCGAACGAACTTTTTGCTCGTGCGGTTGAACTAATGCCGGGCGGCGTGAACTCTCCCGTAAGAGCATTTCGCGGGGTTGGTGGAACGCCGCGTTTCATCAAGAGTGCGACCGGTGCAACGATGACCGATGTCGATGGCCGCACCTATATCGACTACGTCGGATCCTGGGGCCCCATGATTCTTGGGCATACTGACGCTGAGGTTGTTGCCGCTTTGGCAGAAGCCGCTACCCGCGGCACCAGTTTCGGGGCACCTCATGAACTGGAAGTTGAGATCGCGGAAGAGATCATTGATGCAGTGCCCTCGATTGAGATGGTGCGGATGGTCAATAGCGGCACGGAAGCCACAATGTCTGCTATCCGTCTGGCGCGGGGTGTGACGGGTCGCAATAAGCTCATCAAGTTTGAGGGCTGCTACCACGGTCACGGCGATAGTTTGCTTGTTAAAGCCGGATCGGGTGTTGCAACGCTCGGATTGCCAGACAGTCCCGGCGTTCCTTCCTCGCTCGCGGCGAACACACTCACGGTCGCGTTCAATGATCCTGAATCGCTCGCGCAGGTTTTCAACCAACATAATGACATTGCGGCGGTAATCATCGAGCCAGTAGTGGGAAACATGGGCTGTGTGCCACCGAGAGATGGTTACTTGAAAAGGGTTCGTGAGCTAACCAGCGAGAACGGTGCGCTCCTGATTTTCGATGAAGTGATGACGGGATTTCGCGTGGCCCGCGGCGGCGCGCAGGAACTCTACGACGTGATGCCAGACATTACGACCCTGGGCAAGATCATTGGCGGCGGTCTACCCGTCGGCGCTTACGGCGGCAGCAAGAATCTAATGAGGAATATTGCCCCCTCCGGTCCGATCTACCAGGCCGGCACCCTTTCGGGCAATCCTCTGTCTCTGATCGCCGGCCTTGTTACCTTACGGCGGTTAAGAGATAAATCGATTTACGAAAACCTTGAACGAGCTACGACCAACTTGTGCGACGGACTGTCTGCGGCTGCTGCCGACGCAGGTATCAGCACTGTGATAAATCGAGTCGGATCCATGTGGACGAGCTTCTTCACTGAGGGGCCTGTTTCTGATTGGACCACAGCCAATAAGAGCGACCGGGAATTATATGGCAGGTTTTTCCATGCAATGCTCGATCAGGGTGTGTATCTTGCTCCTTCGCAGTTTGAGGCAGCGTTCGTCAGCGCGGCTCATTCAGATGAGATTATAGTCCGGACAATAGATGCCGCGCGGAAAGCTTATCGCCACCTCGCAGCGCTTCATGAATAAACGCACAGGGGTTGATTCTTCTTGTTTCTCTACGAAGCCACTCAGCAGCAAATCAAACTCTCAAACCTAGTCACCTCAGGTCACTTTGCGTATTCCAGATGTTAGACAGAGTGGCCAGCCGTACGAGAGCCCAGATCGAGCAGAACCGTCAGCCGGAAAGAGAGCAGAAAGGGCAGACTGTCGAAACAACAAGTCTCACCCTCACTTATTCCGTCAAATTGGGGATTGGGGTTCTGTGATCAGAGCGGCAGGTCGATAATAAATTTTGTTCCCTTACCTAACGTGCTATCCACCGAAATGCGTCCCTCGTGCTGCTCTACGATCTGCTTAACAATCGCCAGACCGAGGCCCGTGCCCCGCTTTTTCGTGGAATAAAATGGTTCAAAAATGCGATCAAGGGTGGGTGAGTCGATTCCATTGCCTTGATCAGCAACCATAATCCGAACGTACCGCTTGCCAGCCACACCATCACCCTTCCCGCTTCCATCTGAGCTCAAGTCCTCTGTGGACACGGTAATCGGCGACTTGTCAGGACTGGCATCAATCGCATTTGCAATCACGTTAACGAAAACCTGACGAAGCTGGTGGCCATCCCAATGGCCCATGAGGCTTTGGTCGTTGAATTTCCTCTCCACCGGAGTGTGCTTTTCCTGGATGCTCTCCGAAACCAGATCCAGACTTCGATTGAGCAAGTCATGAAGATTTACCGGGGCACGTTCCAAAGACTTCTGCCGCGAGAACTGCGTAACGTCAATTACCAACTTGTTCAAATGCCGGATTCCTCTTTCGACGAGGTCGATGGTATTCAGACCTTCCTTATCTCTTACGCTATCGCGAAGCATCGAGACGCCCAAGCGGATGCTGCCCAAGGGGTTTCGTATTTCATGCGCCACTTGAGCGGTCGCCTGCCCCACCGCTGCCAGAGACTCTTGTCTTCGCAAGCTTCGTTCAGCGTCAGCTGCTTCGGTTGCATCAACGAGAGTTACAATCTGACCTCGCTCACCATCGATTGAGATCGGTGAAGAATACACATCGAAGGTTTTCTCATTATGTCCGTTGCCTTCAATGCCGCAAACAAAACGGCCTCTATACGCCGCCTTGCTCGCGCGCGAAGTTGAAAGCATCTTCATTGCATCATCAGCACCAGAATTCTCGAACACAGATGCGCCAATACTGGCACCGGGAAATATCTTGAAGAAAGCAGCATTGGCGCTGCGAATGCGATCGTGCTCATCAATGGCCGCCACAGCGCTAACCATTCCTTCGAGCAATTGAGTTGTGAAAGTCCGCTCGCGGCGCGCCTCAAACATGCTACGGCGCATCTGTCTAAAACGGCGCTGCACCTCCCAGATTGTCCCCGTAGCCACTATGGCGCCAACCAGCAACGCAATTAGGCTCCACAGACGAATCGCTCGCGTCGCTTCCTGTTCAATTGCCTCACTTTGGCGAAGTATTTCCGACTGCTCGATGGCGGAGGCCGCTAATAAGCCGTCGACTTCTTCGTCCACAGTGCGAAACTTCGAAAAACCCTCGAATGAATAGCTGCGCAAGTCGTTAGTAACCTCAACATATGACTGCAAATCATCCCGAAATCTGTGCCATGCGGGGTCGTCCGAAAGTGGTGGCTTTTCAAGTTGGCCGAGCAGTTGATTAACTTCTTCGCGGGCCAGGCTCAAGCGAAACTCGAATGGAGGTTTCAGCTCGCGACGAGCATCCGACTCCTGCCGTGCACGCGCTTCGTTGTTCAGTTTTGTCAGACCGAGACGTAACTTCAGAAGTAAACCTAGTTTTGCAGCATGCTGGTTTTCCAGGTCGAGCACGCGAAAGCTAACGTCATCCATGCGACGAACGCTCAGATACCCCAGAGTGAGAATGAGCGCGAGCAGCACAGTGAAGCCAACTATCAATGGTGAAATTGCGGGTGCTATCTCGCGTGAGCGACCACGGGGGGGGCTGACTGCGGAAGTAGAAACACCAGGTTCAGTGCCCTCCGCTGCGGCGGCGCGACGGTAAACAACTTCTCCGCCACCACTCGAATAGCCGCTCTGGCGCGTTTCCGAAGCGGGCAGCGCCGTGACCGTGCGGTCTTCGCGTGCAGGCTTCGTCTCTTCGCCGCTTTCGCTCTTATCACTCTGTCTATCGTTTTTCACGATGTTACTCAATGGCGCCGTTCAATTATTGTCCAACCGCGAGCGGTAGCGACCGGATGCTAGATTCAACCTACCAAAAACTCTTAAGTCAAAATGGTACTTGAGTGCTGCCATCCGGTTGCAACCGTTCAAGT